>VBOJ01000009.1 GCA_005877775.1 Nitrospirota bacterium | reverse complement strand
ATGCTATACGGTGGAGGATGCCGTGCGGTATGCGCAGTTGGCGCGGGCCTCTGGTGTGTCGGATCTGGTCAAACTCGAGGTGATCGGTGATGAGCGCACGCTGTTTCCGGACACCGCGGGACTGATCGAGGCGGCCAAAATCCTGATCAAGGAAGGGTTTATCGTGCTGCCCTACACGAACGATGACCCCGTCGTCGCGAAAAAACTGGTCGATGTCGGATGCCAAGCCGTGATGCCGTTGGGCGCGCCGATCGGGTCCGGACTCGGCATCCGCAATCCATACAACCTCAAGATCATTCTCGAGACTGTCAAGGTTCCGATTATTGTCGATGCCGGGGTCGGCACTGCGTCCGACGCGGCGCTCGCGATGGAATATGGCGCCGACGCAGTGCTCATGAATACCGCCATTGCCGGCGCTCGGGATCCCATCGCCATGGCCGAGGCAATGAAGTATGCCGTGGAGGCCGGTCGGCTGGCCTTCAAAGCCGGCCGGATACCCAAGAAGCTCTATGCGACCGCCAGCAGCCCGATCGAAGGCATGCTGTAGCGACGTGAGGCGTGAAGCGTTAGGCGTAAGGTGAACAGACCGATCCTTCGTCTTGCACCTCACGCCTTACCCCTGACGCCTCACGGACCATGCCCCGCATTGAGTTTTCCCTCTATCTTGTCTCCGATCGTCACCAGACCGGCGGGCGGCCGCTCGTCCCCCTGCTTCGCGAAGCCTTAGGGGTTGGTCTGCGCGCGGTGCAGCTCAGGGAAAAAGACCTTGCAACACGTCCCTTGCTTCTTCTGGCTGAGGAGATGCTCCGTTTGACGCGTGACCACGGCGCCTGGTTACTGATCAACGATCGGGTGGATCTCGTGATGGCGCTCGGGGCGGATGGCGTGCATCTTCGTTCTGACAGCCTTCCGGTAGCGGTCGTGCGCCGGCTCCTCGGACCTGATCGGATGATCGGTGTCTCCGCCCATTCCGTGGACGAGGTCCTGCGGGCCGAGTCGGAAGGAGCAGACTTTGCGGTGTTAGGTCCGGTGTACGACACCTCGGCGAAGCGCGCCTATGGCCCTTCGATCGGTCTTCCTCCGATCCAGGAAGCCTCCAGACGGTGCCGGATACCGGTCTTCGCCATCGGTGGGATCACGGTCTCTCGCGTCCACGATGTGCGACGCGCGGGCGCATTCGGGGTCGCCGGGATTTCTTCCATCCTCACTGCCGAGTGTGTCGCGTCTGCCACGCGCGACCTGCTCGATGCGGTCACCGCCCCGTTATAACCGAGAGTGACCGGCGTGTAACGTTCACTGCGATCTCGCTGCGCGCCGCAGGCGCGTTTGATGCGTGCCGTTGATGGCCTGACTGTTGACCCATTGAAATCTGGGTGATACAATCCCGTCAAGTCTCCATGTGACGGTGTGTTGGTTGTCGCGTAGCGGGGGAGTGGCGCGATGGCTGAGTCCAAGCGGGGTCTCAGTCGGCTCAACACCATCCGCGAGTCGGTCAAAAAAATCACGGAACGGTTATCGGACGGGGAGTCTGGCTCTGTGAAAAAACACGACGAACAGGGGCTAGAGCTGGAAAAACTCCGCATCCAAATCCAATCGATGGAGGAGGAAGTACGACAGCTTCATCACTCGCGGTATCAGCTCGAGCTGGCCAACAGGCAGAACGACAAATTGGCCACGACGCTTCAGGAAGCGAAGGCGCAGATTGAAGCGCTGCGCGCGGAGGTCGACAAACTCACGGCCCCGCCTTCCACCTACGCGATTTTTTCCAGCCTCAACGACGACAAGACCGCCAATGTGTATGTCGCCGGTCGGAAGATGAAAGTGAACCTCCACCCCTCAATCAAGGCGAAGGAGTTGCGAAAGGGTCAGGAGGTGGTCCTCAATGAGGCTTTCAACGTCATTGAGTCCCGCGGCTTCGACGGACAAGGGGAAGTGGTTCGCTTGAAGGATCTGCTGGAAGAGAAGCGCGCCCTTGTCACCCTGCATTTCGACGAAGAGAAAGTCGCGGAACTCGGCGAGCCGCTGCTCGCCGAGCGGCTTAGTGTCGGGGATCACCTGCTCTACGACCCTCGGTCCGGGTACGTCATCGAGAAGCTGCCGAAATCAGAGGCGGAAGAGTTAGTACTCGAGGAGGTGCCCGACGTCAGCTACGACCACATCGGGGGGCTGTCGAAGGAGATCGAGCAGGTCCGCGACGCGGTCGAGTTGCCGTTCCTCCACCCGCAACTCTTCGCGGAGCACCAGCTCAGCCCGCCCAAAGGCGTGCTGTTGTACGGCCCGCCCGGTTGCGGAAAAACCTTGATCGCCAAGGCGGTCGCCAATTCGATCGCCAAAAAACTCGGTCATCTTACCGGAAAAGAGGTCCGCAGCTTTTTCCTCCACGTGAAGGGCCCAGAGCTGCTGAACAAGTATGTCGGAGAGTCCGAACGACAGGTCCGGGAGGTGTTCAAGAAAGCCAAGGAGCGAGCGGCCGACGGCAACCCGGTCATCGTGTTCTTTGACGAGATGGATGCCTTGTTCCGCACCCGCGGCAGCGGCATCTCCTCCGACATCGAATCCACCATCGTCCCGCAATTCTTGTCGGAGATCGACGGGGTCGAACGGCTTCGCAACGTGATCGTGATCGGGGCCAGCAATCGGCAGGATCTGATTGACCCGGCTGTGCTCCGAGCCGGCCGGTTGGACGTCAAGATCAGGATCTCTCGACCGGATGCGGCGGCTGCGCGGGAGATCTTCTCGAAGTATGTGATTCAGGACCTTCCGTTTGCTGCTGAGGAGGTCGAGCGTCATGGCGGGGATCGTCGCGCGCTGGTTGACCGACTGATCGTGATGACTGTGGAGGGCATGTATGCGATGTCGGAGGAAAACAAGTTCCTTGAAGTCACCTATGTGAGCGGAGAAAAGGAGATCCTCTACTTCAAGGACTTTGCCAGCGGTGCGTTGATCGAAGGTATTGTGTCGCGGGCCAAGAAATATGCCATCAAGCGAGCGATCGCCACCAACGAGAAAGGCATCAAGGGGGAGGATCTGCTTCGGGCCATCCGGGACGAGTTCAAAGAGCACGAGGATCTGCCGAATACGACGAATCCGGACGACTGGGCCAAGATCGCCGGGAAGAAAGGCGAAAAGATTGTCCATGTCCGGACCATCACGGCCGGCTCAACCGAATCCAGACAGATCGAAACGATCAGCACTGGGCATTATTTCTGACCTCCGATTAGGAAACAGGGAGCGATGCTGATACCACGCGTGTTGGGGACGGAAACCGAGTTTGGCGTCGCGGCGCGAGACGCGGACGCGCTCGATCCGGTGTCCAACTCGATCCAGTTGATCGGGCATTACCCGGCGCTTCCCTCGACCCAAGCCATTTGGGACTACGAGAACGAGAACCCGCTGCTGGATGTCCGGGGGTTTGAGGTAGAAGGTGAACGCGAACGGCCCGGTCCTGAGTACAACCGTCTGCTGAACAAGCTCCTGTCCAACGGCGGCCGTCTGTACGTGGATGGCGCCCATCCCGAATATTCCACGCCGGAATGCACAAATGCCCGGGAGCTCGTGGCGTTCGAACGTGCTGGCGAGCGTATCCTCGCCGCGTGTCTTGACGCGATGGCCCGGGCGCGCGGCGGCGAAAAATTCCTCGTTTACAAGAACAATACGGACGGGAAGGGGAACAGCTATGGGTACCACGAGAATTTTCTGATCGCCCGCTCGGTCCCCTTCGACCGGATCGTGCAGGTGCTGGTGCCGTTCCTGGTGACCAGGCAAATCTATGCGGGGGCGGGAAAGGTCGGAGCGGAAAACCAGACGGGCTCCGTGGACTACCAGATCTCCCAGCGGTCCGACTTCTTCGAGTGTCTGGTGGATCTCAATACGATGGTCAAGCGGCCGATCATCAACACCCGTGATGAACCCCATGCCGATCCGGCCAAGTACCGCCGACTCCATGTGATCGTCGGCGACTCCAATATGGCCGAATTGTCCACCTATCTGAAGGTCGGGACGCTCGCGATCGTGCTGGAAATGGTCGAAGCTGGCGTGGAGTTCCCGAAACTGGATTTGGAAGATCCGGTTCGGGCGATCAAGGAGGTCTCGCGAGACCTGGACCTGAAAGGGACGCTGAAGCTGGCCGATGGGCGCGTCACGTCGGCCATCGAAATCCAACGAGCCTACCACAAGGCAGCGATTGACTACTTTGCTTGCCATGAGCTCGCTCAGGTTACCAAGGATGTCCTGGTGCGCTGGGAAGAGGTGCTGGACAAGCTCGAACGAGATCCCGTGTTGCTGGTGCGCGAGCTGGACTGGATCGCTAAACGACAGATGATCCGGTCCTACATGGATCGGAAAGGGTGCGGCTGGAACGATCCTCGGATCTTGCTCTTGGATCTCCAGTACCACGATGTCAGACCTGAAAAGGGGTTGTACTACACGTTGGAGCGCAGCAACATGGTCGAGCGGTTGCTTCTGGAGAGCGAAGTGACGAAGGCGGAGCATACGGCGCCAACCGGCACCAGGGCCTACTTCCGGGGAAACTGTCTCAAGAAGTTTCCGCGAGAGGTCTACGCCGGAAGCTGGACCTCCGTCCTGTTCGACGTGGGAAACACCACGATCAAGAAGATCCCGTTGATGGAACCTCTGCGCGGGACCGAGTCTCTCACTCGTGAGCTTCTGGAGGGATCCGATTCGGCGGAGTCGTTACTCGCCAAGCTAACCGCCTGACCCCTACCTCCCGAGCTGGCCCCGACGCATAGGCTGCGGTATCCGACCTCACGCGCCGGCCGAGCTGGGGCTGAAGGAGACATAGACGTGCCGCTCTTTCCGGACGATTACGGATCAAGTTTTTTCGACTACCTGGCTCATCAGCGCCCCGATTTAGTGCCGGCCAGCCGGGCAGGGATGTCCTCGTCATCGCCGCTTGTGCCCGATGAGGGCCGGGGGTCTCTTGTCCCGCCCATGACTCACGGCACGACGGTCTTGGCGATTAAATATCAGGGAGGCGTGCTGATTGCAGGGGACCGGCGGGCGACTGAGGGGTTTCAGATCGCCGGTCGTCGCATGGAGAAAGTCTTCAAGATTGACGGCCACTCGGCGATCGCTATTGCCGGCGCAGCAGGTCCCTGCCTCGAGCTGGCCAAACTCTTTCAGACAGAACTCGAGCATTATGAAAAACTCGAAGGGATCCAGCTGTCGTGTGAAGGAAAAGCGAACAAACTGGGCCAAATGGTCAAGGCGAATCTCCCGATGGTGTTTCAGGGGCTGGTCGTGCTCCCGATTTACGTGGGCTATGATCTCAAGCGGGCGGAGGGACGAATTTTCAAATACGACATCACGGGCGGGCGCTATGAGGAATCGGACTACCATTCCATCGGATCCGGCGGGAAGGATGCGCGGAACACGATGCGAGAGCATTTTCGGAAAAACCTTTCCGAACAGGACGCACTGAGGACTGCCTTGCTCGCGCTCTATAATGCGGCGGAAGAGGATGTCGGAACCGGTGGGCCTGATCTCGTGCGGGGCATCTATCCAAGCGCCAAGCTGGTTGGTGCTGACGGTATTACGGACGTGGACGACCAGCGCATCGGAATCGTCTATGCCGCGCTGATTGAAGAGCGCAAGAACGGGGACTAGCCATGCCGTTGCCTTACTACGTCTCTCCCGAACAGATGATGCAGGATAAGGCGGAGTATGCCAAGAAAGGCATCGCCAAGGGGCGGTCCATCATCGCGATGGAATATGCGGACGGCGTGTTGCTGGTCGCCGACAATCCCAGTGCCTCCTTGTACAAGATTTCTGAAATTTACGACAGCATCGCGTTTTCCGGCGCCGGCAAATACAGCGAGTTCGAGAACCTGCGCAAGGCCGGTATCCGACATGCCGATCTCACGGGGTACATGTACAGCCGTGAGGACGTGACGGCGAGATCCCTGGCCAACGGCTACTCGCAAAGCCTGGGTACCATCTTCAGTCAGGAGCTCAAGCCGTTGGAGGTCGAAATTCTGGTCGCGCAGGTGGGAGAATCCGGGCATGCCAACGAACTGTATCGTATCTCGTTCGACGGAAGCATTTTTGACGAACGAGGCTTTGCGGCGATTGGTGGGCGGGCTGAAGCCCTGCAGGTCTTTCTCAAGGAGCGATACAAAACCGACCCTCTGACCTTGAAAGCCGCTCTTTCTCTGTGCGTCGCGACGCTGGAGAGCGGCACCAACCAGAAGCTCCCACTCGAGGGGCTCGAAGTCGCGGCGCTGGATCGTACTCGCGTGGGTCGCAAGTTCCGCCGTATTCCACCGTCCGAATCACGCCAGCTCCTCGCCTGATTATCCTCCGTCCGCCCTCGCTGCAACCAGCGCTGATGTTGAAGAACCCTGTGGGGCAGTGTATGCTGATGATGTGCCACATCCGCACCCTGTTATGTGCCCATGAAGCTGCGTATCTTCGGCCTTGAGAACGAGTACGGCCTGATCTTCTCGCCCAACGGCCGGATCTACCTGCCGATGGAGAAAGTCCTCGGCTACATCTTCGAGGGACTCATCCCCAATAGTTGGCCGTCGAACGCCTTTCTGGTCAACGGCGCGAGGTTTTATCAGGACACCGGCTGCCATCCGGAATATTCCACCCCTGAGTGCGACAACATCCTGGACCTCGTGATACACGACAAGGCGGGGGAACGTTTGCTGGAGGCCTGTCTTCCCGCGGCCGAGGATCGTCTGCGGGAAGAGGGACTGTCAGGGGAAATTTACATCTTCAAGAACAACACGGACTCGTTGGGAAATACCTACGGCTGCCACGAAAATTATCTGATGCGACGGGATGTGGATTTCTGGAAGGTGACCGAACAGCTCATCCCGTTCTTTGTGACGCGCCAGATCTATTCCGGCTCGGGAAAGGTGCTGAAGGTGTCGGGCAAGCCGCAGTACTTCATTTCGCAGCGAGCCCAGCATATCCACGAGAAGACCTCCTCCTCGACCACGTCGTCCCGCAGCATCATTAATACGAGGGACGAACCTCATGCCGACGCCGAAAAGTACCGGCGGCTTCACATCATCGTCGGCGATTCGAACATGTCCGAATATACCACCTATCTCAAGGTGGGAGTAGCCGCACTGGTCCTTTCCATGATCGAGGATGGATACACCGTCAGCGGGATGGAGCTGGAGGATCCGGTGAAGGCGATCCGGGAGATTTCCCGGGATCCGACGCTCAAGAAGAAGGTTAAGCTGGACGATGGCCGGCAGGTGAGCGCCATTGAGATCCAGCGGGTGTACTTGGAGCGAGCGCATGACTATCTGAGCACGCAATCGCACGATCCCATCATGGATGATGTGCTGGCCCGGTGGAGCAGCGTGCTGGATCGCCTGGAAGATGACCCGATGCAGTTATCGCAGGAAATTGATTGGGTCAGCAAAAGATTGCTGATCCAATCGTTCGTTGACAAGAAAGGATGCGGGTGGGATGATCCGCGAGTGTTTCTGATGGATCTCCAGTATCATGACGTCAAACGGACCCGAGGGCTCTATTATTTAATGGAGTCGCGGGACATGATCGAACGCATCGTGGATGAGGAGGCAGTCCAGCGTGCCATGTCCGTTCCGCCCCAGACGACGCGGGCGAAGGTACGCGGAGACTTCATCCGGTTCGCCAGGGCCAAGAACCGATCCTATACAGTCGATTGGACGTACCTGAAGCTCAACGGGTACTGGGAAGAGACCATCCTGTGCATGGATCCGTTCAGCGCGGTGAACCGGCGGGTGGAGGAATTGGTCTCGCAAGTGGCCGGCCTCCGGTTCTACCGATGATAGTCAAGACCATGAGCCAGGTCCCACACGCCAAGAGCCGAATCGATCGCCTCGCGATCAGCATGGTCGTCTTGCTGGCCAGCGTCTTTCCGGTTGATCTCCTGCCAAGCGCTCCTCACGAGACACGCGGAACCGACGGGCAATTCAGCGGCAAGCAGGGCCACGTACTCATCGTGAGGGTGCCGGCCGATGGTCAAGCAGCTGAGGTGGTGGGACGGTTCCTGGGTCGTCGCATTCCGTTCTTTCGAGATCCTGTTTCCGGACCAGCCGGGAACTTTGTGGGGTTGGTCGGCATCGATCTGCAAGATCCACCAGGTACACACGAGCTGGCGGTCGAGGCGCGTTCTGCAGACCGAGTAAATCGGTTGAGCTTCAACGTCCTGGTGATGAAGGAGAAATATCCGGTCCAGCATCTGACGCTTCCGAAGGACAAGGTTGATCTGGATGAGGACAGTTCAGTGCGAGTCAAGGGCGAACGAGAGCAGGTGAAGGCCGTCTTGGACGCAGTATCCAGGGAACGACTCTGGGGGGAGCGTTTTATCGAGCCGGTGCAAGGGCCGAGCACGGGGGCGTTCGGACGTACGCGAATTATTAACGGTCAGCCGCATAGCCCTCACAATGGAGAAGATATCGCCGCTCCCCTCGGGACGGAAGTCGTGGTGACGAACGACGGGATTGCACGCTTGACGGTGGATCACTTTTTTTCAGGCAAAGGAATCTTTGTAGATCATGGCTTGGGCCTCTATTCCATGTATTTTCACCTGTCGGAGGTGACGGTGCGCGACGGCGAGCCGGTTAAGCGCGGGCAGATAATCGGGAAAGTAGGGCAGTCCGGACGCGCGACCGGCCCTCATCTTCACTGGGGAGTCCGGCTCAATGGGGCCCGCGTCGATCCCTTCGCACTCCTCAAGCTTCCTCTCAGTGGCATGACGTCCTCCGCCCCTCAGGAGGTGAGCACCCACTGAGCGACGACATACATGAGGGTTCAGAGATGGAGGAACACACAATGACCAGCAGGCACGGTCACATCAGGTATCAAGCGACTCGATCCTCAAGCCAGTTGTGGCTCCCGACGCTTGTTGGAGTCGTCGTGGCAAATGGGTTCAACGCCTGCGCGACCATCCCGAGCAAGTTTGTGAGGCAAGCCGAGCCGGGCGTCACGCTCACGGCTCTCACCAGCCATCCGGACGCTTATAAAGGCAAAGTGGTTATTTTGGGTGGAGTCGTGATTGACCAGAAGCAGGGGGAAGATCGCATCTGGCTGCGAGTGAAGAACCGGCCGCTTGACGCTGATTACATCCCCCATATGCCTGTATCGTCCGAAGGGCCTGAGGCCGGGCACTATTGGGTGAAGGTTCTCGCGAAGGATCTCCCCAAGGGTTATCGGGACTGGTCTCGACTGATCGTTGTCGGTCAGGTCTCCGATGAGGTACCAGCTCACCAAGAAGCCTCAGAGGGAGTAGAGCCTGTCCTTGCCGCCCTCTATCTGCGTGGGTGGGGGAGTGGGTGGGGTGGCTACGGACTTTTTGAGGACACGTGGGAGGATAAGCGGGACGCCCGCTACCTCCTCTCGACCCCGAAGCCGTTACAGAAGAATAATTAACCCTCTGTGAGGCATTGATCAGGACCTCTCCTCGCTTCTTTTCGACTTCGAAGTCAATCCCCAACTACAACAAGTCCCTGATACAAAAACCTCCGCTGGTGCCGCAGAACGCAGGACGCGACGAAAGAGCCTTCACCTGCAAGGCGGGTCTCGGTTTGTGCGGCAGGTAACCATTGCCTGGTACCCGTTGCCTGCCCTCATGCAACGGGTGAGACGCGCAATCGGTGCTGGGCCGGTGAGGTGGCTGGTGCTCAGTCTGAGCGACCGAGGCAAAATGGAAGCCTTTTTCAGCATCCAGATCAGATGTTCGTCTCGATGCTGGAGGGGGTCTTGTTCAGCACAGTAGCCGCGGCCCGCGAGAGGTCCGCATCCGTGTCGTGATTGAGGGCGTAGATGCGGAATTGGATCAGGCGCGTCGGCAAGAGATCCAGGAACTCCTCCAGTGGTTCCGTTAAGACGGTGTGTGTGCCCGAATCGTAGACGAAGAGAGGCATGCCACGCGTGTCCTTGGGGTCAGGTCGCGGATCCAAGGGGGCCATATCTACCCGGAAGGGCAGCTTGTGCAATCTGGTCGGCAACTCCTTTTGGATCTGTTTCTCGAACTGCTCGTGACTCGGAAAATCCATCCCCCGTTCTTGGCCTTTCTCCTTCAGAACCGTGTTGTAGGCCATCTTCCACTTGATGTCTCGGCCCAAGATGCGCGCCCACTCCTCGCCGAGGCCTCGTCGCATCGAGTGCCGGGACTTGCTCCATCCTCGGACTTCTTCGAGTAAGGACCAGTCGGTGAGCGTGAGGTACTCATCCATCTGCTTTCGGGGATCATGCGGGAAGAGGAGCCGCATGGTGTCGCCGAAAATATCGCGCAAGTGGATGTCGATGGCCCGCGTGGTCCGGTGGTAGTACACATTGGAGTACAGGTACATCCGTGTGTTCAGGAACATCTGGAGCGCGGGCAGGCCGGTCTTGTGGATGGTGAAGCCTTTGTCGGTGATCATGGTGTAATGGATGAGCCGGCTGAGATCCACTGGGCCGACCGCCACTCCGCACATGTACGAGTCGCGAAGGACATAGTCCAGGTTATCCCCCGTATAGCTCCCGGAGATGACCGGCTGTAGGCAAGTGAGCCACCTCGGCATCTGCGAGTTGTCCTTGCCCTTCTCCTTGAGGATGAGATGCGCGATTTGATCGGCGTCCAGCTCTTCGCCTTTAGCGAACGGCCCCGACGGGCTTCGCCGGATCTTCCGAATGATCGGGCCGAGGTGTTCCCGAATGATGAGCTGCCCCAGCTTTTCATGGGTCAGATGGAAGGACTTCAGGAAATTGTCGT
>VBOJ01000054.1 GCA_005877775.1 Nitrospirota bacterium | reverse complement strand
CTCAGTCGAGCCGTAGCGTCTTTTGCGCAAGAGACCCGTCCGCCGGAGCTCTCCGCCGAAGGCTCCGGCCCGCAGGCGGAAGCCTCTGGAGGGCGGGCGCTGAACGCGTTGGTCGCGACAGACGCGATGGACGCACCGACGCGACAGACGCGAGAGACGCAACAGACGCGTGAGACGAGATACGCTTCACGAGACACGAGCGACGAAAGTGGCGGCTGTGGGAGCTCCGCCTGCTGGCCGGGAACAGCGATCCTTCATTTCAAGGCTGAACCTGCCAGGATCTCCTGGACTTTTCCGATCAGCGCCTCCCCAGGAAAAGGTTTGCTCAGAAACCCTCCTTCAGCCAGCGCCGGGCCCTTGACGGTTGCTTCGTGCACCATTCCTGAAATGAACAGCACGCGAAGGTGGGGTCGCAGAGCCCGCATCCGTTCGGCGAGTTGAGGTCCGCTCAGGCCGGGCATCACTACATCAGTGACCAGGAGATCAATCGGGCCGACGTGAAACTGAGCGACTTTCAGCGCCTTATCGCCATCCCCGGCAAACAGCACCGTATAGCCCCGTTGCAGCAGCACGGTTCGCGCGAGATCGCGCACGCCTTTGTCATCCTCAACGAGGAGAATCGTTCCGGGTTGGAGTGAAGAATTCGGATGGACGGTGGCTGGTTTCGTCTGCATGGATTCCACTCCTTGTGTTGACGACACTGGGTTTCAACCGGAGGACAGGCGGCCCCCGGGCGTGGCTACGCCACGAGACGACGCAGGCGCGCGTGCTCCTCGGGACGCAGGCTCATGAAGCACAGACCGAACTGATGCCCATGTCCCCACCGGACAATGGCCTGGTCCACCGCCAACGGGGCCACCTGATTCGGCACCGAAATGCGCAGAGCGAGTTCTGTCCCGAGTCGGACGTCCCTGGAACTTTCCACTCGACACCCGCCTAGCGAGAGGTCCAGCACGATGCCTTCGCCCGCCGCGCGCTGCATCGTCGAGAAGGTGCCGAGGTAGCGCACTGGCACACGTGAGTGCCGGCGACGGTCCTTCATAGGGATCAGCCTCCTCCAGGCTCCAGCCGCGCGTGATGGCGCCGTTCCGATCTGTTACTCCTCCAACCTGACACGATGCCCCGCGATCTCTCTGACAGGCATTGTGGGCTTCGAGCTGCAACACGGTCTTCACGCAGTGGCAAGCTGGCTGTCATCACGAGTGTAGCACTTGCCCAAGCGGATCACGAAAAGGTGCGGGATTCCTGACCATTTGGGAGGAGCGTGAGGCTCTGTTCCCTGCGCGCATGCACCTTTCGGGGGTGGTCAGACCCCTCCTTGGATGCATTGCGCCTCATGGCGGCCTGCCGTATGAATTGAATAGAGGCAACATCCGGCGGGCCATTGGGCCTGATAGGCAGGGAAGGAGGTCATGCATCATGAAACTCATACTCACAGAATGGGTCCTGCTGCTGCTGCTGTACGTTGCCGTGTTCACCCTGCTGTGTGTGGGGATGGTCTTGTGGGGCAACTTCTGGCGGAGGATGAGGCCAGTTCGCTGGAGTGAGCGAGCCTGGTTGAGAAGACGACAGATCCGTTAGAAGACCTTCACATGACTCACCCTCATTTCTCTATGGACCGGCTGCTGTATGAATGGACCCGACACTGTCCGCAGTGTGGCCGCTGGCTCCACAAAGCGTCTCCCCAAGAGCCGTGGGTCTGCGAGTGCGGATGGGCTCGTGGTTGATCGCCCGCCTGTTCGCGTGGCGACTTTTAACCAATTTCATCTCGCTGATCCCCATCGGCGCGAGAAACTCCCTACGCAAGGTCACACCTGAATGCGTCGGCAACCCCTGTTTGGGTCGCATGGTCCTTCCAAGGTAACACCCAGGTCCCTGGCCGGCCGGAGGCCGGCCAGGGAAAAGGGCAAACGGGGCAGTGCGGAATGATGAGTGCTGAGTGAAGAACGGCAGATGGGGGGAAGCGGGAAGCGCCAAGCGCGTCGATAGCGTCTCTTGCGTCTGTCGCGTCCGGCGCCCGCCCTCCAGAGGCTTCCGGCGGACGGGTCTATTGCGCTACGCCTCGACTGAGCTCGCCGAAGTCAGACGCTATCAACGCTACAGACACTACTGACGCGATGGACGCAATCGGCCCCATCAGGCACTCTTTTCCTGTTTGGGACTACTTCCGGACTCGCTGAGCAGGTTCTGGAGATGTTCCTGCTCGGAGGGTCGCAAGAAGAGAAAGGCCACGCCGAATTCTCGGCCTTGTTCCCACCGGACCACGGCCCGGTCCACTGCCACTGGCGTCAGCCCCTGCGGTACGGCAATCCGCAGTTCCATCTCCGTGCCAAGATGAACCCGAATGCTGGTCTCCACCCGACATCCCCCCAGCGAGATATCCTTGATGAGCCCTTCGCCTGCGGCCATCTCCGGGGCGGAGAAGCTGGTACGAAATCGAACTCGCAGGCGTGGAGACTGTCGAAGCTCCATGGGAACCGTCTACTGAGCTAGCCAGCCACAGGGGCCGGCGGCACAATCCGGGGTGGAGGACTCGCAGTGCTACTTCGCAATGCTCTGATCCTTAATCTTGTTGTTGGTGGCCTCAGGTCGCCTCGTCTCCCGTCCTCGTTCATCCTTCCGCTGACAGGGCCGAGAATCTGGATTGCTCCTGAGGAGAACCCCAGGCAGAATAGTCCTCTCTCGCAACAAGCGCAAGCGGGACGGATATGGCTCTCTCGCCGCTGATTCGATTCGGCACGTCCACCTGGGCCTACGAAGGCTGGCAAGGTCTTGTCTACCACAAGGCCTATCCCAAGGGGCGCTTCAAGAAGGACTGTCTTGCTGAGTATACCCACTTTGAGTACAACGGAGCGCCGCTGTTCCGCACTGTGGGCTTGGACGCCACCTTCTACCGCCCCGCCACGGATCACCAACTCGCCCAGTACTCCCAACAGCTTCCGCCAGGTTTCGACATGTGCTCCAAGGTGTGGGAGGAACTGACCATTCCGCAGTACCCGGCGTTGGAGCGCTACGGCGAGAAGGCGGGCCAGTCGAACGCTCGCTTCCTTGATGCCCGGCTGTTCAACAAGCTCGTGCTCCCCTCCTATCGCCAGGTGTTCAAGGACCATACTGGTCCCTTCATCTTTGAGTTCCAACGCACAGGAATTGAGCCGGAGGAATTTCTCCAACGCCTCGACGCGTTTCTGGGCGAGTTGCCAACGGACTTTTCCTACGCCGTCGAAGTTCGGAACCAGCGTCTCCTTGGACCAGATTACTGGCGCCTCCTCAAGGCCCACGCGGTGAGCCATGTCTACAATCACTGGACCTACATGCCTCCACTCGCCGAGCAGCACAGGAAACTGTCCGAGGAGTTCACGGCCCCCTTTGTCCTCTTCCGTCTGCTGACCCCGCTCCGCATCAAGTATGAAACGGCGGTGAGGATGGCGGAACCCTATAACAAGATCAATGCCCCACTCCCGGCCATGCGGGCAGAAGCGGTCACGCTCGTGCGGCAAGCGGTGGCGGAGAACCGACGGGCCTATGTGCTGGTGAACAACCGGGCGGAAGGGTGTGCCCCGCTCACCATCCAGGCGCTCGCCGATCAGTTACGTGGGGGTTCCTGACAGGGAATGTCGGACAAGCACGCCTCCGCTTGGGTCAGTCGCTGTGCCAGAAGAGCCACACTAAGACAATCCCCATGACGAACGCCAAGATTGTATCTATCCGCATGTCAGGCATACGGGTAATGGGATGGGAACCGCCAAAGTGGAGCGAACTATATGGAGGGTGGAACCCAGAAAGAGATGCCTCTCACCGGGGGTGAGTGAGTCGTCTGCTTGGCCGTCTGCCCGTCTAGAGTCCCCCGCCTCCCTTCCACTATCACGTTGTCGCGATCGTATTGAGATATTCGAAGAGCCGAATCTGTTCGTCCGCCTGAAGTGTCAGGAAATGCACGCCAAACCCTTCTTCTGCAGACCAGCGCACTTCAGCGCCCTCAATGAGAATCGGCGCTGCGTCATGCGGGAGGTACAACCACAGGCAGAGGTAATTTCCCAGTTCCACCGGAGTGGGGCTGGCGATGAGACAGCCGTTGACCGAGAGGTCTACAACAGTGCCCGACCCTCCTCGATCCCCGTTGAACAAGACTGGGAGTTGGACTTCATAGCGCGGGTCTTTGCGTCTTTCCACAGCGCCCTCACGCAGCGTCTCTAGCGCAGAGCGTCAATAGCGTCTCTTGCGTCTGTCGCGTCCGGCGTCTCTTGCGCTAGAGGCGCTGCACGCGATGCTACGTCACCTTACGGATGATGTCCAGCGGGCCGGCCGAGCCGCAGGCTCGGCAAGTTAAAAGGTAAAAGTGACGGAGGGGGGCCGCCGGAGGCGGCAAGGGAAAAGGGCGAAAGAGGCAGGGCTAAGTGATGAGTAATGAGAGCTGAGTGAGGAATGGCCTATGGCTGATGGCTTGGAAACAGGAGCTCATGGTGGATGGCGAGGAGCGCCGGAAGGGGCAAATGAAAGGGTAAAGGTCAAAGGGACGAATGCAGAAATGGTCAATGGTGAACGGTCGGACCCGTAGGTATGGTTGGCTCCCACCACTTCTCATTCAGAATCGAGACCGCTCAGCACAGGGTGCGTGTCATGCGTCCTCGGCTTTCGAGGGGACTGGTCGAATCCTTGAGCCAAGCCCGTCCAGGCCGACATGTGGCTTAGGCAGAGAAAGACCACGCCGTCTCCTCCTCCCATCAGCCTATAGTTGGGTGACAGTACTCCTTAAGAGGGATAGGACCTAAGGGGTCGTTCCAGTAGGCTTGGTATGTCGCGGATGCTCAAGACCGGTGCCGGCTTCTATTGGCATTGCCCGCACCCAAAGGGTTCATTTACATGAGGAGGTCGCAAGGTCAATCGCATGGCACATGATGAAATAGGCGAAAAAGGGAACACGCTCGCACAGTTCGGGAATGCCATGTCAACCCGAGACGATTCCTTCTGGCCGGCCTTCGACCAGGATCGACGCCGGAAACTACGTCCGCGAGGAGATCAGCTCTTGGTCCTTCGAGAACGGCAATTGGACGCGGCGCGTCGGGTCAGCGAAGCTCTGTTCCAGTATTCCAATACTGACGAGTTGATCCGCCATACTCTCCATGTGGCGCTCGATGTCATTGGGGCCGATGCTGGGTCGGTCCTGCTCGCCGATCCTACAACCCGCCAGCTGGTCTTTCGCTACGTGATAGGAGAAAAGGCTGCCCTCCTCCATGGCACGGGTATTCCTTGGGATAAGGGAATCGCCGGTGCCGTCTTTACCTCCGGGCAGCCTGAGGTCATCGTCGATGTAAAGCGGGATGCACGTCATTTTACGGAGACCGATCGATTCACAGGGTATCAGTCACGCGATATGATCGTGGTGCCACTGAAGCGTCGAGATGGAGAGCCGATCGGGGTTATCGAAGTCCTGAATAGCGTCGAGGGCCAGTTGAGTCTTGATGACGTGGACATCCTCGTCGTTGTCAGCGCCATTTCGGCTGCGGCAATTGAGCAGACCCGGACCACGGAGGTCCTGCAGCAACTAGAGGACCAGCTGCGCCATGCGCAGAAAATGGAAGCCATGGGGCGGCTTGCAGGAGGCATCGCCCACGACTTTAACAACCTCCTCACGATCATTTTGGGGTACAGCCAGGTTCTGCTCAACGAACTCGGCCAGAACAACCCGATGTGCGGCAGGGTCGAGGAGACCCTCAAAGCTGGGGAGCGAGCCAAGTTGCTCGTCGGCCAACTCTTGGCCTTCAGTCGAAAACAGGTGCTCAACTCGAAGGTGCTGGACCTCAACGTCATCGTGAGCAATTTCGAGAGCATGCTGCGACCGCTGATTGGCACCGACATTGAGCTGACCACCCTGTTGGACCCGGCGGTCGGTCACGTGAAAGTGGATCCGGGCCAGTTCGAACAGGTCATCATGAACTTAGTCACCAATGCCCGAGACGCCATGCCGCAGGGGGGCAAGGTCATCATCGAAACTGCCAATGTCACGCCGGATGAGGCGATGGTTCATCAGCTCATTCCTTCCAAATCCGGTCAATACGTGAAGCTGGCGGTGCGTGACACCGGGTGCGGGATGAACGCCGACACCCAGGCCCACATCTTTGAGCCCTTCTTCACCACCAAGGAACCGGGGAAAGGCACGGGGCTTGGGCTTTCCACGGTTTACGGAATTGTGAAACAGAGCAGTGGTCACATCGACGTTCGCAGCAAGGCTGGGCAAGGCTCCACCTTCACCATCTACCTGCCGCGCATCGACGACACTCGCGAGGTCGAGAAGACGAGAATTCCCGAGGCTCGGCTGCCTGAGGGGACGGAGACGGTTCTGCTCGTCGAAGACGAATTTGGCGTGCGAGTCCTTCTGCAGTATGGGCTGCGGCTCTACGGCTATACCGTGCTGACGGCACGGGACGGGGACGACGCCATCCGCATCAGCACACAGCACGCAGGGCCGATCCACCTCCTCGTCACTGATGTCGCGATGCCGAAAATGAATGGGCGTCAATTGGCCCATGAGTTGGTGGCCCGTCATCCGAAGCTGAAGGTCCTGTTCATATCGGGTGATAAGGATGCGGCGACTTGCGGTGGCGCGAATCCGGAGGAGACGGCACTTCTCCAAAAGCCCTTTACGCCGGATGTTCTCGCTCGGAAGATGCGAGAGTTGCTTGATCAGAGCTCTTGAGGTCCAATTGGCCATGTGATCGTTCGCATTCCCTCAAATCCTTCCAAACCCTGGCGTCGCCACCAACACCCTTTTCCATCTGAACACCAAAGACCCGGTAGGAAGGCCAGACAGTAACCTGTCTTTTCTCCGCTCGGCGGTAAGCGGTCTAGCGGAGGGGAGCGAATGGCCTATGGCTGAAAGCGTGAAGCGTGAGGGGCGTCGATAGCGTCAATAGCGTCTCTCGCGTTGATCGCGACCGATGCGAGGCACGCAACCACGCGCTTGCGCGCCGACCCGTCCGCCGGAGCTCTCCGCCGAAGGCTCCGGCCCGCAGGCGGAAGCCTCTGGAGGGCGGAAGCGCTTCAGCGCGCAGGCGCGATGACGCAACAGACGCGAACGACGAGATACGAGCGACGAGAGACCAGAAACGGCGTACGAGAACATATGGCGTATAGCTAATGGCTGATGCCAGATGGAAGGAGGCGGGGGAGGGTGAACAGTGTTGACGCCAATGCAGTGCCTCTCTTGACAGTTCCCCATGGACGGCCTAGCCTTGCAGCCGTTCTGCAATAGGGAGTTTCCAAGCATCTGCTATAGTTGAGATCAGGACCTGGAGATGAAAGGCCTGCTGCCGAAATGGAGGGGGTCGTGAGGGAGTGAAAGACACGGAAGATTACCAACTCATCCGGCGCCAGATTCTCCAAGTCATGAACGAAGCCGGGTTGCAGGTCGACCACACGCTGCGTGAACTGCAAAGCCGCGCAAACCCTGCCGCCTGGGCCCGGATCGAAGTCTACGTCAAAGCCCGCCCGATCACCGGAAACCAGCGAATCCGGGACTTATTGAGCGCGATCCAACCAGGTACCATCGATCTACGCAAGCACACGCGGTTTCCTGTGGACTTCCGGAGTACATTCTCAGGAGCGACCATCCTGGAGGGGGGCGGCACGGTTCTCGACTTGTCGCTGGGCGGCTGTCGAGTGGAGAGTCCTGCCTCAGTCCAGGTGGGGCTGGTGGTGGACCTCCGGATCTATGTACCAGGGCTCGATTGGCCCCTCTTGATCGACGAAGCGGCCGTGCGGTGGGTGCGAGGGTCCACGTTCGGTCTCGCCTTCCTCCGGCTCGGGGAGACCGAGGACGAGCGCCTCCGCCAGGTGCTCAAGGGCACCGGAGCCAACCCGAAGCCCTGATGGTGTCCCCTCATGGAGCGTAAGGGGATTCTGCCGAAGGGGAGGCGATCGCCCATGCCCCTGTGGACAGGAGAACCCCTACAGCGGTGGCATGAAGGAATCCCGCAAAGCCCGTCGGGCCAACGTGACGGGTGGTCGCGTCTTTTTTTCCGCCGAAGAGATCCAAGGGGAAGGGCGGATCCTGGATCTCTCGGCGACAGGCTGTAGGGCAGAGTCCGACATCAACGTCGCTGTCGGACTGGAAATGCAGCTGTCCCTCATGCTGCCCGACCACCCGTGGCCCGTGCAAGTAGATCAAGCCATTGTGCGCTGGGTGCGGGGGGACACCTTCGGCCTCGAGTTTCTGGCCATCCGGCCGTCACACCTTCACCGAATCCGGCTTCTGATCATCAACACCCGATGAGGCTGCAGCGCTAGCCCATCGATAGGGAGGGCCGATGACGTTGCGGAAGTATCCGCGAGTGCATGTTCCGTCTCCGTTCCAGTTGTCATTCACACGGGTGGAGGTGCCCGTGTCCTTCTCCGGCGACACCGAGGGAAACGGGGTCGTCTCCAATTTGTCGATGAAAGGGTGCAAAGTGGAAAGCGACGCGACGGTCGAACCAGGGGACCATGTCTCGTTGAGCCTGAAACTCCCTGGTGACGAGTCTCCCCTCGTCGTTGAGCTCGCCACGGTGCGGTGGACGGAGGAGCGGTCCTTCGGACTTGAGTTCATTTCCATGTGGCCTGCCGCAGAGACGCGCCTCCGCCAACTGGTCCACGCCATCGGTGAGAGGCCGTCGGAGGCAACAAGGTAAAAGGGAGAGGTAGAAAGGTAAGAAGGGTAGACGGGCGGTGCTGTTTAGAGCTGCGGACCTCAAGCTCCGCGCCCGCGCTGGCCCCGCCGGCACGAGAACGAAATTAGCAGCGCAGCCGCAACACCACCCGCGCCAAGCGCCAGGAAGAAGTACGCGACATCCGGCGATGCGACCGCAAGACCTACCCACCAGATCACGGGCCACAGGGCAGCCCGGGTGGCGGCACGCAGCGGCTCATGCGTGGCGATGATGCGCGCCAGACGGGGACTGACCCGATAGTATCCTGCCACGAACAGCCGCCCCGGCGCATGCGTCAGTAAGAACCGGTCGCGGAATTCCCGGAGGACTCGGACCTCCACGGCGAGGGGCGACCCAAAGGCGGCCGTGGCGATAAAGCACCCGCCCCCGCCCCCACCACCAGGCGGAGAGGCACCTCCATTGCTCAGGCGAAACACGCTGCCCTGGAGATCCACCGCGTATATCTCTCTTGCTTCATCTTCCCCGAATGACGACAGACGCTGATTCAGGGAGGTGTCGAGTAGGACAGTCCGCGCACCCCCGCTCATCGGCGGGAAGAGTTGAAAGATCTCGCCTGTGCAGAAATCACCATAGATATAAGCACCCTGAGGGAAGGTGCCCCTAGTTCCCCGATACACATACCCGCCGATAACGGAACAGCGTCCCGGCGCGTGGTCGTACTCGTCGATTGGATCAATAAAGGTGCCTCCGGTGCACGACGCCGGGCCGAGGCCCGTACAGAGCGTCCCCTCGAAGACACGCCAGCCATAGTTGCCGCCGAGCGAAACGAGGTCAATTTCTTCCCGCGCCGCTTCCCCAACATCTCCAGCAAAAAGCAGACTCGTGACTGAATCGAAGGAGAATCGGAACGGGTTCCGGAAACCGAACGCGTAGATTTCGTCGCGACCAGGCATAGCGCCGAAAAAGGGATTGTCCGGAGGTGACAAATACTGCGGCACCGACCCGATCGGAACGTCTACGTTGATCCGCAGGATCTTGCCGAGCAGATCGTCAATGTTCTGGGCGCGATTGTTGGGATCGTTTCCGGAGCCACCGTCGCCCAACGCAATGTAGAGGAAGCCATCCGCGCCGAACTCGATCATGCCGCCATTATGATTGGTAAAATCGGCGTGGGGAATGACAAGGAGCACAGTTTCCGTCGTGTCAGCGATGTTGGGATTCGAAGAAACCTGGTACGAGGCAATGACGATTGCGCCGTTTAAACTGGGATCGGCGGACTGTTGGGTGTAATGGACGAAGAAGCGGCGGTTGGTGGGGAAATTCGGATGAAAGGCGAGACCCAGTAGACCACGCTCGCCGCCTGACAGCACTTTTGAAGTGATATCGAGGAAAACAGTCGGCGAGGTGGCTCCCGGTTGAAGGACTTCGATCCGGCCTGGCCGTTCGACAATGAACAGCCGGTTGCTGCCGTTGTGTGCGTTGGTCACATACAGTGGGCTGGAGAGGTCCGTGACGACCTGTTCCAGTTGGATCGACGCCACAGGTGAGGCATGCAGGAGCAGGCCTATCAGCCCACCCAGCAAGGCGACCCGGAACCTCCTCATCTGACTCATCCGAGCGGCACCCGTCACTCGTGTCGTTCGCGTCTATTGCGTCGTTGCGTGCAGCGCCCGCCCTCCAGAGGCTTCCGCCTGCGGGCCGGAGCCTTCGGCGGAGAGCTCCGGCGGACGGGTCTCTTGCGCAAAAGACGCTACGGCTCGACTGAGCTCGCCGAAGTCGGACGCTATCGACGCTCTACGCCAGAGACGCTACGGACGCTATCGTTTGAGATATTGGGAGAGTCGAATCTGCTCGTGTGGCTGAAGTGTCAGGAAGCACACGCCAAACCGTTCACCCGCTGACCAGCGCACTTCAGCACCTTGAATGAGTATCGGCACCGCCTCATGCGGGAGGTACAGCCACAGGGAGAGGTGGTCTCCAGGCTTCACCTGAGTAGGGCTGACGATGAGAGACCCGTTGACCGACAGGTCATTGATGGTGCCTGACCCGTTTCGATCTCCGTCGAACAAGACAGGGAGCTGGACCTCATAGCGCGGGTGCTTGCGTCTTTCCACGCCGTCCTCAATCATGGACTTGAGCCTCAAGGGACAGGCAGATCGCGCCTGCGCGCTGAAGCGCTTCGGCGCGCAGGCGCGTCGCGCAGGCTTGGTCTCGTGGCTCTCCGGAAGGATAGCACCCACTCCGACTAGTTGGCACCTTTTTCCAGGTATTTTGCAAGTGTTTTTCCTCGACCTCTCAGGTGTTTTCCTTCTTTCGTGCGAGGATTCACCGGATTCGTTTTCTCCAGGTTTTTGCCTAGGCTTAATTCCACCAGGACAACAACGGCGCGGCGAGGACGACTAATGGGGAATGCGGCCAACGAGCTACAGACACGCATCGTATGGTGCCAGCATCAGCGGCGCCTGGCGGTCACGCGGGACGAAGCAGAGGGTTGGCAAGCCGAGGAAGCTGGGCTTTCTGACGCCCTTCACGGTGTCGATCGGACAGAGCACTGGAACAATTTTTCCCCCTCCCGGGTCACGAGGTATCAAGTCGGCCTCCGTGACGGGCTGGCCCTGCGCGCGGTCATGCGCTTGCGCCATTGCAGCAACAGAGACCGTGAAGCCGCGCAGGGATTGGGCCTGGTCGCCTCCACGAAACAGGCCGGGGAGACAGACTCCTCAGCAAGCCCTTCCGCCCGATCTTTCAAGACGGCGGGATGATGAGTCGCCCACGATGTGGCGGACTGTTCGTTGATGAGGACCTTGTGGATTGTTGGGTAGGCTCCTTGTCCGGCTTTCAAGGCTGATGGTGCCTGAACTGCGGCACGATCGGCGATGAGATCACCGGGGCCCATTAGGCCTTCTTGTGGTCGGTCCACATCGCTTCCCTCCTCACAAGAAGAGCACGGATAGAGCACGGATATGGCAGCGATTGCTCCCGTCAACTCGGACCGTCGGCGCAGTCAACGGATCTCGCTGTCAGTTCCGCTTCTCGTCGTGAGCCTGGATCCTCAACTTGACTTTTCCGCGCACCTGAATACTCGTGAGGTGAGTGGTCACGGCTGTCTGCTCAGCTCTCGTCGCCCTTTCAGGTCAGGAACCCGCCTGCGTCTCCACCTCCTCAACGATAATCGCACCATCACTGCTCATGTTATCCACTCAGTCCCGGCTGGAACGCTGATGTCTCTCTGGAACGTTGCGCTGGAGCTCAACAAACCTGGAAATTTCTGGGGTGTGCCATCCCCTCCGTACGACTGGGGCACAACCGATGAACGTATGGCATCAGCCTAGGCCCCGCGAGTTCAAATCCCCACAACTTCTATCCTCAGGGAGAACGTTATGGGCACGAACACCCTCTGTTGCGAACAGGTGACGCCTCCGGCCGAACGATGCGCGAGCCCGGGTGTCGTCGTGTTGTCGTCCTCCCTGAAGCTGCTCCACATGAATCGGCGTGCGGCGGAACTGCTCAGACCTGTCACTCGGACGGAGGGTGAGGCGGCGGGGAACCAAGTCGGCCAAGCCGATCTTTCCGCAGCAGCAGCAGAACTTATTGCTGAAATCTTCAACGTCCTTCGACAGCCCAGTGAGGGGAAGCGCGGAGACCTGTTCGAAGTCACGCGCCAAGTTGGCAACCCTGCTCAGCCGTTGGTCCTGCACGGATTCGGGGTTCCAGACAAGCGAGGGCTTGAGCCGGCACGGATCGTCATCACGATCGAGCGATCGGCCCTCCGACAACCGACTGCCACAGAGCAGGCCGAAGATGAGGCCAAGGAAGGAGAGCAGCCAAACACTCGTGACCGGGTATCACGACCGCCTTTTCGGTCTAGCTCTGCTAACACCGCCGCCAACTCCTTGTGACTCGCTACCTGCCATAACACGGCAAGTCAAAAGGTAAAAGTAAAAAGGTGAAGGTGAGGAGATATTGACAGAGGAAGGGGGGATGCCTGTGACGGCAAGGCAAAAGGAAAAAGGTAAAAATGTCATGCCTCTTAACTTTTTACTTTAAACTTTTTACTTTGAACTTGCTTCCGAGGCGGCAGGCTGTCTTCAGTTATTCTGGCTGGATTCAAGTGTTTTGATGAATCGCTGGAGCCGTTCCTGCTCCTCCGCACGGAGTTGCAGGAACTGCAGGCCGAACCCTATTCCGCTCACCCACCGGACCTCCGCTACCTCGACCCTCAGCGGGACGTACTGCTCGGGGAGTTGGAGGTGCAAGGCCAGAAACGTATGGGGGGAGACCATCTCATCGCTCGCCACAGCGCACCCTTCTTTCGAGAGACTGGTCACTACCCCTCCCCCCGCCATTTCGTTTCCAGAGAATGCCACAGGGAGCTGAACCTCATAGCGGGGAAGCCTATGGTTATTCACGGCACCTCATGCTCCGGCTTGAGCCCCAAGAAACATGCAACTCGCGTCAATAGCGTCTGTCCTGCCCGCCGCACCTGTGCGCCGAAGCGCTCCCGCCTGCCGGAGCCGTGCGGCGGGCAGGTCAGCGCGCAGGCGCGAGAGACGCTGTACGCAATGCTACGCCAGCTCAGGCGCGATGTCCAGCGGGCGCTCGAGGGTTTCCACATGGCCTCACGAGTTTGTTATGATAGAGGCATACCGGCGGGCAGAGAGTCGCCTGACTGAAGGAGGGCTGAGCCATGAGAATGCTGCTGAGGCTACTCGCGGTTTGGGTCGTGCTGTCGGCGGGACTTGCCCGGGCGCAGATCAGCGTCTTTCAGGGGAGCGATGGGACGAGCGGAACCGTCGTGGACCTGGGAAATGGGTTCCGCACGTACTCGGATTCCCATGGCAACCGAGGCACCATGATAGATTTTGGAAGCGGCTTCCAGACCTACCAGTTCACCTCTCCGCAGGGCGGGAGCCAGTCCGGCACCATCACGACGTTCGGATCGCCCACCCCCCCATCAGGGATCACGCCTGCGCCGATACTCCCTTTCACCCCGCACTCACCGGTCATGCCGCGTGAGCAGATGGCACCGGATGCGCCCTCCGCACCGAGCTCGACGTTCGGGAGCCCGACCTTCGGCAGTCCAGGCGGAGGATTCCGGGGTCGATAACGACTTCCACCGGCAGAGGCTATTGCCGGGAAGGCGATGGCCGAGGCCTTACCGAAGGTATGCCACCAAGTTCAAATTGATTCCATAGGCGCAATGCTCGGGCCAATCACCCACGGTGGAGCGTCGCCACTTCATCTCGAAATTCCCTTCCCGAACAGGAATCCAGATCGAATGGGGGGTCCGCTGGCCGCCATTGGACTCTGCTTCGATGGTTTGTGCAACGTAAGGATGGTCGGCGGCATCTCCATAGTTCCGATAGGCCAGGGTCAGATCGCACACCTCTGATGCCTTGCCATGGGTGATAATCAACAGCCCTGACAGGTACACCGCTTTTGTTGCCGGGGGGATGATTCCTGACACATCCACCGCAGCCCATGCGTTTTCCGGAAACTTCTTGAGGCCTTCACCTGTGTAGGAATTCACAAAAATCACGGGGAACTGGACGGGGCTCCGCGCCACGATGCCCAACCTCGTGCCTTCCACGAATCCATCAGGGGTTTGACAGCCGGCGAGCAGGAGCGGAACGGCGACAAGGCACGCGAGCAGCTTGTCCATGGTCACCGCGCGAGTGTGCCAGTCAGTTCTCGGGGGTTTCGACGATATGATTCTCGAACCTGGTGCAGCCTTCGGCGAGCAGGCGATTGGTCAGCATCTCTCCCGGCCACTCGATCGGCAAGTCGGCCGTGAAGACCCAGACATCCGGCGAGGTCCAGGCCGGCCCGTGATCCTCCGGCAATTCGGGATCGAACAGATCCGTCCAGACCGGCATATAGACCCCGTTCCCGCACTGGGTATGGAGGTGGACGATGGTGCGGGCCCGCACGAGAGGATCAAGATCGCGCCAGACCGCGGCGGTCTCGTCCGCCAGCCGATGGAGCCTCACGGCATTCTGCGCATCGAATAGTGCGTAGGCGGCATAGACTGGCACATCCAGCATGTGTGGCGCGGAGGCCAGTTCCGCGCACTGCGTCACCAGCCCTTCCAGGAGTGCCTGGCGATCTGTTTCCTCCAGTGACTCCGGCAGCCCGGGCTCCGGCGACCCGATCACCTCAAAGATCAGATAGGCAGTGGACTCGACCGGCGGGTACAGCCGTGCGGCGATGGATTGCGGGCGCTGGGAATCCGCGAGCGCCGTGAGATGCTCATTCAACCCCTGCAGGGTCTGGACATCCAGCGTGGCGTCGGTGAGCAGCCGGGGCTCCACCATCACTGCGGTACCGGCGGGAAGATGGAGATGCTTGTAGAGCAGATCGGCGGTGGCCACGGGATCGATCTTCAACTTGAGCGGCTCGCTGAGGTTGGCCTGGAGCGGCAACTCGAGCGCCGCCATGACCGCATAGGCCGGCTTTTCATCAGCCTCCCCTTCGATCATCACCGAGCAGGCGGCTTCGGCCACCAGGTCGAACAGCCATTCCGCCATTTCCTCGTCGAGCGCCGCCAGCACGGTGAGCAACTCCTGCTCCCGGCCCTGCTCCAGGAAGGCTTGCAACGTATCAACCGCCGCATCCGCATCCCCATGGTCATGACGGCGGGCGTTGATGAGATGGATCAGATCGCGCGTCAGAGGATCGGGCCTACCCCAATTAAACATGAGAACCTCCTCCGATCGTTATGCGTGGCTCGTTCTTCGTTTACCGACAAGAGGCTTTCAAGTCAACTCTTCACGATTAACGTGGAACGATTCACGTGTAACGTCCATCTGCTTGTGCCATGTTGCCAAAGTTCTGGGCCGTAGGCAAGCCTTTTGAAACAAGGCTGAGGTTCAGGTTGTAAAAATGCACGTTGCTCCGCTCACCTTAGCCTCGACCTTAACCTGAACCTTTCTTTACTCGCCGAGCACCTTGATGAGCACCCGCTTGCGACGACGGCCGTCGAATTCGCCATAGAAGATTTGCTCCCACGGCCCGAAGTCCAACCGGCCATTGGTGATGGCCACCACGACCTCCCGCCCCATCAACTGCCGCTTAATGTGGGCATCGGCGTTATCCTCGCCGGTTTCGTTGTGCCGGTAGGTGCCGCTGTGGGGAACCAGTCTTTCGAGAAAGGCATCATAATCCTTCAGCAGCCCCTGTTCATCATCGTTGATATAGACACTGGCCGTGATATGCATGGCGTTGACCAGGACAAGCCCCTCCTTCACGCCGCTTTTCTGGATGACCGCTTCCACCTGCGGCGTGATGTTGAGATACGCTCGCCTGGTCTTGGTCTCGAAGACGAGCTCTTCGCGGTAGGTCTTCATCGACGTGCTGCAGGTGTGACGGAGGAATTCTGCCTGAGTCGGTCACGCTTATGCAAGTGCGCGCGGGCTGCCACCTGAGAGGCATGGTACCCCCGCTCGAATTCCCATATAATATCTATATTCCTGGAAAGGGAACAGTCATGCTGCGCACTCGAGCCAACACACCCCGCCTGTCAGCCAACGCCATGACCGTGCTGCGCCGCCGCTACCTGGCCAAGAACGCCTCTGGCAACCCGATTGAAACGCCGGCACAGATGTTTCAACGAGTGGCCGACAATATCGCGGAAGCCGAGCACCTGTATACCTCCAGTGCGACGAGCCGTGCAAGCGACAGACGCACGGAACGGTCGTCTGTCGCCGAAGCTTTCTCTCGCATGATGAGCCGTCTGGAGTTTCTCCCGAATTCCCCCACGCTCATGAACGCCGGCCGCGATCTGCAGCAACTCTCCGCCTGCTTCGTGCTGCCGGTCGAGGACTCGCTGGAGTCCATCTTCGACACCGTCAAGCACCAAGCCCTCATTCATCAATCCGGCGGCGGGACCGGCTTTGCCTTCAGCCACCTCCGCCCGCAAAACGATCGCGTCTCCTCGACCAGCGGGATCGCGTCCGGGCCGGTCTCCTTCATGCGCATCTTCAATACAGCCACGGACGTCATCAAGCAAGGCGGCACCCGTCGCGGGGCCAACATGGGCATCCTACGCGTGGATCACCCGGACATTCTCGAATTCATCGCCGTGAAACAGGACCCCAAGGAAATGACGAACTTCAACCTGTCGGTGGGGATGACCGACGCCTTCATGACTGCCTTGGAGCGGCAGCGGGACTATGCGCTTATCAATCCGCGCACCGGCCGTGCCGTCAGCCGTGTTCGGGCGTCGGTCGTGTTCGACCGGATTGTGGAGGCGGCCTGGAACACCGGCGAGCCGGGGGTGATCTTTCTGGACACCATCAACGCCCAGCATCCGACCCCTCAAATCGGGCGCATCGAGGCGACGAATCCCTGTAGTGAGCAACCGCTGCTACCCTACGAAGCCTGCAACCTGGGCTCTATCAACGTAGCCCGATTCATCGCCGGGCCCGCGCGCGCCCCTCGTATTGAGTACGACCGCCTGGCTGAGACGATTCGAACGGCCGTGCGCTTCCTGGACAATGTGATTGACATGAACCGGTACCCGCTGCCGGAGATCGAAGCCATCACGAGGGGTAATCGCAAGATCGGGCTGGGCCTCATGGGATTCGCCGACCTGCTGATCAAGCTGAACATCCCATATGACACCGACGAGGCACTGGCGACGGGCGAGCGGCTCATGCGATTCCTGCGGGAGCAGGCCCACGCGGCCTCCGCCGACCTGGCCAAAGACCGCGGGCTGTTTCCCAATTTCAAAGGCAGCCGCTTGGAGTCGGAAGGGCAGCGACTCCGCAACGCCACGGTGACGACAGTCGCTCCGACCGGCACGATCAGCATTATCGCGGACTGTTCACCGGGCATCGAGCCGCTCTACGGGATCAGTTTCGTCCGGACCGTGATGGACGGCGTACGATTGGTCACACTGCACCCCGAATTCCTGCGACGGGTTCGCGCAGCCGGGCTCTATTCTCAACGGTTCCGTGACCGGGTCTCGGCCAACGAATCGATCCAGGGCCTCTCCGAGATTCCTTCGGACTTGCGCCGGCTGTTTGTGACCGCCCACGACGTCACGCCTGAGCACCATGTCCGGATGCAAGCGGTGTTTCAGAAGTATAGCGACAGCGGCGTCTCGAAGACCATCAACCTTCCCGCCACTGCCACCAAAGCGGATGTAGCCTCGGCCTTTCTCCTCGCCTATCGCCTCGGCTGCAAAGGCATCACAGTCTTTCGATCAGGGAGTCGTGAGCAGCAGGTGCTCTCTTGCGCGAACATCCAGTATTGTTAACTACGCGTAAGGGGTGAGGCGTGAGGGGACGGGAAGAAGGAAAGAACCGGTGTCTCACTAAGACCTCCTGACAATCACCTCACGCCTTACGCCTCACGCTTCACGGATTTGGATTATGATCCGCCAAGCTGCCGTCGCCGGTCAGTTCTATAACGCCTCGCCTGAAGTCCTCAGGGCGGACGTGGCGCGGTATTCCGATGCCTCCGCGACGCCACAGGCTGCCACCGCTGTCGTGAGCCCCCACGCAGGACTCATGTATTCCGGCCATGTCGCAGGCGCGGTCTACTCCCGCGTGTCCCTGCCCCAGACCGTGATCCTGATCGGCCCCAACCACACCGGCTTCGGTCCCCCCGTGTCTGTCTTTCCGGAAGGCACCTGGCTCATCCCGGGAGGCCAGCTTGCGATTGACCGTACCGTCACCGCAGAGGTCCTCGCGCGCTACCCTCAGGCGGAGGCTGACACCTCTGCCCACCAATTCGAGCATTGCCTCGAGGTCCAATTGCCTTTTTTGCGACAAGCGCGGGCAGACGTCCGCATCGTGCCGATCGTGCTCGGCACCACGCGCGAGGAAGTCTGCCGTGATCTTGGCCTCTGCCTGGCCGAGATCATTGAGGCCCACGCAGCGCAGCGCAGCCGATCAGCCAGGCCGCTGTTGATTGCCAGCACCGACATGAGCCATTACGAGCCGGACTCGGTGACCAGAGCGAAGGACCGTTTCGCGCTCGAGGCGATTCAACGGCTGGACCCTGAGGGGCTGCAGGCCGCCGTGCGAGCGCACCAGATCACGATGTGTGGCTTAGGCCCCACCGTGACCATGCTCCATGCTGTCCGCGCGTTAGGCGCCACCGATTCGTCTCTGGTCCGGTACGCCACCTCCGGTGACATCAGCGGCGACCTCGACCGCGTGGTCGGCTATGCGGGATTCGTCATCACTTGACGGAAAGCCCTCGACAGCCACCGGCTGGTTTGACAGAGACTACGGATAATGGTACTTAGAAACAGAGCCGATCCTCGTTGATGCGTCGTCGACAAGGAGGGTGGTCAATGGTCGCGTGCTCCGGAGTTCCCGCAGCGGTGAACCCTCTCCAGAACTGGAGCCTTCTGTTCGCCCGCAAACCGGAGCCGGACCTGGACTACGATAGCGAGCTGGATGATCCTGACCTGAGTTCATCCCGCGGGCATTATGCTCGGCAACCACGGAAACGCCCGGGCCGTCCGCTCCTGTGGGTCCTGTTCGTGATTGTGCTCGGTGGCGCCGCCTATTTCGCGATGGAACCGGACACGGTGATGGATCTGCTTGAAGCGTGGCTTGGCGACACCCAACCTAAGCCGATGGTGGCCATCCCTCAGGCGAAGCCAGCGCCGCGCCCCCCACCGGCGCCGTCTGGAACCCCAATCCCTGCGACTCCATTACCCCAGACCACCAGTCCAGGTCCCGTTGCGTCCCTGTCTCCTCCTACCCCGCTCTTCAGTCAGGGTCAGCGAGTCTCTGTGGTCCCCGACCCAGTTCCGCCAAGTGGATTGCTGTCGCTCAGCCTCGACTCGGCAGGAACCAAACCTGGTCCTTCGGTGCGCGCCGGCACCACCTTGACGGTGCTGGACGGAGAACTCCAGAATAACATCTGGGTCTATTCGGTCCGCACTGAGGACGGGACCACGGGCTGGATTGCCGAGAAGCATCTCAGACCGAAATTGTAAGGGGCTCCTCGTCATAGGTCGAAATGTCCGAACGTCGAAGGCCGAACGTCCTCGACTTTAGACTTTGGGCATAAGCGTCGAGCTATGTTACGTGCCGTAATCTTCGATTTCGACGGCGTGGTGGCGGACAATGAGCCGGTTCACTTTGCCATGTTTCAGCGCATCCTGGGTGAGCTCGGGATCTTTCTCAGTAAGGAAGAGTATTATTCCACCTATTTAGGGTGCGACGATAAGGGGTGTTTCGCGGCGGTCCTCGCCGCCCATGGCCGGCCCGCTCCGAAAGCGACCATTGATGACCTCGTCGCCCGGAAGGCACGAGTGTACTTGGAGTACATCCGGCAGCACTTGGTCATTTTTCCGGGCGTGCGGGAGTTCGTCCGGGACGCGGCGACTCGCTACCGTCTGGCGATCGCCTCCGGCGCCCTTCGCCACGAGATCGAATTCATCCTGGACCAAGCCGGCATCCTGAAGGAGTTCGAACACATCACGAGCTCCGAAGCTGTGGCCCGCGGGAAGCCGGACCCGGAAGGGTTTCTTCATGCACTGGCTTCGCTCAATCGCACGGTCCACTCAGGACAGCGCCGACTCTCGGCCGACGACTGCCTTGCGATTGAGGATTCGGTCCCCGGCATTCAGGCCGCTCATGCCGCCGGCATGAAGGTGCTTGCCGTGGCCAACACTCATACGATGCAAGACCTGCACGAAGCGGACGCGGTCACCCCATCCTTGGCAGTGATCTCTCTGCCGGAACTCGAACGCCGTCTCTGGGGGTGAACGACGTTCACCGTCATTGGTCAATCGTCTAAGGATCAGAAAAGTCCTCGACCCAGGCTGGTATCGAATGACGAGTGACGAGGTTACGCTGTGAAAATCTGTTCCTTACTGCCGGGAGCCACTGAAGTGATCGCCGCCTTGGGACTGGCTGATGACCTGGTCGGGATCAGTCATGAATGCGATTATCCCCCGGCGATCACGCATAAACCCGTTCTGGTTCGCGCGACGATTGACGGCGACCGCTTCTCCAGCGCCGAGATCGATCAGCAGGTGAAGGCCGCGGTCACCGGAGACCGGCCATTGTACGAACTCGACGAGGGCCTCTTCGCCCGCGCACAACCAGACCTGGTCGTCACCCAGGATCTCTGCCATGTCTGCGCGGTGACACCCAGCCAACTCGAACGGGCCATCGGCGCCCTGCCTCAGAGGCCGCAGCTCCTGTCGCTGAATCCTCTCACCCTTGACGATATCGTCAAGGACGTGGAACGGATCGGTGCGGCGACCAAGCGACCAGCCGAGGCTCGGGCATTGAGCGTGGCCTTGCGGTCACGGCTGGAGTTCATCCGACTGCAGATCGCCAGCGTGAGTGACCGCCCGACGGTCGCCTGCCTTGAGTGGCTCGCGCCCCTGTATGCCGCCGGTCATTGGGTGCCCCAGATGGTCGAGTGGGCCGGCGGCTTCGACCGGCTCGGGGCAGCCGGTGCTCCCTCCAGGCAGGTGACGTGGGATCACCTTCGTGCCGCAGCACCGGACGTGCTGGTCCTGATGCCTTGCGGCTTCTCGGTCAACCGGACTCTGCGCGACCTGACCCAACTCACTGCTCATCCCGGATGGCAGGATCTGCCGGCGGTGAGGAACGGTCGAGTCTTTGCCGTTGACGCCTCCTCCTACTTCAGCCGACCGGGTCCGCGCCTGGTTGATGGCGTTGCCATCCTGGCTGCGTTGTTTCACCCCTCTCGTTTCGGAGGAACCATCCCCGATGGGGCTCGGCACCTCGACCCGCTCGATGCCCTCTCCCGGTAAAGACCGTGCCATGACCCTGGCGGAGGCCCAGGCCTACTGCACCGTCGTGACCAAGCGGAGCGGGAGCAACTTCTATTATTCCTTCCTGTTCCTGTCTCGAGCGCGTCGTGAAGCCATGTACACGGTCTATGCCTTCTGCCGCGAGGTGGACAGCGTCGTGGACGAGGCTGCTCCCGACAGTGATCCCCAGGGGCAGCTTCGGCAATGGCGCGCTGAGCTGGCAGCCGCCTACCACGGCACGCCTACGTACCCGGTGACCATCAGCTTGGGGGACCATGCGCGCCGCTTGGAGATCCCCGAGGAGTATTTTGAGGACCTCATCAGAGGCGTGGAGATGGACCTGACGGTCACACGATACCGCACCTTCGAGGACCTATACCGGTACTGTTATCGCGTGGCCTCCGTGGTCGGATTGATCTGCCTGAAGATCTTCGGCGCCCGTTCCGCTCATGCGACTGACTACGCCATTAACCTGGGGCTCGCGTTCCAACTCACCAACATCTTGCGAGACCTGGCCATCGACGCGGACCGAGGACGAATTTATCTGCCCCAGGAAGACCTGGCCCGTTTCGGATATCAGGAGGGTGAGTTTCTGCGGCGGACCTATTCGCCCGCGCTCGTTGAGCTGATGCGGTTTGAATGTGCCAGGGCGAGAGCGTTCTATCAGAAAGCCAGCCAAGCGGTGGAGTCTCTGCCGGCGGCAGACCGGCGCGCGCTGACTGTCGCCGAAATCATGCGCGCTCTGTATGAACGACTCCTCAATCGCATCGAGCGGTCCGACTATCGGGTGTTTGGCCCCCGCGTCAGCTTGGCCCCATCCCATCGACTGGCGATTGCGGCCGGAGTCTGGATCCGGTCCCTATTACCAATAACGGGCAGCAAATAGCGAATAGCTCCAAGTATGAGCTGCGTGCACGATTCTCAAGACTCCTCGCTGCTAGCTATTCGTTGTTACCTACTAGCTAATCTACGATGAAGCGCACCGTCCTGATCATCGGTGGCGGCCCCGCGGGCATCACGGCCGCCCTTCGGCTCAGGGAGCGCGGCTATGGGGTCACGCTCCTGGAACAACAAAGCGAGCTGGGTGGTCGTCTCATCAGCTCCCCCGAATCTGGTGAACTCACTGATGCCATTCCCTCGGTCGTGCTCGGGTGCCACAAGGCGACCCTGTCCCTGCTGATGAAGCTGCGCACGGCGCACCAGGTTCGGTTCTCTCATCGGCTTCGCTTCGAGTTTTTCCTCCCCAGCGGTCGCCTGACAGCCCTGCGCCGTCCTTGGCTGCCTGGTCCGCTTCATACGATTCTCGGTCTCGCTACATTTCGCGGCCTGCCGTTCCAAGATCGGTGGCGCGTCCTGACATTCCTCGAACGGACGTGGGAGGGCGATCCAGAGCTACCGCCTGATCTGGAGAGCCGCACCGCCAACGACTGGCTGACCAAACTCGGCCAATCCGAGGCGGCACTCGCTTACCTCTGGAATCCTCTGGCTCGATTCCTCCTGGGAGATGACCTGACAGCCGTCTCCGCGGCCATGTTAATCAGGGTGGTGACCCGCTGTTTCCTGTCCGCCCGCCACCATTCCAGCATCGGCTTTCCCACCCATGGGATCCGTTCACTCCTGGCGGCGCCGGCGTTCGAGCGGCTCACGAAGTCTGGCGCCACCATTCGCACGGAGACTTCCGTGAGCCACATCCGATTTGATGCCCACCGAGTCACGGGCGTCCAGCTCCAGTCAGGGAACACGCTCGTGGCCGACTGGTACGTGGCCGCATTGCCGCACCGTCGTCTCTGTTCGCTGCTTCCCGAGGGCGCCTTGGCACATTATGCCTATTTCGAGCAGCTCACCAGGCTGACCGATTCACCGGCCGTGACGGTGCACCTCTGGATCGACCGAGCGCTGCCGGCTCCCAGGCTGGTGCTCCTGACGGGAAGAACGTTCCACTGGCTGGTCAGCCGAGCCCGTGCAGATGCCGAGAGTCACCGGACGCTCGTGTCTCTGGTTGGGACCGGACTGTCGGGATTGCTCGCCCGCTCGGACTTGGACCTCCTCGAGTCGGCCCACAGCGACATCGGCGCCTGCTTCCCCACCGCGGCCGGCGCCAAAGCCCTGGACTACCGGATCGTCCGCGCGCCGCAGGCCTTTCTCTCCCTGCGGCCAGGGACCGCTCCATTGCGACCGATGCCCCAGAGCCCCTTTCCCAATCTGTTCCTGGCCGGAGACTGGACCGACACAGGTCTTCCCGCCACACTGGACAGTGCGATTCTCAGCGGGGACCGCTGCACTCAAGCGGTCGTGGCCGCGAGCCAATGAGCGTCATTCGTCACTCGTAAGAGCTGATGGCTTCTCCCGAATAACGAATGACGGCTGACGGATCACGTCTTCTGACGAATGACGCTTGACGGTTGACGAGTTTCTCCCCTATTGCCGTTGACAAGCCTCCGGCCCGCGTCTAAGATGCCGCTCGTTTTCCTGCACATCGTCCACAGGTGAGTCCGTTCATGATCCTGCAAGAACTCAGCGCGTCCCTCTATAACTGCCAGCGTTGTAAATTAGCCAAGTTGGGCCGGACGCAAGTGGTCTTTGGGGTCGGAAACCCTCACGCGACGATCATGTTCGTGGGTGAGGCCCCGGGCTTTTACGAGGACAAGCAGGGGGAACCCTTCGTGGGCGCGGCAGGCAAGCTGCTGAACGAACTGCTGCAATCAGCAGGGCTGGCTCGATCCGAGATCTACATCGCCAACGTGATCAAGTGCCGTCCGCCGAACAACCGTGATCCTGAGCCGGACGAAGTCGATACCTGCAAGCCGTTCCTGCTCCAGCAGATCGAGTTGATCAAGCCCAAGGTGGTTTGCACGCTCGGCCGATGGGCGACCGAAACCCTTCTTGGTCGAAAGGTCGGCATCACCAAGATCCGGGGGCAGGCCATTCGTCAGACCGATTTTGTGATCTTTCCCATGCTCCACCCGGCTGCGGCGCTGCATCAGGGAGGGCTGATGGATCCGTTGCGCGAAGACTTCCAGAAACTGAAAACGTTCCTCGATCACCCCCCCGTGGAGACGACCCCCTCTCGACCTCCTTCACCAGAACCCCCGTCTGAGCTCCCCCAGACACCGGCCCAGCAGACGCAGATGGACCTCTTCGGGTCCTGACACTCCGCCCTGCGGAGTCACGAGTTTGACGGATACTGAGGTGAAAGGAGGCCAGGCTGGGTGGCAAAAGGGTGACGCTTAGACTTCAGCTTTCTTTTTGTCTGAATCGGAGGTCGGCGTTTCATCGTCCGGGGTTGACGCCGGCTTTTCTTCCTCGGCAGCTGTCTCCTCCTCCTCCGGCTCCTCAAACCAGGACACCAGCATATCGTCCCACCAGGCTTCATCCACATCCGGACCTGGGTCCACGCCGAGCAGGGCCACGTCGTCCTTGGTAATTGTCGCACCAACTGCAGCAGGGTTGAACTTGGCCCGTTCGATCACTTCCTTGGTGGCATACCCTCCGAGGATCCAGGAGTCCGGATCAGCGCGTCGGGACTTATAGGCCTTGAGCCCCTGTTTCAGGTACCGGAAGATGGCGCGCTGGGCCTCATCCCCCACACCGGTCGCCGGCAGACTCAACGTCTTCTCGATCTTCTTCCGCCAACGCCAATCCCCGTAGCGCGAGGTGATCAGCTGCAACATGCGTTTGCCGGCTTCAGTATCGAGTGCCATGTCTTCTTTCCTACCCCCTCATCGAACGATTGGAATGTTCAAAAACACCGGACCACGAGGCCCTTCTCACTAATGCGGGGGTGGGTGGGATGATCTCTACTGCGCCCATCGAGCGACCACTCCAATCAGCCTGACCCTGTCCATTTTCTGTGCGCGGTGGTAGGTCTGCCTCCTACTGCGCGCGTCATCACCCGTTGCCTTTCAAAGAGCAACGGGTCCCCGGCACCTTCCGAGCGTGCGCGCTGCGCGAGCACGGGAGGCGGGCCTACTAGCTTGATCGTGCGCGCTCTGGGAGCACGGGGATTGTTCCAGCCGCCCTCTTGCTCCTTGAAGCATTCTATGCGAGATATTTTTTGAAGAACGCAAGCGTTCGCGCCCACGCATCCTTGGCTGCAGCCGGCTTGTAGACATTCTTATCCGTATCTCTAAAAAAGGCATGCCCAGCACCAGGGTAGGTCTTGATCTCCCCTGGCTTGTTGTATTTCTTCAGAGCAGCTGCTAACCGCTGGACATCGTCCCTGGGAATGAAGCTGTCATCTTCACCATAGAAATAAAGGAGAGGGCAGGCCAGCTTCTGGAGGGGCGTGTCAGGATTGGGGATCCACCCATAGAATGGGACCGCGGCTTTCACAGCCGGATTTACGCACGGCAGCATCAAGGTGTACGACCCACCCATGCAGAATCCGGTGACGCCTATACGATTGGCATCCGCCTCGGGAACTGTCTTGAGATATGAGACCGTCGCATTCAGATCCTTCAACCCATCCTCTTGCCGAAGCGCGTTCATCAATTTGCCGGCTTCGTTGGGATCGGTCGCCACCTTGTAGCCCAACCGCGAGTAGAGATCCGGTGCAATGGCCACATACCCTTCGTTCGCGAACCGGCGCGCGATATCTTTAATATGATCACTCAATCCCCACCATTCCTGGATCACGATGATCGCTGGACGTTTGGCACTGCCCTTCTCACCCACCAGATAGGCCCGAACCGTGACGTCCTCGCTCGGGTACTGAACCATCATTTCCTTGAGATCAGCCATGAGTCACCTCCGGAACAAGAGCGAATAGCGTATGGTAAATGGCTTATAGCTCGAAGACTGGAAGTAATGAACTCGTGGATCATGGCATTATGGTTCACGCGACGACCCACACTCACCTTGCTCCTTTGCGACCATCAGCTCCCTGCCATACGCCATTTGCTCCTAAGTACCTGCAATCATCATCTCGCGAATCTTGATCGTGGGGCTGGCGATGCGGCCCCGAAACTCCAGGTCACTGCCGACCACTTCAATATCGGCGAACATCTGTTTGAGATTCCCGGCGATGGTGATTTCCTCCACCGGATAGGCGAGTTCGCCGTTTTCGATCCAAAATCCGGCGGCTCCTCTCGAATAGTCGCCCGTGACCATGTTGACCCCAAATCCGATCAACTCTGTGACGTACAGCCCCTCTCGCACCGATCGGAGAATCTCGGCCGGGGCAGTCGTTCCCGGGACCAGATAGAAGTTCGTCGGTCCCACCGATGGGCTCTCACCGATCCCCCGAGAGGCGTTGCCGGTCGAGGCCAGTCCCAGCTTTCTTCCGGAGTAGGTATCCAGGAGATAGCTCGTCAGCATCCCCCGCTCCACCACAGTGGTCTTTCTGGTCGGAAGTCCTTCTCCATCAAAGGGACGCGATCCCAGGCCACCAGGTAGGCGGCCGTTGTCATAAATCGTGACGAACTCCGGAGCGAGTCGCTTCCCGAGTTGCCCGATCAGGAATGAGGCTCCTTTGTACAAGGCATAGCCTGACGCCGCGTGACACAGGTTGCCCAGGAGGCCCGCAGCCATTTCCTGATCAAACACCACCGGCGCCCGCCTGGTGGACAGTTTCCTGGCCCCCAATCGCCGAACGGCCCGCCGAGCCGCCTCCTGCCCCACCGATTCGGGGCTGTCGAGACCAGCAAACCGATGGCGCACGGCATACCAGGAGTCCTGCTGCATACTGCCGGACTCGGGGGCAGTCGCGATCGGGGACACCGAGATGGAAAAGGTCGAACTTCGATATTCTCCTAAAAACCCGTGACTGTTCCCCAATAGCACTCGACCGGACGATGAATCGAACTCAGCCCCCTCCGAGTTGGTGATCCTCGGATCCGCAGCCAGCGCGGCTGCTTCACCTCGACGAGCCAACTCGATCTGTGCTTCCGTCTCCAGGCTCGTGGGGTCATAGAGATCAAGGTCCGGTTGATCTTTCGCCATGAGATTCCCATCCGGAAGCCCGGACTGATCATCCTCGACCACCGCTTTGGCCAACGCGCAGGTGTCGGACACCAGGCGGTCCAGCGACTCTTTTGAGAAGTCAGAGGTTGAGGCGCTGGCCGACCGCTTGCCAAAAAAGACCCGCAGCCCCAGCCGTTTCTCCCGCGCCTTGGTCAGTCGGTCCACCGCTGAGAGGCGCACCTGCACCGAAAAGGTTTCTCCGTCGGCCACCATGACGTCGGCCTCGGTCGCCCCATGCGTCCTGGCTCGACTCAATAGATCGGTCGCCAACTCCGCAAAGTTTTTGTCTGCTGATTTCAGCTCCTGGGAGGCCATCGCTTAACTTTTGGTCCCGCCGACGGTAATCTCATCAACCCGAATGGTCGGCAAGCCAACTCCAACTGGGACGGATTGCCCCTCTTTACCGCAGGTGCCGATCCCCTCATCCAATTTCAGGTCGTGGCCTACCATCGAAACTCGGGTCAAAATCTCCGGCCCATTGCCGATGAGCGTCGCTCCTTTGACCGGCTTGGTTATGGCGCCGTCCTCGATCAGGTAGGCCTCGCTCGCCGAGAACACGAACTTGCCGTTGGTGATGTCCACCTGCCCACCTCCAAACGACACGGCATAGAGGCCCCGCTTCACGGATCGGATAATGTCCTGGGGATCCGATTCCCCTGCCAACATGAAGGTATTGGTCATCCGGGGCAGGACCACGCTCTGGAAACTTTCACGCCGGCCGTTTCCGGTCAACGGAATTCCCAGCAGCTTGGCATTCAACCGGTCGGTGATATAGCCCCTCAAGATTCCTCGCTCGATGAGGACCGCGCGGCTGGTCGGTGTGCCTTCATCATCCATATTGAGCGAGCCCCGCCGAAAGGGCAGCGTGCCGTCATCCACGATCGTGCAGAGCTCGGAGGCCACACGCGTCCCAATGCGATTGCTAAAGGCAGAGGTCTTGCGCCGGTTGAAATCCGCCTCCAGCCCATGGCCGATCGCCTCGTGCAACAGAATCCCCGGCCAGCCTCCAGCCAGCACGACCGTCATGATTCCGGCCGGAGCGTCCACGGCGCTGAGATTGAGGATCGCTTGCCTGGCTGCTTCCCTAGCGTAGTGACGGTAGCGGTCCCGCTCACTGTAAAAGGCGAAGCCGACACGGCCTCCTCCACCGAACGTCCCGATCTGGCGGTTGCCATGTTCCTCCGCAATGCAGGTGACTTGGAGCCGGGAGAGGGGTTGCACATCCCCCACCAGCAACCCTTCCGAGGTCGCCACGACGACGATCTTGTACTCCGTGTTGAAGGAGGCCATGACGTTTTTGATCCTGGGGTCGTAGCGGCGCGCCTCAGCGTCAATCAGATTCAACAGATCAACCCGCTCGTGCGTGGCAATGTCGGCCACCGAGGTCTCCGCTGGGTACAGATCTCGATTCGGCCGTTGCCGATGGGTCACCGGCAAGGTGCCGGCCCCTTGCGGGGAATTGGCAATGTATCGGGCCGTATCGGCCGCGATCTCAAGGTCCTTCCTCGTGAGCTCGTCCGAATAGGCAAAGCCGGTTTTCTCGCCCGCCGTCGCCCGAACGCCGACCCCTTGCGAAACGCTTTTGGTCGCCCGCTTGACGATCCCCTCTTCCATCGACACCGACTCCGAGACCCGGGACTCGAAATAGAGGTCGGCGTAATCCACATCGCGGACCTTCACCCGCCCGAGCGCCTGGCGAATTTCCAACTCCCCGAGGCCAAATTGGGCCAGCTCGGCAGTTTCTTGGGTAGACATCTCTCTCTCCTTCTCCTCTTCAGCGCTGGGAGTATAGCTGATTCTCTTCGACTGGCGCAATGGAACGAACACCCCAAACCGTATGCTTTTTCTAGAAAATACCGAAATATCGTTTGACTTTGTTTTTCACGGCCATTAGACTGAGGGCTACCCGCCAACCGACCCTGTTAAAATAATAAGGACCTTCACCCTCTGCATGACAAAGAGCACCGCAACCAGCAGTGATCACCTCTCGGAAGCCGAACTGATCGCGCTTTTGGATG
>VBOJ01000294.1:2452-4827 GCA_005877775.1 Nitrospirota bacterium | reverse complement strand
CCTTCTGGCAGCTCGGTGGTCTCCCCAGGCAGGTTAAAGATGACCCAATGCACCCAGGTCCCGACTGGAGCATCGGGATCGTCGGCAATGAGTGCAAAGCTCTTGGTGCCCTTGGGCGCGTTGGTCCAGCGTAGTGGTGGCGACAGATCAGGACCCTCGCAGGTATGTTTTTTGGGAATGAAATCCCCTTCCTTGAAGGCTAGACTGGTGAGTGCGAACGCCATAGGTTCTCCCTCCTCATCTTGAATCATTGGACATGATCAGTTTGAGCACCTCAGTGAAGAGGCTGTCAGCAAGACCGTTGCTCAGCCAGGAGATCATCCTGCCTGGCGGGTTCGGGAATGCGATATCCCTTCCCGCAGGCCAGCGTGAACTGAATCGTCTATTGTAGGTCGATGCATCATTATGAACCTCCGACTGGGTGCGGTGAAGGGAGTCAGCGGTGAGGCAGTTTAGTCTGGTCTCAGCCATTCTGCCACAGTGGGTTGAGACGGTCGGCTTTAGCGTCTCTGAAATGGTTTTACAACTTGATGAAAGACAAGGGTGTGTGCTATATACGCGCCCCTGGCACCAAGCTTGCGACCTCCCTGTGACCGTAAAGCCGCCCCTCGTGAGGCGAGCTCATTTCGAGAGGAGGTGAATACTATATGAAGAAGATATTTTTGGCCATGATGGCCTTAGTCATCGGTTTGTCCTTCGGTTTAGCGACCTTCGCCCAGGCTGACGAAAAGAAGCCAACCACTGCGGCTGAGGAGAAGAAGAAGGACGAGAAGGATAAGAAGGGTGAGGAGAAGAAGGGCGGTGAGGAGAAACCACCAAAGAAGTAATCCACCCCTCCCTGATTGATGCCGAGATTACAGAAGGCCCTGGCTAACCGAGTTAGCCGGGGCCTTCTTGTCTCACAAGCGGCATTATCGGACGCGCGTTAGTCTGATCGCTTCTGCAAATAGACGGCTTGCAGTCCCACGATGGTCTTGCCGTCGCGGATCGTCCCGTCCTGAATTTGGGCAATGGCCTTCTCGATCGGCAGCTCGACCACATGGAGTACCTCATCGTGATCGAGCTTCTGCCTGCCCTTCGTGAGGCCAGTCCCTTTATAGATGTGAATCACCTCGTCTGCGAACCCTGGCGCGGTGAAAATGCTGGTTAGCAGCTCGAACGACGACGCGCGGTAGCCGATTTCTTCCTCCAGCTCACGGGCGGCGCAGTCACGCGGGTCTTCCCCGGGATGGAGCTTACCTGCCGGAATCTCGTAGATAAATCCACCAGCCGCATGCCGGAATTGCCTGATCAAGATCACAGTCCCGTCGTCTTTCATCGGAACTATGGCGGCGGCACCGGGATGGCGGATGACTTCCAGATCCACTGTAGCCCCGTTGGGAAGGGTCACGGTCTCCACGTTGAGAATCACGACCTTGCCTTTGTAGATATTCTTGACGTTCTTGGTCATGCCGTTACGCTATCACTGATGGTCTTTTATAGAACGGTGGCTTCACCACGATGGCAGGGACCGCCCTGCCGCGGATGTCGATGGCAAGCGGCGTCCCGATCTGACTGTAGGCATTGGTCACATAGCCGAGCCCGATCCCTTTTTGCAGGATCGGCGAGAGATTGCCACTGGTCACTTCCCCGATCGGCTTACCGCAAGACGGGTCGTTCGGCAGGATATGGAACCCGTGCCTGGGGACCGCCTTCTCCAGCAGCTCAAACGCTGCCAAACGACGGGCAACTCCACCAACCGTTTGCTGCTGTAGCGCGTCTCGCCCGATGAACTCGCCTTTTTGGAAATCCACCACCCACTCCGCGCTGGCTTCCATCGGCGTCGTATCTTCGCGGATGTCGTTCCCGTATAAGAGGTAGGCCATCTCCAGGCGGAGCAGGTCCCGAGCGCCGAGTCCGACTGGTTTGAGCCCCGCTGCCTTGCCGTTTGTCAGCAGCTCATTCCAGATCCGCAGCGCCCCGGTCGCCGGCACGTAGAGTTCGTAGCCGAGCTCGCCGGTATATCCGGTCCTGGTCACGAGGGCTTGCGCACCGAGTAGTTTGACCTCCAGACACTGGCGAGGCTTCAGCGCAGCCAGTCCCGGCACACCCAAGGTCACCAGGATCGAACGGGAAGCGGGACCCTGCAGGGCCAACTGGGCGATCTCTGCGGAACGGTCCTGGATTTCGACTCCAGCGGCACCCGATCCCTGCTCCTGGAGCCAAGCGACAATTGTTTCACGGTTGGACGCATTGACGCAGAGGAGAAACTCTTGCGGCTTGACTCGATAGATGAAGATGTCATCCTTGATGCCGCCACGCTGGTTACATACCATGGAATAGTGTGACTCGTGCACGCGGAGCTTGGCAACATTCCTGGTGGTGAGCCGTTGCAG
>VBOJ01000294.1:0-2276 GCA_005877775.1 Nitrospirota bacterium | reverse complement strand
CTACGGGCTTTTTGGTCGGTTCAGTTAACGCAATTCCAAGAGCTCCACGTCGAAGGTCAAGGTGGCGTTGGGAGGAATGATATGTCCTGCTCCGCGAGTCCCGTATCCGAGCTGCGGTGGAATGGTGAGCTTGCGCTTCCCTCCCACTTTCATGGTGCCCACGCCCTCATCCCACCCCTTGATGACTTGTCCGGCACCCACTCGAAAGGAGAACGGCTCCTTGCGATCGACAGAACTGTCAAATTTCTTGCCGTCGGCCAGCCATCCTATGTAATGCACCGTGGCGGTGTCGCCCCGCTTGGCCTGCCGTCCTGTTCCTACCACGAGGTCGAGATACTGCAGCCCTGACTCAGTCGTCACAACTTGGCCGGCTGCTTCGTTGCTGTTCATCTTCTTCTCCTCCGCGAATGTGAAGACGGTCAGACCCAGGAGTGAGAGCAGGCTGCTGAACAGGATCAGTCGTTGGATCATCGTTGTGTCCTTCCAGTCTGTTTGCAAGGGGTTGCCGATTCTGTAGTGGGTCGTGTTGTGGAGATCCGTGTGGCTGTCTGCGCAGCCAGGACACCGTCAGGATTCGGGCTCTGAGAAGAGCGCGATGCTGGCGGTATAGCCATGGAGGAAGTTGCTGCCGCCCACTGGACCGATCTCGCCCTGCGCGAAGAAGCCAGCTACGGGAATCTCCCCCATTCGTTCCCGAATGGTCGTGGCGTCGTGATGGGGACGTCCGAAGAGGCCGCGTCCTCTCCCGCAACAACTGAAGACCAGCGCACCCAGCGGCAGTTGCTGATGCCTGGAGCGGTCGGCGGCCAACAGGAATTGCAGATCTTCACTTGCGGACTGGGCGTCGCGAAGATGAAATTGGACAGTCTGCCCTTCCTTCACCACGTCGCCAATCGCCACGCTGCCGGAGTTACGATCCGCACCGATCAGGTTTCGCACGAGGAAATCACCCCGCTCGAACCGGTTGCGGTGCTCATCAATGAGAAGACCGAGGTGCAGGGCCCGGTGCGCGATCTGTTGCTCTTCCCTGCTCAGGGACTCAAAGGTGGCTTGCAAGTGCTCCAGCGCTGGGGAGCCGCCCAGCTCATGAATCATGTTGTTCTCTGCCTTGGTGATCACGTACCGTTCGCCGATTGGCCGGCAGCCCTGCGAAATGATCGTTCGAACGGAAATGGGACCGGATAGGGCGACTCCCACAAGTCCCCCGTCAGAGACCTCGTCATTTACGAGCATGCGGTTTCCGCCCGGATCGTGGCCGCCTCCAGCTAACCCTCCGATCGCGGTCGAACCGGGACAACGGTCAGCAATCAGCGACAACACCTCATCCACAGGCGTTGAAAAGGGATCGGCCATCAGGACAAAGACGGGGGATTCAGTCTCTCGACCGAGGTCGTCTGGCCATCCCGTCGCCGAGAATTGATCCTCGTCCTGCCCGAACGAGAGTCTCAAAGGGGTCAGGTGTACTCCGGGCAGGTGAGCGGCCCAGAGGGCGGCCCCAGGGGAATTTTCGATCTCCTCAGCGCCCGCGATGATCCCTTCGCCCGTACAGCCCACGAGCAATCGAGGACCCAGGGCTGCGCGCACCGCCGCCGCCAGCTGTTCGGCCTGGTCAGTGTAATGGCGGGAAAAGAACAAAAAGGCTAAGTCGGCTGTCCTCTCGCCAAGCCCGTTTTTCGCCGCCTGTCCGAGGGCCTGACCCGCCTGGGTCGCATCGTGGGATTGGGAGACCGCTACAGAGAATTGAAACGCTGTTGCCTTGTCGGTCGTCATGATTCAGTGAGGGACTGAGCGATGGCTACTCCTCGAGATCGTTCGAGCGGTCGCCGCGCTCTTCCTGCAGCTTCTTATAATAGCGCCACATGAACGAATGATAGTCGTCAAGCTGGGCCAGCAGGTAATGCACCTCTGTGGGGTCTCCCGCCTCGAGGGCTCGCACCATCCGTTTCTGGAGAAATTCCGAAAAGGCCTGGGTTTTCTCCAACGCTGTGAGTAGCCTCAAGCCTCCGCCGATCTGATAGTCACCCATGGGTCTCGACCCGTTCCGCTCTGGCCGCTGCCGCGACGCTACGCCGACACGCGCGGAACCAAGCATAGACGCGCCTCTCCTCAAATGCAAGCCGTCCTTCGCGGTGCTCTGGCAGAGAGGCGTGGATTAGCGCTTGATCGACAACAAGGCTTGTAGGCGGGACAGGGAGATTGCTTCCACGCGGTGCCCATCCCTTCCTACCATCGTGGAGGCCATGGTCAGCGCATTTAGCACCGCTTCCTCGGTGGCT
>VBOJ01000292.1:1000-3262 GCA_005877775.1 Nitrospirota bacterium | reverse complement strand
TGCCTCCTGCACCCCCGCGTCGTACTTTGGCTTGGTCCAGAAGGCGAAGGGCATGTTGATGGACACCACAGCGCCGAACCCGTCGTTCGCATTAAAGTTCTGAAAGCGCTGGAACGCCAGATGGAAGTCTGGGTAGTACTGGCGCTGAGCGAGTGCCCGGGCGCGTTCGTTCCGCTGGATGGCCAACTCGCCAGCTTTCAGCTCAGGTCTGGCGGTGATTGCGATCTGAAACAGTTCTTCGAGGTCCTTGTCGAACCGCTGGTCGTGCGGCGCCTGCGGAGGCTCCAACGGAAACCGTGGGTCCCGGTCTAGAAGGGTGTTCAATTTGGCCTGTGCGGTGTCGCGGCGCTGCTCCAGCGCTGGGAGATGCTGGTGAAGGGAGGACAGCTCAACCTGGGCTTTGAGCACATCAACCTGACTGCCTTTCCCTGCCCGGAACTTGGCGTTGGCGATCTCAAAAAACTGTTTGAGCAGGTCGACCTGTTCATGATGAATCTGGATCGCCTTGTGTTCGAGAAACAGGTCGTAGTAGGCCTGCTTGAGGCGGGCGATCAGGTCCCGTTCCCTGGCGCGCAGGGCCTGCTCAGTCATGTCGGCCGAGCGGCTGGCCACTTCCCCCTTGAGGGCCAGCTTGCCTGGGAATGGAAATGTTTGCGACACACCAAAGATGCTGTTCTGCGTGTGTGTCACGTTGAAGGTCTGGGGGAAATTCCAGAGCTGGACTTGCAAGGTCGGGTCATCCAGTGAACTCGCCTGGGCAACCCGATTCGCAGCTGCCTCCCATTGCTTGCGGGCTGCCTGAATCTCCGGATTCCGCGCTAAGGCTTCCTTGATCAAGTCCGGTAAGGCGAAGGTCTCACGCGGGGACTGATCCGCCGCGTACGCACCATGTGGCGCCCCGTGTGAGAGTACCAACCCCATCACCACCACTTTCAGACAATTAAGTCGTGTATTCCATTTCATCGAGAGTCCTCCTCGATTTCCCGCAGCCGAACGCCTGAGCCGGCCAGCCGATGCAGGGACTGCAACAACACCGGTCTGCGACCGACCTGGTCAGAGCACGAACTCCGTTGCGGGAGCTATGACGAAAGGTTGATTAGGGTGTGGACTGACGCGATCAGATGCGGAGAACTGCGGTCTTCAGAAGGATATCCTGTGGGGGACCGTCGCCGGGGTGTTCAAACAAGCGGGTACTAAATGCAGAAAGATGGAAGGGATGAGACGACCAGGAACCGTCTTCGGGACAGAGGAGTTGGCAATTAATTGTCTGTTGGCCTTCGGTGGCAGACTGCACACCCAGGGTCTTGAAGGCATCGCAGAACTGGCGGACCGGCTGTTCCTGGGGATCTGAGCAACCATTTCCCATTGTTGCAGCCGTAGCGCCGTAAAGGGGGACAAGACAGGCATAGGCGTTGAAGCTCAGGCCTAGGAACAACAGGACGAGGAAGCCAACTAGAAAGCCGCGCGCACGGCGCATCGGACACCTCTTTCGATTAACAAAAACATACTACCACTTCAACCCGCTGTCAATCTCACGAGTCCTGCGTCTGTGAGCGGGGTGTCACGCGTGACGAATTTCTGGAGTTCTTGGAAGTCGCGATGACTATGCAGGGCTGCCCGGGCGAGGAGTGGGCGCTCAAGGCTTATGCCATCTACAAAGAGTGCGCCGCTCGCACACAGCCAGTCGAAAACCTACCCTGGTGCGCTCAGGGGGCTAAAAGAGGCGAGGCGGATGGTCTGTGACGGTCGTTTCCGGATATGTTAGAAGTCCGTTCTCAATCTTGGCAAAAGGTGTGAGCTGGTGTGGTTGGGCCTCTGCCGTGGTGAGGACATGCCGGACCGTCCAGCCTCCGCTCACCAGCGCATCGGCGATCAGTGATCGGTGGCACCGCCAGGGGACTGCTTCCGCACACATGATGGCGGTCAGTCTCTTCTTGCCATAGGCCGTCAGCTCTGTTGTTGTCTGCCCTAAGGGTTCTCCGGTAAAAGGACAATGCAGTTTGGATTGAACCCTTGGTTCTTCAAGGTGTCCACGCTCGCAATTTGTTCCCCCTTTGCTATGTCGATGACGCTGATGGAGCCATCGCTCATGCCAAGCAGATTGAGGAGACTGTTCTGGACGAAGAGATAGCGTTCATCAGAGGACAGGACCAGGTGATGGGCGCCAGCCGCGGCAGGGATGGCTTTCAGGAACTTTGGATGCTGGGGGTCGCTATTGTCGTACACAGTCACGTGGCCGGGCTTGGCCGTGGTGACATACAG
>VBOJ01000292.1:0-818 GCA_005877775.1 Nitrospirota bacterium | reverse complement strand
GCCTTAGAGGGTGAAGGTTTCAGGGAAACCTTGTGAGTTGAGAGGACCTTCCCGCTTCTGGCCTCAAGAACGGTAATGGTTTCGCCGGGCTCGCCTAAGTCCGCCGGCCTGACCGTACTGGTGATAAGCACTCGGTCGATACCGTTGTGGATGCTAATCCCGTGCGGATGGCTAATGAATGGGGAGCCGGGGAGAGGAGCCGCAATAGTCTTGAGAGGTTTGTCGTTTGTGGCATCTCCCATGATCACGTTGTCAGAACCCATACAGGTGAGATACCAGGTTCGATTGTCGTCAGAGAACACCACATCCTCCAAGACCTTGCAGTCTTGCACCTCCACAGCCTTCATCCGGTAAGGGAAGCGTTTCAGATCCAGCACATGCAGGACACTTTTCCCGAGAGCGGTGATGTAAGCCTTGCTTTTATCGCGATTGTAAAAGATGTGATGGGCGACTAGGTCGGGAGGGAGAGGAATGTCCATGAGCATCTTGGCAAAGGTCGGTGATTTCGGATCGACATCAATGATCGCCAGCCCTTCCTTTCGGACGATCTGTTCCGGCTTAGTCTCGTAGTTGAGCATGGCAAGGATCTCAGCGTGGACAAAGGAAGCCGAGAGGGTGAACGCTGCGAGGGCAAGCAGAAGTGAATGCCATGTCCTTTTCATTGCAGACCTCCTTTCAGTTCATCTTGCGCGCTCAGAGTGTGTTTCAGAATCCTGTGAAGTCCTCTTTGCGGTGAATTTGTGGTGCCATAGTACTCCTTAATCCCTTCTTTTTAAATCCCTCTGGCATGCAAGGAGGTAGGACCTGAAATGAGTTCG
>VBOJ01000043.1 GCA_005877775.1 Nitrospirota bacterium | reverse complement strand
ACCTCAACTAGGTCTCGTGTCTGTCGCGAGGTTACAAGGGTCACCGTCGTATGCTTCAAATACCCACTGTCCAAGGTCCACAGACGATCCCCAGGTTGGACCAGATACGCTGGCTTTGCCCCGCCTACCGCATTGACGATTTGTTTGCTGGGCACGCAAAGGCTGAAGAAATCAATGTCCTTCACGATCACCATTTCGTCATAGTCAATCGGGTAGAGTGCGCCGTTGAGGAGTTTGTCAATGTCCTGCTGATACCCCTGCGTCATGAACCGGAGCATCTTCTCGACGCGTTCCGGCGTCCTCACCAAGCCGTTACGCCCCGGTTTCTCCCCGAGCATCGTCAGCATCTGCGTCACGAGATCCTTGATTTCTGGGAACCTGGATGGACGTCCGTCGCCCTTCATACCCTGCTGGTGCTTGACGAGCTTCTTCGTTTGCATTGCTTGACCCGACGGATGACCGCTGGACTTCGTTAAGACAAGGATCCGGAATATTCGAAATAGTTGTCGCGGGTTTCGATCAACCCGACCTTCACTAACTGACCGGCAGGGATCTGCTTCACCAACAGATCCCAGATGAACTGTACCAAGTTCTCTCCCGTCGTCGTCCGGTTGGAGAACTCCGGGTCATGGTTCAAATCCCGATGATCAAACCGAGCCACGACCGTCTCGGTGACAAGTCGGTCCAGTGCCTCAACATCAGTGGTCCGGCCGGTCCGTGGGTCAATCGTCCCTTTCACCGTCACCATTACAACATAGTTGTGCCCGTGACCATGAGGATTGTTGCACTTCCCGAAGACTTTCCAGTTCTCCTCATCGGAGAGGCTCTCCGAGTGCAAGCGATGGGAGGCTGCAAACCGGTATCGGCGCGTCACACTGGCTTGATCCATAAGGCGTCCTGCTTCTGGCGCTCGACGAGTAAAAAACTAGCCGGGATCACTCCCCCCATAGGCGGACGACCCCGGCCCTCTTCTCCAAGCACATGAACGTGGCGGCTGCAGAAGTTTGTAGGTTACGCGCTGAAGGAGCTGCCGCACCCGCAGGTGGTCTTGGCCTGCGGATTCTTGATCGCAAACCCCGACCCCTGCAGACTGTCCACGTAGTCCACCTCGGCGCCACTCAGCAACGGGGCGCTCTGCGAGTCCAGGATGACTTTCACGTCCCCCTTCTCGATCACCGTGTCATCATCCGACATCTTGGACTCGAACGCCATCCCGTACTGATAGCCGTGGCACCCGCCGCCGCGGACATAAATCCGGAGCCCCACGGCGTCCTTCTCTTCCTGGATCAGTTCCTTAATCTTGCTCTCCGCCATTGACGTGATAGTAACCATCGTCTGCCTCCCTTATGTGTCAAGGATAATCGCTGAATGATGAGTGCTGAGCTAAGGCCTCCCCTTCATCATTCTGCATTCAGCGTTCCGCATTCAGCACTGGCTGTACTCGGGATTTCCCACTTCCTCTCCGGCACACGGACCACGATATCTCCTGACACGCGCGCCTGACAACCGAGCCGATGCCACGGCTCCGTGAGCGCTTCGCGGTCCAGAAGATCCTGCTCATCGAAATCGATCTCTGAAAGATGCTCGCCTCCGATCTGCACTTCCACCCGACATGTCGTACAGGAGGCATTGCCTCCGCAATCGTGGTTCAGGGGAAACCCCAGCGCTTGCGCCGCCTCGAGCAACGTCGAGTTGGCCTCTACCTCTCCGCTTTTTCCCTCGGGGTGAAGAAAGGTCACCCTCGGCATCGGCTTTCCCTCAATGGACACCCACCCCTGCAGGAGCCGGTTGATAGGGACACCGCTTGAGCGCGATATGTTCCTCGAACTCGTGCCGGAACAGGCGCACGGCGCTCTGTACAAGGACGGCCGCGCCGGTCACGAGCGTGCAGTAGCCGGTCCCCTTCACGAACCCGCAAAGCTGCAACAGGCTGTCCAAGTCTTTCTGGGTTCCTTCCCCCTGCTCGATCTTGCTCACCAGGGTCTCCAGATTGATGGTTCCCATGCGGCAGGGAGGGCACTGCCCACAGCTTTCGACTCGGAAAAAACTGGAGAACTGTAGGGTCTTCGCGACCATACAGGTCGCATCGTCCACCACAATCACTCCGGCTGAACCCAGTCCAGTCCCGGCTTTTTTCAGGGAATCGAAGTCCATCGGTAGATCCAACTGGTCAGCGGTCACCATCGAGAAGGATGGCCCCCCCGGAAACACCGCCTTGACGTGCCGGCCACCAGGGACCCCGCCCCCGAAGTCCTCAATCAGTCGGCGAAGCGGCATGCCCATGGGCATCTCATAGATCCCCGGCCTGTTCACCGCCCCGCTGAGCGAGAACAACATGGTGCCGGGACATTTGTCCGTCCCCACTTGAGCAAACCAGCCGGCGCCGTTTCGAAGAATCGGCGGGATGTTGCACAGGGTCTCGACATTGTTGACCAGCGTGGGTTTGCCGTACAGACCAAAGTCGGTCGGATAGAAGGGAGGCTTCTGGCGTGGCATTGCCGGCCGGCCCTGCATTGATTCCAGCATGGCGGTCTCTTCCCCCGCCACATAGCTCCCTTGGCCGGAGAAGAGCTCGATGTCGAGATCAAGGCCGGTGGTCAAGACGTTCTTTCCGAGCAGCCCTCTGGCCCTTGCCTGTTCTATGGCCTTCTGCAGATTCTCCCGCTCTTCCTTGTATTCATGGTTGAGGTAAATGAAAGACGCTTTGGCCCGGATCGTGTGGGCTGCTATCAGACAACCCTCGAGAAGCTGATGGGGATAGTGTTTCACCAGATACCGGTCTTTGAAGGTCCCCGGCTCATGTTCGCCCGCATTGCAGACGAAGTACCTCTCCTTCATCCGATGATTCAGAACCTTGTCCCATTTGATGCCGGTCGGGAAGCCAGCTCCACCACGACCTCGCAATCCTGACCGTTTGATTTCATTGACAATCTCTTCATGATTCGATTCTGTGACGCACTTGCGCCAGGCCTCATAGCCACCCACGCGCAGGTAGGCCTCAATGTCCCAGGGATGGCCATCAAAGGCTTGCAACAACCTCGGCCCTGTTCCGGTCACAATCGTCACCTTTTCTCAGAAGCCAGAATAATGCCACCAAAGCGTTATACTATAAGGCCGCCTTGCTACCTACGTCAAGCCTGGAGAGGCTGAATGGACCAGATTCTCAACAGGTTAGGACCGGTTGGCCTATGAAGGAGCCGCCAACTAGGTCTTTAGGCTGGATGAAAACAGACACCGGAGACAGGCGGAAAGATCGGTCAGAACAAAGGGCCGCAGATCCCGATCCTCTTCTGAAAACGCCAAGCTGGCCGGTCTATTGAGTTATTTAAAGTGGCTGGCAGCGGCCATGAAGAAGAGCATCGGAATCGAGAGCATAAAATTCACGCGCGAGGCCAGGAGCGCCTTCCTCGCCAGCGCGGCCATCTCTGGCGGCGTCGGTTTCCCTGTCTCCGCCGACTCCTTCGTCATGCGGATGATCTCTTTCTGGCAGGGCCAGATGATCGCATGGACATTGATAAACATGATGATGCCTAGAATCCCGCCAATCCAGATCGCCTTATCGCCTGTCCCGGAGAGCGAGGGGTGCAACATGAAGATCAGGGCAAGGCCTGCCAGCACGGTGACGGTTGCTCCATGCCGGAACCAATTGAGGGCATTGGGCATCAATCGAGGAATCACGACGCCCTTCTGCCCGGCATCCAGCGACTTGAGAAAGCCAGTGTTGATGAGATTAAAGAAGTACAGGAGCCCGATCCACGTGATCCCCGCCAAGTAGTGAACCCAGCGCAACAGGACTTCTACCCATGCAGCCGCGTCCGGCATAGTGCCCACCTTTCTTCTTGAAGTTCTGAGTGTTTAGTTTTGAGTGTTGGGTTTCGCTATCACAAATCCACACCTCAAAACTCATCACTTACAACTCATCCTCGTTCGTCGATTACCGAACCATGAGCCAGAAAATGACCAGGACGACCGTCAGAGCGAAGCCAGCCCCCATCGTCTGGTACGGATCCTCCAGAAACTTCATCGTCACACCATACTGAGGTTAACTGCTAAGCCGAAGTCTCTACTCCAGGCAAGCCGGAATGTCAAGAAGCTGGGGCAAGTTCGGAGGTCCTGTCGCCGATCGGTTCACGTCCCCAGTAGTCGATCCACCGCCGAACAGAGCTCCCGCACCGCCGCGGCCGAGGTCGCCAGAGCGGCACGCTCCTCCGGGGCCAGGTCATACTCAATGATCGCCTCCACGCCACCGCGCCCAAGCCTGACCGGCACTCCCACAAACACCCCGGAGAAACCATATTCACCTTCACAGAGCGCGGCGCCGGGCAGCACCCGCTTCTGATCCTTCAGCATCGCCTCGACCATCTCCACCACCGCTGCTGATGGCGCATAATACGCACTGCCGGCCTTGAGCAAGTTGACGATCTCTGCCCCACCATCCCTTGTCCGCCGGACAAGCGCTTCCAACTTTTCTTTCGACAGCCACTCGCTGACCGGCCGTCCAGCCACAGTCGTGTAGCGGAGCAGCGGCACCATGGTGTCGCCATGGCCACCCAGCACCATCGCCTGTACGTCCGAAGCAGATACCCCCAACTCAGCCGCGATGAAGGACCGAAACCGCGCTGAATCCAGAACACCTGCCATCCCGACCACCCGCTGTTTCGGAAACCGGCTGACGCGGTACGCCACATGAGCCATCGCGTCCAGCGGATTCGCGACCATGAGTAGGATCGCATCCGGTGACCGTCTCGCCGTTTCCTGCACGACCCCGCGCACGATTTTTGTGTTCGTTGCCAGCAATTCATCCCGAGTCATCCCTGGTTTTCGAGGGACGCCGGAGGTGATCACGACCACCGAGGAATCAGCCGTGTCATCGTACCCGTTGGTGCCCACGACACGAGAACTGTATCCGCAGATCGGTCCAGCCTGTGTCAGATCCAAGGCTTTCCCTTGTGGGACCCCCTCGATAATATCCACCAGGATAATGTCGTAGCAGTTTTTCTCGGCCAGACGCTGCGCGACTGTACCTCCGACGTTGCCTGCACCGACCACGGTTATCTTCGGCCTACCCATGTGCTCTCCGTTATTCGTTTGCCGTTATTCGTGAACCGCAAAAAGACCGCCTCACTTCTTCCTACGATTAACGCTTCACGATTCACGTTTAACGCTTTAACCATGCTCGGTCCAACCCGCCACCTTGAAGTTGATCGTACAGACGAAGTTTTCGCCGTCATAAAAATTCACTTTGATCTTCTTCTTGCCGTAGGTCCTGGCCAGGAACTCCTCCGGGTTGTCCACCAACTCCTGGTACTGCCCCGGCTCATAGGTTCCCAATTCCACAAAGCTCACGATCATCCCGGTCTTGACCTCTTGGAGGACCTTCACCCAGCAGCGCGGGAAGATCTCCCAGAACTTGGCATCAATGGCCTCCCGCGTCGGCTCCGGCCGCTCTTCTCCTGGCTTGATCTCCCTATTGGCAAATTTCGCCTGCCGCCGTACGTAGGGGTATTGATGGCCCGTAAATAATTTATAGAGCCAGGGTGGTACGGTGCGCTCAGTCGGTTGATTCGCCATCCCTTTTGTTCGTTAGGCGTGAGGCGTCAGCTTGCGTCATTGCGTCGAGCGTCTTTGGCGTCTGTCGCGACTGACGCTACGGACGCCGCACGCGCAGGACGCTCTCTCACGCCTCATCCCTTACCCCTCACGAGTTTCATGTCGTCAGCCGCCGGTACACCCTCGGTAACCGCTCCGGAAGTGCTGACGCGTTGTCGATCACCAGATACCGAACCTCTCCGTACATCCGCCTCAGATAGTCGTCAGCGTCTCGGTCCACCGTGATGCAGAATGGATGAATGCCGCTCGTGGAGACTTCCCGCAACGCCATCTTCGTATCTTGCAAGGAGTACTCGTCTGTGTATCCGTCGTCAAGCGGTTTGCCATCGCTGATTAGGACCAGCAACCTGGTGCGCGCGTGCCTGGCCAGGAGCTTCCGCGCGGCATGCCGGATCGCCGCGCCGTCCCGGTTCTGATGAAGCGGAACGGCCGCGCCGATCCGTTGCGCGGCGCGCCCTCGGGCCGACTCGTCAAAATCCTTCAGGATGACGAAGTCGACCTGATGCCGCCCCTGACCAGAATAGCCGTAGATCGCGTACTGGTCGCCGACCGCCTCCAACGCTTCGCACAACAACGCGAGCCCCTCTTTCTCCACGTCAATGACTCGACGCCCGCCCGATTCGATTTGTCGGCTGGTGGACCCGCTCATGTCCACGAGAAATACCACCGCCACATCTCGTTCTCGCTTCTCGCGGCTGACATAGACTCGATCGGAAGACTCCACCCCAGCAGCCAAATCCGCCGCTCGCCTGACCAGTGCATTGAGGTCAAGTTCCTCGCCATCCGTCAGGCCGTAAACGCGGCGCAGGCCCTGCGGCCGGAGACTCTCAAAATACCGACGGAGCAGCCGCACCGCCGGTCCCTGCTCAGTCAGTGTGGTTTCAACGAAGTCGCTGGAACCCTCTGGGGCAACCCACTCCGCCACTCGACACCAACCGGACCGGTAGTCCTGAATCACACCATCCCATTCGTCATATAGAAAGGCTCGGCCCCGGGATCGCTCTGTTTCGTGTCTCCCTCGCTGATCATGGTCCAAGACCTGCATCTGTTCAACAGCCGTGGCCGGCCTTACACCTGGAACAAGGGCACCGCCTGAGAGCTCGCCACGTCGCTCTCCGGAATGCCCGTGCGTATGACCCGGAGCAAGTCCGACATGCGACTGTGCCGGCTCTTCCGCTGTCTGAGTGCCCCTCTGAGAGCCTGACTCATCGCCGAGGCCTTCTTGCCCGAATCTGCCTCTGTCTGTAACCAGCTCCGGGTTCATCGTGCCGCGATAGGCCCAGTTCGTCACAGGCCGATATATTCCGGACGTTTCCTCTGACGCCTTCGGGCCGACTCCCAGGTCCATTTCCGGCATCGGCTCTCCCTGTCTCTCCATATCGCGGCTTGCATGTCGGATCATCTCTTCCATCACCACATAGATTCGATCGGCGACCCTGATCGCATCTTCAGCCGTCGCAGTCGGAGTCAGGATCGTTTGACAGAGTGCCCAGGCCTGTTCCACGATGACCGCGATCGAGTCCGGAACCCGGACCCTCCCCGGCTCTGCCGTGGAGCGCAGCAACAGGGCATCCACGACCAGCTCCCGAACCGACAGCCCGTGGAGAAGCGACCTCGTGGTGACCGCTTCCTGACCCAACCTGGCTAAATCACTCCGCAGGCCAGGGTATTCCTGTTGCAGCCGATATTCGACCCTGGCGTCTTCCAGCACCGTCCAGAGGTCACGAATCAGTCCAGGCTGGGGATAGAGCGAAAATACCTGGGCTAACGTTGCAACCTGTTGCCTATGGGGCCGGCCGTACCGGCTCCTGACCTCTGCAGTCAGATCAGCCAGTTGGCTGAGCTGGAGGCTATAGGTGCCGAATTCCAAGTGCCCTGCTTCATGGGCTGTCATCACAGTATAGAGCCGGATATTTTCGTCTCGCGTCGGGTAACGGCTGAGGAGAGCCGGCAGCGCAATGGCCTGTCCATTCGCACTGACGGTGGCTCGAGCTGGTTCCTTGGCAGGCTCGCCATGCGTGATGGTTTCAGGCAACGACTGGATCGTGACCTCGATTCCACACAACCCTTGAGCAAACAGTTTGAGCGATCTGGCGACCTGTCTGAGCGGCACGCCGCTCATGGCCTGCTCAACCGAGGCCAAGGCCTTCTTGGTTTCCATTGAGAAATAGGCCCGAGCGCCTTCGATGCTATAATCCACGATCTCCATCCCGCCTCTGAACCAGTCCTCGAACTTCCTCTGCAGATCTGAGGCAGTGCCGAGCAGAGCCAGGACTTCCGGGCAGCGGCGCAGATAGGCCAAGGCCGCCTCCGCGTCCCGCTCCGCCACGAGCGCACCATATTGGAGCAGGCGGAGCTGCCAGCCTGCGGAAGGGACTCGTCGAAGGACCGTGGGAGACTCTGCGAGGAACGAGATGGCTGACTTTGGATCACGATCGGCGAGAACCGAACCAACGGCGATCACCTGCTTCCTGACCGCCCCCTCCTGAACATCCCCCAGGATGGCTGCACTCGTTCGGAAAAACTCCAAGGTGCCAAGATAGTCGGGCTTGCCCAAGCTGTTCTGAGTGATCAGCTTCATCCCGAATCTGACCCAGTCGCGAACCTGCTCCAGCGGGATCACCCGCGCGACGGCAGGACTCTGACGGAAAAACTCAATGCCCAGCACGTAGTCGAACCGAGCCAGCTCGACACCGACTTCAGCCCAAGCTCCCAACTCGTCAATCTGCAGCGCCGTCAAGAGCTCAGGCGCCTTACGGAAGAAATCGAGCGCGACATTGGGATCGCTGTCAGCCAACTCCAGCGCCAGAGTCAGGACTCGGGCTTGGGTCGCAATCGGCTGGATCAGACCCAGGATCAGCGGGCTCTCCTTGACATACTTCATGGCTGCCGTGCCGGAGGACCCAGCCAGCGCCACCCCGAGGTCTAGCCACGGGACCACTAACTCCAGTCCGACGCGACGTCGCAGTTCCGGAAGCGCCTCCATCGCGCCCTGTGCTGCTTTCGAGGAAGCTCCCTGAAGCTCATCGAGGACCTCTATGACCGTTGCAGGCAGGTCAGACCGACCCGTTGCCTGGACCATCGCCTCAATGAAGTCAACCGCAATGGACTGGCCCAAGTGCCCGGCAAGGCGGGCGATCAATCGTTCGTGAGGACTGTCGGGCAAGTGTGTCAAGGGAGCACGCTCCTACCGCCGTGTGAATTCGCGGATTGTAAAGGAGGCTGGGACGCTTGTAAACTGTTCGACATTGTCGCAGGCACGGGGTTCGGGGCAATGGGCGATAGGCGAATTCTTGCTCGTTGCAGGGGCAATCATGATCGCACCGTTTCTTTGCTCGTTGAGCGGCATCCATGATCCGGGGACAGACGCTCGCAATATTGTCCAGGGGTCTCTCAAGTTGCGCACAGGAAAATGGGCGGCTTCGCCGCACCACTTCCAGGCTGGGGGTTTGAATGACATGTAGGAAGGGTTAGCGAGTTGACGACACACAACGATCAAGCGACTTTCCCGAGCTAAGGAAATGGGTTAGCGAGCATGGCCCATTGAACAATGAACCTGTTACGGACGAGCTAAGAGCAAGCCCATAGCCTCTCGCCACAAGGATGACTGTTGTGAGCGAACCAAGCACAGAGAGTCTCGACAAGATGTGGAAATTTGTGAAGGGCTTCGCGGAAAAGAGCGGGACGATCTTTCACCCGAATCGGGCGGTGACCGAAGCGGTCGTGAACGGACTTGCCGCGCATGTGGACGATCTCGGCAAGCCGCTTTGTCCCGGCAACTTCTATACGGACAAACAGGCCAAGGCCAAGCTCCGCCGCTGGATCTGCGCCTGCGACGAGATGCAGATCTACAAATACTGCCACTGCCTGTGGTTCGTGCGAGAAGACGGCATGCCGATTACCGAATACCTACCGGATGATCACGAGGGAAGACAGGCATACGGGCTCATCACCGACCCCACCCCTGACAAGGGACGGGCGCTCCGTCACAAGGCATCGCGTCATGGACAGCTCTCGGCAGAGCCTGACAAGGCCAGGGCCATGGTTGAATCGAAGCAGGCATCGACGCCTTGAGGGGGCCACTCCGGTTCCGCCACCGCCCGCGAGTTCTGATCGTCGGCGCCTCCGCGCTTGTCGTCCTCCTTCCCCTCATGACGCAAGTGGGTGTGGGAGGGGCGCCCGTGGTGGGGCCCCCTCTCCCTCTCATGGTCTCCATGGCGGCGATTGACCCCACGACCCTGGCGGTTACCAGCGAGCTCGCCAAGCGCCTGAGAACCCACGTCGAGTATCTTGCCGGACCAAAACTCAGCGGCCGGAAGCCCGGCACTCCGGGGAACCGCGCAGCAGCAGACTATATCGCGGCCAGATTCGGGGAGGTGGGTCTTGTGGCTCTGCCCTCGGTAGGAAGCTATGGACAACAGATCTCTCCGGCACTCGGTGATAATCTGATCGGACTGCGACCTGGAACGAGTCCCGACTCAGCGGCACCCTGGCTGTTGATTGGCGCACACTATGACCATCTGGGTGGGCAATATTTGGGCGCGGATGACAACGCATCGGCCGTGGCGATCCTTCTTGAAACTGCCCGCATCCTACCGAGGCTCCCGCACCACCACCTGCTATTTGTCGCGTTTAATGCGGAAGAGCCTCCCTTCATCCGCACGCCAAACATGGGGTCGCAGTATTTTGTGGACCACCTCCCGCAAGAGATCGGATCTCCCTCGCATCTGCACACCGCAATCATCATGGACCTCATGGGCGGCGTGCACTGGGAGCCGCTGCGGGACGTGGTCTTCGCCGCAGGCGCTGAGAAGAGCCCGGGGCTGGCTCGCCGCCTCAAAGAAATGACGCAGGCGAGTGGCGCGAGGCTAGAGGCTAGAGGGCAGAACCTCCCGGTTTCACCTATTGCCCATAGCCCATTGCCTCTAGCCGTCCTGCCGCTGGGACTGCACCTGGTCGAAGAGATTCCGGTCATCGGCCAAGTCTCTTTCAGTGACTACGACTCGTTCCGGAACGCCTCGGTCCCCTTCCTGTTTCTCTCTTCCGGCCGGACGCCTCGTTACCATCAGCCATCCGATTTGCCTGACACGCTCCATTACGAGCGGATGGCCGCCACGGTTAAGTGGCTCGCGAACCTGGCCGAACGAATGGATCAGGATACAGCCCCTTACGAGTTCCAGGCGAATCGAATCGAGTTTGCCGGCGAGGTCACAACCCTGCGCCCGCTTGTCGCGCAGGCTGCCAAATGGGAGACTGGAATTCCTGGGACCTCATCCCTCTCGCACTGGAAGCTCGAGAAAGATGACAAGTGGTTGGAAGGACTGGACCTCACAGCGCCGACGCCGGAGGCTTTGAGACGGCTGGAACGAATTTCGATCAGACTGCAGTGTCTCTTAGCCGATTTCCCCCTCTGCTTTCTGATCTAGATGGGCGATCCGGTAAAACGTCCCGCACTAGACTGGCCGGCACGCCAGTCAGCAACACCTGCTTGCGTCGGGACGCCAGGCCCGCACGGACCACCACGGCGCCCTTGGAGAGGCCGAATCGCTGGGCCAGGAATGAGCGCAGCGCCTCGTTGGCAGCCCCTTCAACCGGCGGCGCGGCCACGCGAAACTTGAGCGCATCTCCGTGCGTTCCCATGTATTCGGTGCGCGCCGCCTTGGGCTGGACCTGGACAGTCAGGACAGCTCCTTCAGGACTGTCCCGCACCGATGATCGGCTCATGTCGGCAGAAAGATAACCCAGGGTGGGTACCCGTGCGTGACATTATCCTTTCAATGTCTGGATGGTTTCGCGCAGCTCCTGGAGGCGCTTTGTGAACAGATCGAGGTGCGCTTCGCGCAGGGCCTGGTCCTTGCGATTCTTCCACAAGCGTTTGACGATCACCCACAGCTCCTTATTAATCGTGACCGCCTTCGCATAGGTGGGCGTGCTCGCCTGCTTCTTCGTCACTCCGCACATGCCGTCGTGGAGCGCGTGAAACTGGTTGTGCAGATCGTCGAGGCCACTCTGATAGTTCTCACCGCCGGCAGCCTTGGCGCTGGCCTCTAGCATGGCGGTCAGGTTGATGATCGTGTCAGCGCCGGTTGGGCCCTTCGCCTGCTCCAGATAGTCGCCCGCGCGCGGGTAGAAGAGGTAGCTGCACCCAGCCAGCCCTACAACCAACAGACAGATCGCCATTACACACGCACGTATCCACTTCATGATCTCGCCCCTCTTGAAGTCTCTTTGGCTGGAGGTGCTGGGCAATGGGCGATTGGCTTCAGGTGAAGGGGGAATACTGTCTCACCCATCGCCTATTGCCAACTGCCTATAGCCTGTTATTAAAAAATCGCCTTGACCAATTCCTGAATGCTCCGCTGCATGTCGGGATCGTCGGTGATCGGCCGCGTCACGGCCGCCTCGCAGGCGCGGACCGGCGTCACGCCTTGCCGGATCAGGTCGCCGGCATAGATCAGGAGTCTGGTACTGACCCCCTCTTCCAAGCCGTGGTTCCGCAGGTTCCGCACCTTCTCGCCCAGCTTCACCAACTTCTGAGCCATATCTTTATCCGCACCCGCCTCATGCTCGATCACCTTGGTTTCAATCTCACGAGGAGGATAGCCGAACTCGATGGCCATGAAGCGCTGCTTGGTGCTTTGCTTCAGATCTTTGAGGACGCTTTGGTAGCCGGGATTGTACGAGATGACCAGCATGAACTCATCGACCGCCTCGATCACCTGCCCCTTCTTTTCAACCGGCAGCAGGCGTCGGTCGTCGCTCAGCGGATGAATGATCACGGTAGTATCTTTCCTGGCCTCGACGATCTCGTCGAGATAGACGATGCCCCCGTGCTTGACGCCGAGTGTCAGCGGCCCATCCACCCAGACCGTCTCTTGCCCCTTCAAGAGGTATCGACCCACGAGATCGGAGGCCGTGAGGTCCTCGTGGCAGGCGACGGTGATGAGGGGGCGTTTCAGCCGGTAGGCCATGTATTGCACGAAGCGCGTCTTGCCGCAGCCGGTCGGCCCCTTCAACATGACGGGCATCCGGCTCTGAGCGGCAATCGTGAAGAGAGCGATTTCGCCGTTCACCTCGGCGTAATAGGGTTCCTGCTGGACCCGATACCGGTCAATCTCCAACTCCTGCCCCTTTGTCCGACCCTGATCTCCCATGCGGTCCACGCAGCTCCTTGTCTCTCTCTCAAAGTGTGCAGCATTATAAGCCCCGCTCACTTCCTTCACAAGCCACACCACCACCTGAGGGGCAATTCAAGGGCAGTGGCTGTTGGGAGGCTATCAGGCCGCTCGGGACTTCCCCAGCGTCTCGGAGACCTTTTGCATCAAGGCGTTTGGCGTGAAGGGCTTTTGAATAAATTCGGTGGCTGCGTCAGACAGGCCATGATGGGCCATGGCTTCGCTTGTGTAGCCCGACATGTACAACACCTTGAGATCACGGCGGACCGATAGCAGCCGTTCGGCAACCTCCCGCCCGCTCATTCCCGGCATGACGACATCAGTCAGAAGGAGGTGAATCGGACCGGCGTGATCTCGTGCAACCCGCAACGCATCGGGACCGTCACGCGCCTCAAACACTAGATACCCATGCAACCGAAGGACCGTGCCCACCATCGTGCGGATCATGGCTTCATCTTCGACCAACAACACTGTTTCGTACCCCGACGGCGGCGCAACAGGAACTTGCCGAGACTCAGCTACCTCCGTCTCGGCGGCAATCCGCGGCAAATAGATCTGAAAACTCGTTCCCTTTCCCGGCTCACTGTGAACCGCGATGGAACCGCCGCTCTGCTTCACAATCCCATAGACAGTAGAAAGTCCAAGCCCGGTCCCCTTGCCTTCTTCTTTGGTGGTAAAGAAGGGTTCGAAGAGATGGGACCGGACCTCCGCATCCATTCCGCATCCGGTGTCTTTCACTGTCAGCACCACGTGTGGTCCTGGCTCGGCAATGACCGGCTCTTTGCCAGGATTCCGCCCCAAAATAACATTGGATGTTTCGAGAAGCAGCTTGCCACCCTTGGGCATGGCGTCGCGCGCATTGACGGCGAGGTTCATAATGACCTGCTCAAACTGCCCGGGATCAGCCTTGACTATGCCCAGCCCTGGCTGCAGGACAGTGAGTATCTCGATGTCCTCGCCGAGCAGCCGCCGCAACATGCCCCCTATTTCACCGACGATCTTGTTCAGGTCCAACGTCTCCGGCGCAAGCACCTGCCGACGGCTGAAGGCCAGTAATTGGCGGGTCAGCGCGGCGGCCCGATCCCCTGCCCTCTGGACCTGTTCGAGAGGGCTCCGCAGAGGATCTGTGGGGCCAAGGCGACCTAGGACCAGTTGGCTATAACCAGTGATGACCGTCAAGAGGTTGTTGAAGTCGTGGGCGACGCCTCCGGCGAGTCGCCCGACGGCTTCCATCTTTTGCGACTGGCGTAATTGCGCCTCGGCCTGATCCAACGCCTCCTGGGCTTGCTTTCGCTCGACGAACTGGCCGACCTTGATCCCGATTTCAGCCACCATCTCCAGCAACTCTCGGTCCGGCTCTCGGATCTGATGACTGAAAAACTCGAGCACCCCATGGACCTGATCCCCCACCCGAATGGGGAACGCGAAGGCCCCGTGCAGCCCCACCTGGGCCGCAATCGGCGCCCGTGGGAAGTTCGCATCCTTGACGACGTCAGGAATCCAGGCCGGTCTGCCGCTGGACCAGACGCGGCCAGGAAGTCCGATGCCGGGAAGAAATGTACGCTGCCTACTCACCTCCATGAACTCATCCGCTTCCACCGACGCCACATGCCAGAGATCAAGACAGCGCAGCGCCTTGGCCTGCATGTCCACGCTCCAGAGAGCGCCTAACTCCCAGTCAAGGCTTTCGCAGATCGCCTGCAACATGTTCGAGCCGGCCTCCTCAAGTGTTGAGGACTCCGCCAAGACGCGCGTGACGGCGTACTGAGCAGCCAGACACCGCTCCGCCCGTTTCCGTTCAGTGATATCGCGCGCAAAGGCACTGAACGTATAGATCTCACCCAGCCGCACCGGCGAGATGGCCAGTTCAACAGGGAATTCGTGTCCATCTCGGTGCACCGCGGTAAGCTCGATTCGCTTGTTCAACATCGGCCCTACGCCGGTTGCGAGGAAGTGCTTCAACCCGCGTTCATGGGCGCCTCGATATT
>VBOJ01000291.1 GCA_005877775.1 Nitrospirota bacterium | reverse complement strand
GTGTTAAAGAACTTGTTCGGCTCGGCAACCCCAGTCGCCGTCGCCGCTCCTCGATAATCGTGGCCATTTCTTAGTTCTTCTAAGAGCTTGACCGACAGGCCGCCCGGGTATTCCGCAATGAGATTTGTTGCAAAGGTGTAATCGTCAACGTCTTGTGACGAGTCCCTATTATAGCGCTCGAGGTTTGACCGATAATCGGCGACGAGCTTGTACCGACTGAGGAAAGGCAGTTGGAGCTGAAGGCCAGGCGCAAGGGTCTGATACCAATCCGGCCTTCTCCCGCCGAAGGTCGTATCGGTTCGAAAGACATTGTCGGTATAGGACTGCGCGATCCCGAAGTGAGGATGGACGGCAAGCGGGCCCGCCATGATATTGCCTGTCTCAATCAGGGGAATGGCGAGGTCAAACCCGGATGGATAGATACTGTACTGCACATTCGTAAAGCGGGCCTGTTGGGTGAGAAATGGATTCAATTGAATCAACTGCGGGGGGGGCACTTGAGCTTGTGCCGGAAGCGCGGAGAAGAGACCCAGGAGTAAAAGAACTCCGAAGACTGCACGTACACGTACCGGCATAGTTGTCTGTGCCTGCCTGCAGGCTTTGCCAGTGGGTAGAACTATTTATGGGCACGGACGGTGAACCCCGTACCACGGCTTCACAGTAGTGGCATCGAGGCTTTACCTTCTGGTGATAAAACACATTCCTCCCCGCCTTCACAGGCGGGGCTTCGGTGGTACGGGGTGAACAATAGACCAACTGTTACAGCCGCACAAGTAAAATCATCAGTCTCCCTCCTAAAAAGGGGGGTGGTCCTATACTTTAGTATGAGAATGGCCGTAAGGAACGCGCCCGGCTCGAACATTTTCCTTGCCTTTTGGCTCCAGGATTATCTAGGATGGAGGCGTCTATAGCGTGCGTTGCGTGCCGCGTGTAAGGCGTCTGTCGCGCCTGCGCGCTAGAGCGCTACGGCGCGCAAGCGCGTCGAAGGAGTCAGTTGGGAATGAGATTCTTGCCACTCCCCATCACACCGGTCTTCATCTGCGCACTCTTTGTAACCTGGGTGCCGTCCGAGGTTTTGGCCCAGGCCCGAAGCGACCAAATTGGTTTTGTGATCGCCACGCGTGGAAAAGTGTCCGTCACATCCAAAGGAGAGGATCCCCGTGAGGCGAAGTTGCGTCTTCCTGTTTTTCCAACGGATACCTTCCAGACCGGTCCCAACTCGGTCCTGAAGGTTCTTTTTAACGACAACACCGTACTGAGTGTCGCTGAAAATACACAGATGACGATCGCTGAGTTTGTCCTCAGAACGGCGAGCAGGGCTACTAGTTTCAATCTGGAGCGGGGCAAGCTCAAGGTTCTCGTTCCCGATTTCTATGCAGCGACCAATTCGCGTTTTGAGATCAAGACCCCGACGGTGGTTGCCGTTGCTCATGGAACAGAGTATGTGGTCTGGACCGTTCACGAGAATGGTGCTACCTTAACGGCCGTTGCTGTCATAGCAGGGACCGTAGAGGTTGTGAATAATGGGAAGACTGTTACTGTGCCCAGTGGCGATTTTCTCACAGCCACACCTTATGCCAACGTGTTTAGTTTTCCGATACCGATTAGTCGTCTCCCACAAGTGCAGGCTCAAATTCAGCAGGTCGACATTCAGACTGACCCATCCGTCATCGCTCAGGTCCAAGCAGCGATGGCACAGAACGCACAAGTTGTTCAACAACCCCTCGCCACTAGGAGAGAGATTGGCCCGCTAGGAACAACAAACCTCACTCAGTACTCACCCCAGTTAGGCGCCGGAGGAATTTCGCGGCTGATGGGCACAATCAGCTCTAACTGTCCCCCGGTCGTAAGCCAAAGTGGAAGCCGCCCCCCCGGTTGTCCTCCCTGATAAACGCGTCTCTTGCGTCGATAGCGTCTGTTGCGTGGTGCGTGGTTCGACAGGCTCACCACCCTGAGCGTTGTCGAAGGGTCGATAGCGTCTATCGCGTCATTGCGTCGTTAGCGTCAATCGCGTCTATTGCGTCGATTGATACCATTCGATCGTCCTCCGTAAGCCCTCTTCGAAGGATGTCGCAATCGACGCGACAGACGCGCGATGCTCGTCGGGTGGTGCCGGTGGAGGGATTTGAACCCTCAACCCCTTACGGGGAGCGGATTTTAAGTCCGCTGCGTATGCCAGTTCCGCCACACCGGCTTGGCGCGGCAAAGTGTAGCGAATTTCGCAACATTCAGCAACAATCCGCAGCAAGTCGCCACAACAACAAAGTAGTGCGTTAATGTTCGGCGGTTAGGTTAGCTCAGTGACGAGGAGGGAGCCAAGCGGTCGGAGGTCGGGTGTGAAGTTTGCGCTTGCCCCAGGTTGATCCCTTCGCGTAATTCACTTCAAAAGGGTATGAATCTTGGCGAGAACGTCAGCAATGATGGTTGACGATACCTTCTCTTTGTATTCTACGTTCCGAGTTTTCCAATCCAGATTTTTTCTTGATCTACTAAGACCACTCCACTTGTTCCACGTACACCTTTGAGTTCAACTTCAAACGGGTAGCCCTTTTGTTGGTTCGTGATGGGACAGCAATGCATTAAACCAGCCTTGCCGTTATATGATTTCGGTGACAGAACTAAGGCTGGGCGGGTTCCTGCCGGTTCATGGCCGCTTATGGGGGTGAAGTTGATCCAAACAATGTCCCCTTGATCGGGGACATAGGAAGGTGTCAAGTGGGGCTTCACCGAACCCTACAGGATTTCCCTACCGACCGGCTTTCCAAAGTCAATGGGCTCGTGGCGATTAGAGTCAGTGATCTTGTCCAGTAAGCGAGCAAGGTCATTCCGTGGCCGCCTCTTTTTGGGAGTCAGTACGATCTTGCCCTCCTCTGCCGTGATCTCAATTCTACGGTCTTCTCTTAGCTCGCACTCTTTCACGATAGCACTTGGTAACCTGACAGCGATACTGTTGCCCCATTTCCTCAATACCGCTTCCATAACGGCCTCCTCAATGTCGTTTTGAACAGAGTC
>VBOJ01000053.1 GCA_005877775.1 Nitrospirota bacterium | reverse complement strand
TTACATAGCTCGATGGTCCGTTCCACTTGGTCCACTAAACTGTCAGGCCCGACCTTGGGATCGAGAATGGCTCTCGCTCGGGCCCGTGCTGCTTCACTGTAAGGGTTGAGTAACAAAATTTTCGCCTCCAAACACTTCCAGATCACCGTATGAAGGTCTCCTTTCGGATCCACGAACGTGTTGTAGCCTGTTGATCCGATGACCATGATATGCTCGGCCCGTCCTTGCTTGGTCTTTAATTTCCTGATCTTTCTCCGGGCCAACACGCCTCTGGTGGGGAACACATTCGTGAGGCCAGCGTGGGCCGCCATCTGAGTGAGTTGCCGATCCTTCATGCTACGACGGAGATAATTGATGCAGGCAATAAACAGGACGGCCACTGCGATTTCAATGGTGACGAGAGCGACGGTATCATTCTCAATGGCAGACCAGTGGATCGCAAAGGTTTGGGCAATAAAGTTGGCTGCATGCGGGAGCGACAACGCCACCCCTGCGCTCAACGCCACCACGACTATGTGATACAACACCTCCGCGGTCCCTTGGACTAACTCTCGGAGATTTGTCCATATCTGTTCCATCAATGGTCCTCCCACAAGCAACTTCTCTGTATCCTCTAGCCGAATGGAAATGGCGGTCACCTTTCAGGACAGGCACTATCGACGGCCTATGCAGACCGGGGGTGTGACCGTTTATGGAGGAATTCTCAGCAGCACGGCGAGAAGGGGACTCAAGCAGTCGGTCAGCTTCAACAGGTGCATGCACGAGAAGAGGAGCAAGGACCTTGCCAATACGAGCCGCCAAGAGCCGCCCTACCAGTACAACCTGGACCAGTGCCTGCGCAGACAAAGACTTATCCTCGGATTGCGTACCGTGGAGACTCGGACATGGGATATCTGACCCCGGGGAACACCTGAAGAGACGGCTGATGAACACCTGAAGAGAAGACGACACACTGAAGGGACGAAGCTACAACCTGAACGGAAACATCGACACCCAACGGGATTGAGCGGCTGGCTTCAGCAAGTGGCCCTAGCAGGACAGCGATCAGAAAGACATTGCTAAATATACACCTATGCCTCCTTTGTGAAGATCTGCAAATCATGGGGGCTGAGATCGGGAATGTATTTCTTGCATTGTCTGTCTGCTGAGCACCTCTGTAATTTCACATACTCTCCACGGTTCTGAGGGGAACCCTTATATTCTTCACATTGTGCGTCAAACCGCCTCAGTTGTAGTTACACAGCGAGGTCAGTCCCCAAGCCGCCCCGCCCTATGACTGCTCGGAAGGAGTCGTGCCCCAGCATAAAAAGTGAGTAACCCACTGCTGAGACCACGTCCCCGGATAGGCGGCTTACCCGCAGCGCGGGCAAGGAAAGGATCCAGGGGGTAGGTCCCGCTGCTAGCTATTCATGTAACTCCATTCTAGAATTTCCCTAGATCATGATATTTTCCCAGAGTTTCTTTTTGAACAGCCAAAAGCATACAGCGAAGCCCTAGGAAGATCGATAAGCTGCTCCGTGAACTCTTAGGAGGTTTTTGGGCCATTACTGAACCAGTGGCGGTTCCGTTCAGGGACTAATCCATCGCCAGGGAAGTGGACTGATCGCAAGAGGGGGAAATGAATGAGGGACTGGGCTTGAGATTAGTGGCTGCGGCGGGCGCGTTCGGCGATCTTCTTGCGCAGGCGGGCCTTTTCAAGACTGATCTGGGCTTCCTTCAACTCGGACGGCAGCCCGCCCATTTCCAGGCGCCGCTCGGCTGTCTCCACCGCAGCCTGGGCTCGCTCCACGTCAATATCCTCCGCCTTCTCCGCGATCTCGGCCAGGATCGTCACCTTCTTGGGCGTTACCTCCGCAAATCCCCAGAGCACCGACATGTATTCGGTCACGTCGCCAACGCGGTAGCGCAGCTCGCCGATCTTGAGCGTGGACAGAAAATGACAGTGTCCTGGCAGCACGCCGAATTCCCCTTCGGCCCCTGGCGCGATGACCTCATCCACCTGCTTGCTTAGCAGCAGGTGATCCGGCGTGACGACCTCTAACAGTAACTTCCCCGGCATTGTTTGTTTCCTACCCCCTCCTTACTCGGAGAGAGGGCTGGGCTGTCCTCAACTGCGCGCGTCCGACGAGCACCTTCTGAGTGTGCGCGTTGCGCGAGCACAGAGGACAGTCCAGCCGTCTCATCAACGCTTCACCCCAAGCTTTTCAGCCTTCGCCACGACTTCCTCGATCGTCCCCACCATGTAAAAGGCTTGTTCCGGCAGATCGTCGTACTTCCCCTCGACGATCTCTTTGAAGCCTCGAACTGTGTCTTTGAGCTTCACATACTTCCCCTGGGTGCCGGTGAAGGCTTCGGCCACGTGGAAGGGCTGTGAGAGGAACCGCTGGATCTTGCGCGCGCGGGCGACGGCCAGCTTGTCATCCTCAGACAGCTCATCCATCCCGAGAATGGCGATAATGTCCTGCAAATCCTTGTAGCGCTGCAACACCAACTGCACAGAACGCGCTATGCGATAGTGCTCCTCTCCGACGACCTGGGGGTCCAGGATGCGGGAGGTGGAGTCCAACGGGTCCACCGCCGGGTAAATGCCCAACTCGGCCAGTTGACGAGACAACACTGTGGTGGCGTCCAGGTGTGCGAAGGCCGTGGCCGGGGCCGGGTCCGTCAGGTCATCGGCCGGAACGTAGATGGCTTGGACCGAGGTAATAGACCCCCTCTTGGTGGAGGTGATCCGTTCCTGTAAAGTGCCCATCTCCGTGCCTAACGTTGGCTGGTAGCCCACGGCCGAGGGCATGCGGCCCAGGAGCGCGGACACTTCGGAGCCTGCCTGAGTAAACCGGAAGATGTTGTCAATGAACAGCAGCACGTCCTGATTCTCCTCATCCCGAAAGTACTCGGCAACCGTGAGCCCGGTCAGGCCCACGCGGAGGCGCGCGCCGGGCGGCTCGTTCATCTGACCATAGACGAGCGCCGCTTTTGACTTGGTGTAATCAGTCGGGTCAATCACCTTGGATTCCTGCATCTCGTGCCAGAGGTCGTTCCCCTCGCGAGTCCGCTCGCCGACGCCCGCAAAAACCGAAAAGCCCCCGTGATGCAGCGCGATATTGTTGATCAGCTCCATGATGATGACAGTCTTGCCCACGCCGGCCCCCCCAAAGAGACCGACCTTGCCGCCCTTGGAATAGGGTTCCAGCAAGTCCACGACCTTGATCCCTGTCTCCAAGACTTCTGTTTTGGTCTCCTGTTCCTCGAGAGGCGGAGCTGGACGATGGATGGGGTAGGTCTTCTTGGCCGTGATCGGCCCCTTTTCATCTACCGGCTCGCCCAGCACGTTGATCAGGCGCCCCAGCGTCTCGCGTCCGACCGGAACTGAAATCGGCGCTCCCGTGTCCCGAACCGGCATGCCCCGGACCAAGCCATCGGTCGAGGACATGGCGACCCCGCGCACGCGGTTTTCTCCCAGGTGCTGAGCGACCTCCAGGGTGAGGCGGATCTCGGGCTTGTTGGCCTTCTTGTCCTCCTCCTGCTCGATTCGGATCGCGTTGTAGATGTTCGGGAGCTGGCCGGGGGGAAATTCTACGTCCACCACGGGCCCAATCACTTGGATTACTTTTCCGGTACTCATGTGGCTCCTTTGTGCGCGAGTTATGAGTTCTGAGTGCTGAGTGTGTCATTAACTCAGGACTCACAACTCAAAACTCAGAACTTGTTCCTATTTGAGCGCCTCGGCGCCACCTACAATATCCATCAGTTCCTTAGTGATCGCAGCCTGCCGAGTCTTGTTGTAATAGAGGGTCAACTTCTTGATCAGCTCCCCGGCATTTCTGGTGGCGCCGTCCATCGCAGCCATCCTGGCGCCCTGCTCGGCCGCGGAAGACTCCAGCAGCACCCGGAACGCTTGGATCTGGAAATGCTTGGGCAGCAAGGCAGCCAGTAACTCGTCTTCGTCCGGTTCGTACTCATAGCTCCCGCCTGACACCGCGCTGGTCTCTGCGGTTTCGTCCAGCGCGTCAATGGGGAATAGCTTCTCAACGATGACCCGTTGCTGGATCGCCGACTTGAACTCGTTATAGATCACATAGAGTTCATCGAACGTGCCCTTCGTAAACTGTTCGATGAGGTCCTGCCCGATGTCCAGCCCGTGCTCGTACGTAAGCCGGTCGAACACCCCCAGCCATTGTTGGCGAATCGGCCACTGGCGACGGCGGAAGAACTCACGCCCCTTGCGGCCAACGAAGCTGACGGTGACTTTTACTCCGCGCGCCTCGCACTCCCGCAGGAACTCGCCAGCCCTGCGCAAGATATTGGCGTTGAACGCGCCGCAGAGGCCTCGGTCGCTGGTGACGACAAGGACTTCGATGTTGCGCGCGGCCCGCTTCTGCAACAGCGGATGGGCGGCCCGATTGACCCGGAGGCCGAGGTCCGCAATGACCTCGCGCATCTTGTGCCCATATGGCCTGGCCGCCAGGATGCGATCCTGCGCACGCTTGAGCTTGGCCGCGGCCACCATCTTCATGGCCTTGGTGATCTTCTGGGTGTTCTTAACGGAGCCGATCTTGCGCCGCAGGGCTTGCAGGCTTGGCATCGCTCAATCTCCAGCTGGCAGCGAGTCGCTCACAGCTAATGGCTTGCCCCTGTTCCGGCTATTCGCCATTGGCTATCGGCTATTTGCTCCTTACCGTGCGCCATATCCCATCTTCTGCTTGAACGTGGTGATGATCTGCTTCAGCTCGGCGCCGAACGTCTCGTCGATCTTTCCCTTGGTGACGACGTCCTTCTTGATCTGCGGGTGGTGCTGAGTGACGTAATGGAGTAGGTCCTCTTCGAACTGCCTGATCTTGTCCACCGGTACATCGTCAATGAATCCATTCACGCCAGCGTAAATGGAGATGACCTGATCGGCCACCAGCATCGGTTTGTACTGGCCCTGCTTGAGCAGCTCCACCATGCGAACGCCCCGCGCCAACTGGGCCTGGGTAGCCTTGTCGAGCTCACTGCCGAACTGCGCGAAGGCCGCCATCTCGCGGTACTGGGCCAAGTCCAACCTGAGTGTACCCGCCACTTGCTTCATTGTCTTGATCTGCGCCGAGCCGCCCACGCGGGAGACGGACAAGCCGACGTTGATCGCGGGCCGGATGCCCGAGTAGAACAAGTCTCCGGCCAAGTAGATCTGCCCGTCCGTAATCGAAATGACATTGGTTGGAATATAGGCCGACACGTCGCCGGCCTGCGTCTCGATGATCGGGAGCGCGGTCAAGCTGCCGCCGCCCATTTTCTCACTGAGCTTTGCCGCCCGTTCCAGGAGGCGCGAGTGCAGGTAGAAGACGTCGCCCGGATAGGCCTCTCGGCCCGGGGGCCGCCGGAGCAGGAGCGAGAGCTGGCGGTAGGCCGTCGCATGCTTGGAGAGGTCGTCGTAGATGATGAGCGCATGCTGGCCGTTGTCGCGGAAATACTCGCCCATGGTGGCGCCGGCGTAAGGAGCCAGGAACTGCAGCGACGCCGCTTCGCTGGCCGTGGCCGAGACAACCATACTGTACTCCATAGCGTGGTGCTCTTCCAACGTCTTAACGACGCGAGCCACAGTGGAACGCTTCTGGCCGATCGCCACATAGATGCAGAAGACGTTCTGTCCCTTCTGGTTGATGATCGTATCCACCGCGATCGCGGTTTTCCCGGTCTGCCGGTCCCCGATGATCAGCTCGCGCTGACCGCGGCCGATTGGGATCATCGCGTCAATCGCCTTGAGGCCGGTTTGCAGTGGCTCCCGGACTGATTGCCGAGTGACCACTCCGGGTGCGCGAACTTCGATCCGGCGGGTTGCGGTGGTTTTGATTGGCCCCTTGCCGTCCAAGGGTAGGCCGATCGCGTTGACGACGCGCCCCACGAGCGCTTCCCCGACTGGGACTTCGGCGATTCGTCCGGTCCGCTTGACTGGATCGCCTTCCTTGATGCCGGTGTCATCCCCCATCAACACGGCGCCCACGTTATCTTCTTCTAAGTTGAGCGTGATGCCGTAGAGGTTGCCTGGGAACTCCAGCATTTCCCCTGCCATCGCCCCGTCCAATCCGTAGATCTTCGCGATGCCGTCGCCGACCTGGATCACGGATCCCATCTCATTGACGTCCACATGCTTGTCAAAGGCTTTGATTTTTTCTTTGATGATCGCGCTAATTTCGTCAGCCTTGATTTGCATGCGCTACTCCTTAGTCAGAAAGGTCTGTAGAGCGGTCATCCGACCCCTCACTGTACTGTCGAAGACGGTGCTTCCGATCCGAATCCGGAGCCCCGAGAGCAGACTGGGCTCGGTCTGAAAGGTGAGATCCACCTCGCGCCCGAGCAGAGTCCGAAGGCGGGTGCGAAGATCATTTTGCTGGGCAGCGCTCAGCGTTGCGGCCGAAGTGATCGCCACTTGCTGAGTCCCTTTGGCTTGATCCACGAGCGCGGCGAACGCGTCGGCGATCTCCGGCAGACATCCGGCCCGGTTCTTTTTCACAAGCTGGGCGAGAAAGCGATCCACAATGGGAGGGCAATTCAGCCGACGACTGAGCGCTGAAAGGACCTCCCGTTTTTCATTTAAGCTGAAGACGGGTGACGCCAAGACGTGCTTGAGAGAAGCCGTGCCTGAGAGGATCCGGCCCAGTTCGGTCAGTCCAGCACGGGTGGGCTCTATACTCTTGGCATCCAGGAGTTCAAACAAGGCCTTGGCGTAACGGCGTGCAACAGAGCTTTTGATCACAATCGCTACCGGTGAATCTGGCGATGAACAGGGAAAATTCGCGTGCGGGTGGGCACGACAAAAGCGCGTCAGACTAGCATCCGTTCGAGGGACCTGTCAAGGAGGCAGGAGGTGTGTCGGCTACTGAATAATGCCGCCGCCAAGAACCCGATCACCGTCGTAAAAGACGGCAGACTGTCCCGGGCTCAGCGCACGCTGAGGGGTGTGGAAGCGCACCAGTACGGTCCGGTCCTTGTTAGGCTGCAGGGTCGCAGAGGCGGGTGGCGTGGCATAGCGGACCTTCACTTCGGCCTGAGTCGGGCCCTCCAAGACAGACTCATCGAAGAGGTTCAGGTCTGCCACGACACAGTCCGACCGGAGCAGGCTCTCTTCCGGCCCAAGGACTACGGTCTGGGTCTCCGGCACCACGCGCTGGACGTATAGTCGCCGGCCAGTGGCAATGCCCAACCCTCGTCGCTGTCCGGGCGTGTAATAGGCGATCCCTTTGTGGTGTCCCAGCACGTTGCCTGATGCATCGGTGAAGAGACCGGGACTTCTGGACTCCGGCCTCTCTGTCTGGATGAATGATCGATAACTCCCCTGGGTGACGAAGCAGATTTCCTGACTCTCTTTTAACTCGTCAGCCGGCAACCCTATGGATTCAGCTCGCGCCCACACTTCCGCCTTCTGCATGGATCCGACCGGAAACAAGATGCGAGAAAGCCACGCAGGACTGAGCCGATGGAGGAAATAGCTTTGATCCTTCCGAGCGTCATTGGCTCGTCTCAGACTGTGCCTGTTGTGGTTTCGTACGATCCTGGCGTAGTGCCCTGTAGCGAGGAAATCCGCTGCTCGCTCTTCAGCAATCCGATAGAGTGAACGGATCTTCACGCGCTCGTTGCATCGCACGCAGGGATTCGGGGTTGTGCCAGCGAGGTATGCGGACAGGAAATCATCTATGACGCCAGTCCGGAAACTCACTCGCGTATCAATCACTTCATGAGCGATCCCAAGTCGCTTCGCCACATACTTCGCAAGACCGACTTTGCAACAGCCTCGTTCCTGCCAGCGCTTCGACACAGCGACCGACTCATCCTCCTGCTCCCAGACTTGGAGGGTGACGCCTTGGACTTCGAACCCCTGTTCAACTAGGAGGGACGCCGCCACGGAGCTGTCAACTCCGCCGCTCATTCCGAGGATGACTGTGGGCCGTGTCATGGCTCAACTCTCAAGACTTCAACTCCTGAACTCGAACCCTACCCCGATGAGTGGCCATGTCATGGACATTCTCGAGCCCTTCAGATTTGTCCTCCACCCACATGTTCGCACCCATCTCGCACATACCGTGAAGTTGCGCACCCTCTTCGACCGAAATTGCCGGCGTTTTGACATCGCCAATCAGCACGGCGGGCTTAAGTATCTGCACCTTTTCGGATGCGCTGACGGTACCGTTGATCTTGCCACTTGTGATCAAGGTACCCACAGAAATAGTACCCTTAACGATCGCATGGTCCCCCACTATGAGGGTGCCGCTGGCGTGAATTTCACCCTCGAGGCGACCATCGATCCGAACGGTCCCGTCGAAGTTAACGATGCCTTTGAAATCGACGCCTTTCCCCAAAAACGTGAAGTTTTCATCGTTTCCAGGGCTGTCTTTCTTCTTATCGTTTGGCCCCCACATAATATCCTCCTCATCTATACGCTTCAATGTGCGACGGTCGATAATGTAAGACGGCCGATGGTGCACACATTCGCACGCCGTTGACTCACACGGTTCTTTTCACTGACAGCAGGACCTCCATGACATCAATGAGATCAATTGACTGGCCCCACACAAACCACGGTTTTTATGCAAGATGTAGACCATGTACACCATTAAGAACATTGCTCATCTGGGTGAAAGGGGTCGTGCTGCGATTTGAGCTGAGTAGAGTTTTCGCTCTGAATTGACTCTCTCGGATCAAATGCGGAGGATTTTTCGTTCTTGTGCGCTGAAAACAACTATGCCGAAAAGCTGTAAACCAAGATGTGAAAGAACACGAAATAATTTAGATTCAATGGCTTGCGTGTAACTCAATAGAAGAGCCTCCTAGAAGAACTTCCAACAACCTTTCCAATTCAGCGGGGGAAAAATAGTGGATGACGATCTTGCCACCTCTTTTTCCCTTCAGGATTGTGATCCGAGTCCCAAGGTGTTTTTGAATTCTCTCCTCAAGGTCCGGGTAGGGCTTTCTTCGCCACGCGACTTTCTTATCTTTCCGTGATCGTGACTTATGAGCTACCTCCTCCTCTGCTTGCCGCACTGACAGTTGGCCTTCAACGATTTTCCGAGCCAGCTTTATCTGTTTCTCAGAACTATCGAGCCCTAAAATCACTTTCGCATGGCCAGTTGAAATGAGGTTTGATTCGACTAAGTTCTTAATTTCATTAGGTAAATTAACAAGCCTTGCGAGATTCGCGATCGAGGAACGATCTTTCCCCAGCCGCTGGGCAATGGTCTCATGGGTAAACCCGAATTCATGAACCATTCGATGATAGGCGCGTGCCGCTTCCATTGGGTTAAGGTCTTTACGCTGTAGATTTTCCACTAACGCAAGTTCGATCGCTTGCTCATCGTTTGAGTTTCGTACAATGGCTGCAACGACTTGAAGGCCAGCGAGCTTGGCAGCTCTGAGGCGGCGCTCACCGGCAATGAGCTCAAAAAACCCGTCCCCCTTTCGCCGAACGAGAATAGGTTGGAGCAAGCCGTTTTGTTTTACAGAGTCAGCCAATTCTCCAAGCTCTGAATCTGAAAATTCTCGTCGCGGCTGATAACGATTTGGAATAATGTGATCGATTGGAAGTTCTTGAATTTCTTTATCCTCAGAGAGAATTTTGCCACCACTCACCGGCAATAACGCCTCGAGTCCTCTACCGAGGGCTTTCTTTTCCATGATTTAGAACCTCCCTTGTGAGTTCGAGATAGGCTTGAGCCCCGGCTGATGCAGCATTGTAGAGTATCCCGGGACGGCCATAACTTGGAGCTTCGGCCAACGTGACATTCCTTGGAATGATTGTTTTATAGACTTTTCCCTTAAAATGCTCTCTGATTTCTTCAACAACTTGCCGTGACAGGCTGTTTCTGGAATCATAGAGGGTGAGCAGGATGCCCTCCAGCTCCAAGGCTGGATTGAGTGAATCCTGCACCCTCCGTACGTTGGACATTAAGCGACCCAACCCTTCCATCGCATAGTACTCACATTGCACCGGCACAAGGACAGACGACGCAGCTACTAAGGCATTGACAGTCAACAGACCGAGCGCTGGAGGGCAATCTATGATCAAATAATCATACTGAGCTTGCGACTCATCCACAACTGATTTCAACATCTTTTCACGTTCTTGGACCAAGACGAGCTCCACTTCAGCACCAGCAAGGTCTGCGTTAGACGGAACGATGGAGAGTTTAGAAACAGCAGTAGATTGAACCACATCGGATATTTTTGCGCCTCTTATAAGACAGTCATAAACAGTGCGACGCAAGGCACGGGTATCGAGGCCAAGCCCACTCGTTGCATTGGCCTGTGGATCCATATCGATCAACAACACAGATCGTTCATTAACAGCAAGTGATGCCGCAAGATTCACGGAAGTTGTTGTTTTACCAACGCCTCCCTTCTGATTTGCGACCGCAATTATTTTAGCCATTGATAGACCCTTATAACGTCACTTTCAACTGTTCCACGTGGAACATCCCTTGATTCCATTCATCAGTTATCCCATGCCTCAACGACTGTCAGCACTCTTTTCCCATAGCCATAAGGTAGGCTAAATGACACCTCTCTTGCTATTCGAAGACCATATGAATCCATTCGATTTTCTAATGGTTTTGATCGTCCGAGAACAATGAATCCTTTTTCAGCCAATAGCGGTCGAGCGAAAGGAAGAATCTGCTCAATTCCAATAGCTCGAGTGACGATATGTCGATAGTGCCCTTGATGTGTCGGCTCCTCTCTGAGATCCTGCAGGCGTTTCGCAAGGACAACCGTTTTCTTCAGGCGAAGCTTGCCAATAATATGTCGCAGAAATGCGCCCTTCTTCAGGTTTGGTTCTAATAAAGTCAAGTCAAGATCTGGATGAGAAATCTTTAAAGGCAATCCCGGAAATCCCGCTCCAGACCCTACGTCGAGCAAAGATTCATTATGATTGGGGAAAGGAGCAAGGACTCTGCTATAGGCGAGTGAGTCGAGAAAATGCTTGACAGCTATTTCCTTATCTCGTGTGATTGAGGTGAGATTAATTTTCTTATTCCAAGCTACTAATTCATTGTAATAGTAAATAAAATCATGTACTTGAGCGTCTGTTAAAGAAAACCCGAGTTGCGCTAGCCCTCCTATGAAAAACTCGGCGAACTGCTCTGACTGTTCCACGTGGAACATTTACGACAAACCATGATCCACGTCAAGCTCTATTTTGAGAGAGCAAAAGGGAATGATGCGTTCCGCTACGATCTCAATACCACAAATATAATGAATATACTGACTATGAATCTTCTGTAGGAGTGAATTCCAGTCCTAGCTGAAGCGGTAGGGATTGCAGGTCGAAATTAGGGTTGCAGGGAATGGCCTAGTCGTCTATCTCGTTCAAGGGCGACAATGAGCAAAGAAATAGCGGCGGGAGTGACTCCGGAAATGCGTGAGGCTTGTCCAATGGAAGCTGGCCTGACTCGTTGGAGTTTTTCCAACACTTCTCGAGAAAAACCTGTCACATCCTCGTAGTTAAATGTGGTTGGGATCCGTCGCTCCTCTAGTTTTTTGAAGCTCGCCACTTGTTGAAGCTGACGCCGAATGTATCCTTCATATTTCACCGTTATCTCAACGGAATCTCTGATTTCTTCGTTTTCTGGTCCAGTTTCACTGGTCATTTCTAATAGTTCAGCATAGGTCAATTCCTGTCTCTTCAATAGCTGGGCCAGCGTGAGGTCCGGAGTGATGCCATCTAGCTCCAAGACTGCGATCCTCTTTTTGAACCTCTCAGTCCATTCAGGCCTCGTTTGCTTCAGACGCGTGACCTCTCGATCGACGGATGCACGCTTGATCAAAAATCGTGCATGGACTGGGTCCGGGATCAACCCAAGATGGTAGCCAATGTCCATCAATCTCAGATCTGCATTGTCCTGGCGTAGGAGCAAGCGATATTCAGCCCGAGAGGTAAACATACGGTACGGCTCGCGGGCATCCTTGGTGATCAGGTCGTCGATCAAGACTCCAATATAGGCCTGGGACCGATCTAGCACGAGTGGAGACTCTCCGCGTATCTTTAGGACAGCATTGATCCCGGCCATGATTCCTTGAGCAGCAGCCTCTTCATATCCTGACGTACCATTGATCTGGCCCGCATGGTAAAGCCCAGCGACCAGCTTGGTTTCCAGGGTGGGATGAAGTTGCCGGGGGGGAAAGTAATCGTATTCAATCGCATAGCCGGGTTTCAGCATCTTGGCATGCTCCAGCCCAGGAATTGTCCGCAGGATTGCCGCCTGAACATCAACCGGCAGACTTGTAGAGATCCCGTTCGGATAGTATTCGTTGCTGGCCAACCCTTCAGGCTCGATAAAAATCTGGTGCCTTGGTTTGTCCGCAAAGCGAACGACTTTGTCCTCGATCGAGGGACAGTAGCGCGGACCGACCGATTCGATCACACCGCTGTACATGGGGGAACGATCGAGGTTCTCTCGGATGAGGGTGTGGGTCTCTTCATTGGTGTAAGTGAGATGACAGGACACCTGAGGTGTGGTAATTTTCTCTGTTCGATACGAAAACGGAGTGGGCGGATCATCACCTGGTTGCGGGATCATGACCTCAAAATTGATCGTGTCCCGATCTAGGCGCGGCGGAGTGCCGGTCTTCAGGCGTCCCAGTTCGAATCCCAGATCGCGCATGCAGTCTGAGAGATGCTCTGCCGAAGCCTCTCCGCCACGTCCGGCAGGAAAATGATTCATCCCGACATGGATTAATCCCTTAAGGAATGTACCCGATGTCAGTATCACGGCTCGTGCGGAGACCAGCTCCCCCGAATCCGTGAGCACGCCGGTGATGCTCCGCCCCTGCGTGACCACGCGGTCCACAGTGCCGCGGCCAATGTCGATCCCTACCTGCGAGCGAAGCGTCTGCTGCATGGCCTGTCGATAGAGTTTCTTGTCGCACTGAGCCCGTAGCGCCCGGACCGCCGGCCCTTTGCTGGTGTTGAGCATCCGAAACTGAATGCCGGCGCGGTCGGTATTGCGACCCATCTCGCCGCCCAGCGCATCAATTTCCTTCACCAAGTGTCCTTTGGCGATCCCGCCGACCGCGGGATTACAGGACATCTGGGCGATCTTGTCTTCATCCATGGTCAGCAGGAGGACTTGCGCGCCCATCCGTACGGCCGCAAGAGCCGCTTCACAGCCTGCGTGGCCTCCTCCTACCACCACGATGTCGTACCGTCGTGCCATACAAGAACTGCCTGGCTAGAGGCACGAGGCGAGGGGCGATAGGTCGAATGATGATGTCAGCCTACAGCCTATCGCCTCTAGCCCCTGGCCTTTCGCCCATTCATTTCCCGATGCAAAACTCCCGAAAGATGCGATCCAAGATATCGTCCGTGCTGATCGCGCCGGTGATCTCGCCGAGGGCGTCAATGGAGGCTCGAAGGTCCACGGCCACGAATTCTCCAGAAAGGCTCGCCGCCACAGATCCGGCAGCACTCGACAGCGCCTCTTTGGCCCGGAGCAGCGCGGTCTGGTGGCGCAGATGTGTGACCACGACCGACTCGCCTGGCTCAAAGTCTGCGCGAAGCATCATCGCCCGAAGACGGTCCCGTAGATCGTCGAGGCCATTCCCCGTTTTGGCCGAGACGCGAACGACGGTGCAAGGCGGGTCGTCATGCTCCAACACAGTAAACGTTGATGAATCAATCCGGCTGGGCAGATCGGTCTTGTTGATCACCACCAACCGCTTCTTATCCCGGTGCCGTGCCAGGAGCTCGTGGTCATCCTGGGCGAGCGGCATCGAGCCATCTAGGACAATCAGTAACAGCTCCGCTAGCTCCATCGCAGTGAGACTACGCCTGATCCCTTCCTGTTCGACCGGATCTTCAGTGGCATGGACTCCCGCTGTGTCAAATAACCGCACCGGTACACCCCTAATATTCAACACCTCTTCGAGCACATCGCGTGTCGTCCCCGGCACCGGCGTGACGATGGCGCGATCAGTCCGCAGGAGTGAATTCAGCAGGCTGGACTTACCCACGTTGGGCCGCCCGATAATCGCGGCGGTTACACCCTCCCGGAGAATACGTCCTTCCCGACAACTGTCCGCTAAGCGGGAGAGTTCTTCAATTGTCTTTTGGAGATCCGCTGCAAGTTCCTGTGTCCGAATAAATGCCAAATCTTCCTCAGTGAAGTCGATGGCAGCTTCCACGTGAGCAAGCAGGCGGATCAGGCCCTCCCGCATTCGGTCAATTTCCACCGACAGGCCCCCCCGCAGCTGTTCCTGTGCAATCCTGAGGCTGCCGACCGTTTTGGCTCGAATCGTGTCAAGGACTGCCTCGGCCTGGGTGAGGTCCAAGCGCCCGTTCAGAAACGCGCGCTTCGTGAACTCACCGGGTTCAGCCAGACGAGCTCCCCGATGGATCAGTGCTTCGCACAGGGTTTGGAGAATCAATGGGCCTCCGTGGCACTGAATTTCCACCACATCCTCGGCAGTGTAGGACCGGGGGGCCCTCATCACAACGATGAGCGCCTCGTCAATGGCCAGAGAAGCAGCTGGCCGGCGGTTCCTGGCCTGAACCAGTTCTGTCGGGGCTTCTCGTACAGGCGCTGGTTCAAGCAGGTCGGCATGGTGCATGACGTGGCTTCTGACCGAGTCGAGCGGTCTGCCGGAACGGAGCCGTACAAGACCGGCCGCCACTTCAATGGCCTTCTCTCCGCTAATTCTCAGAATACCGACCCCGCCTTCTCCTACCGGAGTCGCAATGGCACAGATCGTATCCTGTAACTCTCCGCTCATGACTTATCCGCCGGCGTTTCAACCTGGCTGTTCGCCTCAGCCCTCTGGATAATCTTGTCCTTCTTCTTCTTTCCCGTCTGTTTCTCTCCATCCACAGGCGCGGCTACCGGATGGTCTTCCGAACCGGAGGTGAATGTAGGCTTCTTGAAGATATACCGATCCGTCACGAACTGTTGCAGGATGGTGAGCACGTTGTTTGTAAGCCAATAGAGCACCAGCCCGGCCGGGAAAGTCAGAAACAAGATGGTGAGAAAGGCCGGCATGAGCAGCATGACCTTGGCTTGGGTCGGATCCATCGTGGTAGGCATGATCTTCTGCTGGACGACCATGGAAACCCCCATGATCACGGGAAGCACGTAATAGGGATCTTGGACGGAAAGGTCGGTGATCCACAAGACAAATGGAGCCTGGCGAAGGTCAATGGTCATGTACAAGATGTTGAATAGCGCGACGAACACCGGCATTTGAAGCAGCATCGGGAGGCACCCTCCCACAGGATTCACCTTGTGGTCGCGGTAGACTTTGATGAGCTCCCGGTTCAGCCGTTCCCGGTCGTCTTTGTACTTGGCTTGCATGGCGACGACTTTGGGCTGGATGCCCTGCATGTCCTTCATGGACTTATAGCTCTTGTACTGGAGGGGAACGAACAGCAGCTTGATACCGACTGTTAGAAGGATAATCGTGACGCCGTAATTTCCGGTATAGTCGTAAATGAAACGGAGGATGTAAAAGATCGGCTTGGCGACGAATTTGACGAAGCTCCAGCTCCCATAGATGAACCAGCCGAAATCAATAGTATCTTCCAGGCCGATGTTCAACGATTTGAGCGTGTCGAACTCTTTAGGACCGGCATACAATTGCAGTTTGAGGGGCGACGAACCGTTGCGCTGGACGATCCGAACCGCAGCGGCCACGAGCTTGTCACCCTCTTTCTTGACAAGCGCGGCGGTCGCCTCAGCGGGAATCAAGACGCTCAAGAAATATTTGTCCTGGAGAGCCACCCACCGGATTGAGCCCGTACGTTCCACTTCTCCATCAGGGGTGTCTTTCTCGATCTTGTCATCCACCATCAAAGCTGGTCCGATGAGTCCGATAAACCCCTCTCCCCATTCCACGATCCCGAAGTTCGTGCCCAGGCCGATGTCCATGGTGCCCCTCAGCCCTTCAGCCTTGACCGAGACATCGACGAGGTAACTGTGCTGGTGGAAGGTGAGTTGTTTCTCTATACGCAGGCCCGCCCGAGGATCCAGATAGGTGAAGGTGAGATGGCCGTCAGGGTGCGCCTCATCTAGTGTAGAAAAATCCTGCTCGACCTGATAGAGGCCTTCTGATAACTGTTTGCTGATGGCGGAGTCCGTGACCTGAAGCGACAGCGGCCCCCTAAACTTCCCCCCGGCATACACGAGCTGAACTGGCTGTAGCCCATTAGGGCCCTTGGTCGAGTACCGTTTGAGTTCCCATCCCTTGATGACCGCTCCACGGTTGGTGAAAACCGCTCGAAACAAGTCCGTCACGACCTCATAGGTCTGTTCATCAACAGGAGATCGCGCGGCCTTCTCTTTCGCATTGAGGCGTGCAGACCCCAGGGTGGCTGGGGATATCTCGGAACGAGGCACACCAAGGGACTCAGGAACTTTTGCGGGGACTGTGGGAGCCTCGAGAGGGGGCGGCTGCTCCCGCTGAGGCGACGACGGGACATTCCCCATCCGCTTCAGCAAATAGTCATAGCCGACTATAATCGCAAGCGCGAGAATCAGAAAGAGAACGACCCTTTTTTCCATCTAACGCCGGACTCCCATCTAACGGTCAACGAGCAGTGGTCAGGACGAAACCCGCAAGCATCGGGACGGTTTCGAGCTGACGGCTGGTGTCCTTACATCGCTGTTATTGAACGGGATCGAACCCACCGGGGTGGAAAGGGTGGCATTTCAGAAGCCGCCGGCTGGCCCACCCCAGTCCCCGGAGAACCCCGTATCGCTGGATCGCCTCATATGCATAATGGGAACAGGTAGGCTCAAACCGACAGGCTGGCGCAAGCAGGGGCGAAACCCATCGCTGATACAGCCGAATCAAACTGAGGCAGAGTTGTCGCATCGCTGGCCCAACTCAGCAACCATCAACCCTTCATGCCGCAGAGCCGCCTTCCAGGCGTCCTGAAGCAACCGGTGTCGGACGAGCAGAGCCGCCCGTCTTGGGAACACGAGCAGTTCGCGCCCCACGACCAACTGCTTCCGGACTTCTCGTACCAATTCCCTGAACACACGCTTGGCTCGATTCCTGTTCACTGCTCCTCCAAAACGCTTGCCCACCACGATCCCGATCCGGGTCTTCTGTAGTGATCCTGAAGGACAGGAGAGCATGTTAAACAGTGGGGTTTGAAACCGGCGCCCATGCCTCTTGACGCGCTCAATATCGGTGCTTTTCCGGAGGAAGAGAAGACGATCACCCGACGGTCTGGTCATCGTTAGAAGTCTGCCGGAGAGCCGCACCCACAGCGACAGGTGATCTCGGAGAGTACCGGCCAGGTCGCTCACACAGTTAGCCGCACCCGCCCCTTGGCTCGCCGGCGGGCCAAAACCTTCCGGCCGCCCTTCGTGCTCATACGTTTCCTGAACCCGTGATCTCTTTTTCTTTTCAAATTCGACGGTTCTCGAAAGGTAGTTGACATCGCGACACTCCTTCATCCTCTATCCAGGCCACAAAGGGCAGCATTATATGAGCGGTCCCTCAATGTGTCAATCGCACGACGGTAGGTTTTTGGACTCTGCGCTAGGCCTGGCGGTGGCTCAGACCCATTCATTCAGGATTGATCCGAAAGGTGTCCCAACAGTTCTGTTCGCTGGCCCTGTCGCGAACGGTCTGGTCATCTCAGTGTGAGGCGGTTTTGTGTATCCTGAGACAATCTGCCACATGACGTTGGAGAATACTATCTCTCGAAAGTCGTAAACTTGCTGAGACATAAGACCTTCCTGGAACCTCGCTGCCTGGCACTACGCTTGCTCAACCACATCTGTTGTGAGGAAATACCTGTGCCTAATTCAGTTGGAGCCATACCGGAAGGAGGTGAAAACAGGATGAGAAAACCCTTCGTAGCACTGATGGCATTGGTCATAGCGATGACCTTCGGCACGGTGACATTCGTCCAGGCCGAAGAGAAGGCAGCGGAGTCAGCCCCGGCTGCCCCCGCTGCTCCGGCTGCAGCCCCTGCAGCGGCACCTGAGGAGAAAAAGGACATGGGCGAGCATAAGGGCATGGAGAAGAAGGCGGAGAAGAAAGCAAAAAAGAAAGGCAAGAAGAAGGACTAGCCCAGGCCTTCTCGAACAGACTGGCCCCCTTCGGTTGGCCTCTACCCGACTGAAGGGGTTGCCAGTCTTTCGTACGTTGTTTTTACTGTCACCATGTCTTCCCGCCGTGATCCTGCACATTGTCGCAAGGCTGAAGCTCGACCAGTAAGGAGAAACGGGATGAAGCAGGGATTCATCTGTTGTATGGTGGTGTCGGCCCTGGCCCTGACCATGGGTTGTGCGAAGCCTCCAACTGACAAGCTCGCGGCTGCTGAAAAGGCGGCCACAGAGGCACGAGCTGCCGGCGCCCCCACCTACACAGCAGAGGATTTTGCTAAACTGGAAGGTATGCTGACGGCGGCGAAGAATGAGATTGCAGAACAGGATGCCAAATTGGCTCTGTTGCGTGATTACGGAAAGGCCGAGCAGTTGCTTGCCGCCATAGAAACTGATGCCGCGCGAGTGAACACCGAAGCTGCGAAAAAGAAGGAAGAAGCCAAGATAGCGGCGATCCAATCTCAGCGAGCAGCGCAGGAGGCATTGAAGACCACGCAGGAGCTGATCAAAAAGGCGCCGGTCGGGAAAGATCGTGCCGCGCTCCAGGCGATCAAGGCCGACGCACAAGGATTAACCGCGTCCCTCTCCGAGGTCCAAACCGCTTTGGACGCGGGTGACTACCAGGCGGCACAAACCAAAGCCCAGACCATCCGGGAGAAAAGCCAGGCCGTCCAAGCAGAAATCCAGCGCGCCATGACCAAAGTTGGCGCTGCCAAGGCCCAGAAGGGCAAGCAAGGTAGGAAATAACCGTTGAAAATTAGGGTCTCGATGCCCGCCCCAACCAGAGGCTTCCTGTCTCGCAGTGCGATGGTGATCCTGCTGATCGCCAGCCTGGCCGCTTGCGTGCAAACAGCGCCTCCTGAACTTCTCGAAGCAGTGGAGAGCCTCGACCGCGATCTCGTGGCGATCCGGGGAGTGGAGTTCGCCCCGACAGAATACGCACGATTCGTTCAAGACTGGGCAGCCCTCAGGGGACGGATGCTCGCCGAAGAAGATGTGATCCGGTGGCCCTGGGAACCGAATCCACTCGTGGCAGATCTCCAGAAGGTTCACGAAGAAGGTGAAAAGGCCATGGCTGTCGCGACGCAAAGGAAGGAAGAGGACCATCGCGATGCTGAAGCGCGGCTGACCTTGCTGGAACGACGACTGCGCGTCTTCAATAGCCGTGTTGATCAGATGGAAAGTCGTGTGGTGCTTGGGCAGAGACCGATCGAGACCGAGCTGCTGGTCAAACAAGCACGATCCTTCCTGGAGCAGGGATTGTTTGCCCGCTCCCTGCAGGCGACCGAGCAGGCTTCCACGCTCATAGCAGCTCAAACGGCCTTGCTGACCACGGAACTCGGGCGGTACGCTGACGAACGTCTGGTTGGAGCTTGGCGCCAGATGGCGCGCCGCACCATCGCCTGGTCGCGGACCAATCGAACCACTGTGATCCTAGTGAACAAAGCCGACCGCCGCCTGACCATTTACCGGAATGGCCGCCCTGTTGTCTCCCATCCGGTCCGGCTCGGCTACAACGGCATTTTGGAAAAGCGCTACCAGGGAGATGGGGCAACTCCCGAAGGCCAGTACCGTGTCGTGAAGAAGCGTGACCGAGGCCAGACCCAGTTTTATCGGGCCTTGCTATTGGATTACCCCAATGCCGAAGACCGAAGGCGCTTTCAGAAGGCCCGCAGAGCAGGAGCCATCCCGGCTAAAGCCTTTATCGGAGGGCAGATCGAAATTCACGGAGAGGACGACCTGCCCATGAGCCAAACGCTGGGATGCCTCATGCTTGACAATCGCCGGATGGATAAGCTATTCGAACAGGTCGAGGTCGGTACTCCCGTGACCATTGTTGGCGCCCTCAAAGTATCGAATCCCGTGGCACTCGCATTGGCGGACCTGGAACAGTCCGAAGAAGGTTAGGTATCTGTGAAGGTCCTTCCGCCTCTCTCTGTCTTCGTGCTTATCGGTGTCCTCTTCCTTCTCGCTTCTCACCTCAGAGGGCCCTCTGAGGCAGAGGGTAACGCGGCCAACCTGGAACCGCACAAAAGGTCAGCTGCGTCTGAGCTCTCGCGACTACTGGCGCGTCATGTCTCCCTGCGACACCAACTGGCCCAGCAGGCCCCAGCCGGTCACTATATCGTCGTGGACACGGCGCACAATCGGCTCTACGTCAACCGTCATCAGGCCGTCTTGTTGACGGCCCTTGCTTCGACCGGCAGTGGAACGATCCTCAACGATCCAGACCGTCCGGGGACCAAGTGGATTTTCGACACGCCTCGAGGTGAGTTCTCGATTCAGGCGAAGCTCACAAATCCCGTCTGGGTTAAACCTGACTGGGCCTTTCTCGAAGAGGGACTGGCAGTGCCCACAGATCCGGAACAGCGCTTCGAGTCAGACGTGCTCGGAGACTACGCGCTGGGCTTCGGCAAGGGCTATTTCATTCACGGGACGTTGTACGCCAGGCTTCTGGGCAAGAATGTGACCCACGGTTGCATCCGCTTGCAAGACGACGACCTCCAGAAGGTGTACCAATTGTCAAAGATCGGTACCCCAGTCATGATTTTCTGATTCCTGCACCGTTTCCCTGACGACACAGACGAGATGAGAGTCATCTGGGCCATAGTCCTGGGGGGCCTCCTGTGGGCTCTCCCTCCATCACCCTCAGCACCGACTTCTCAACGCGGCGACCAGGCCGGCGACCCGGACGTCTTGCGGGAGGCAAACCGGATCCTGGAAGAAGAAATTAAACTGGCTGCCCGCCCACAGATTTACCTGTTGCTGGACTTGCCTGATCGTCTCATTGCCATTAAGGGGCGAGGGATCGATCTGCACCGCCTTCCGATCACGGCCTGGCAGACTGTCGAGGAACGAGCGATGGCCGGAGTGTTTCGTCTGCGTGCCAGGCCGCAGGTGGTCCGTCCGAAAGCGGCCCCTCCCGACGATCCGACTCAAGACCCCATCGAACTCAAGGACATGCCCGCAGCCTACGAACTTCTCTTTGATCCCACGCTCGCCGTCACGGTCGCACCACCGTTTCAGGAGCGGCCATGGCTCTGGGTCAAGAGCCTCATGAGGCACTCTTGGTTAGGCGTGGCATCCTGGATTCGCTCCGCTGCCGCAATCGACGAAAAGGCCACCAGCCCATGCCTTCGTCTCACTCTTTCCGTTGAGGCCGCCCAATCGCTTGCCTGGTCTGTCACCGACGGCATGCCGCTTCTGATTCGACGAACGATGCCTTAGGAAGTGAGAACACGCAGCCAGCCTCGAGAGCTGTTTGCCTTTTGCTGGCCGGCGACCTAAGATACGCGCTCAATCTGATGCGCAGGGTGAATGATGCCGGCGACGAGGATCAGCGCAAATTTGGGAAGCTTGCAGCCCATGGTGGAGTCGGCCATGAAGGAGATGGCGAACACGCGTGTCGTCGCTCGACTGTGGGCCAAGGACCATACCCTGTGGAAGCCGGAGCCGACTGAAATTGCGAATCGGCTCGGCTGGCTCGGAGTGGCGGAGCAGATGCGCGAGCAAGCAGGACCACTTCGTGCATTTGCGCAATCGGTGCGAACTGCCGGGTTCCGCCACGTGGTTCTGCTCGGCATGGGCGGGAGTAGCCTTGGCCCGGAGGTCCTGCGTTGCACCTTCGGATCTGCACAGGGGTCTCCCCGCCTATGGGTCCTGGATTCCACCGTGCCGGGGGCCGTGCGCGAGGTGACCCAGTCCATCCACCCGGCCCGCACCTTGTTCATCCTGGCCAGCAAATCTGGCGGGACGATTGAAGTCCTGTCGCTGTTCTCTCATTTTTGGAACTTTGTGGCCCGTGTGCGAGGGAATACAGGTGGAGCCCAATTCATTGCCATCACCGATCCCAACACAGGGCTTGCCTCCCTGGCGCACGAGCGTCGCTTCAGGAGCACCTTTCTCAATCCACCAGATATCGGGGGGCGCTATTCCGTGTTGTCCTACTTCGGATTGGTGCCGGCGGCCCTCCTCGGTCTCGATCTGAAGACGCTGCTTGCTCGAGGAATCGAAATGGCAGAGGCCTGTCGCTCCACCGTATTGCTGGAGAACAACCCAGGAGCCTGCCTTGGGGCAAAATTGGGGATCCTTGGCCGCGCTGGCCGGGACAAGGTCACTGTGATTACTTCACCGAGGGTCGCAAGCTTCGGAATATGGGTGGAGCAATTACTGGCCGAAAGCACCGGCAAGGAATACAGGGGGCTGATCCCCATCGCAGGGGAACCGATGAGCGCGCCGGCTATCTATGGGAAGGACCGCCTCTTCGTCTATCTCCGGTTGGACGGCGACGTAAACGCCAGAGCAGATCGGCATGTCAAGGCGCTTGAGCGGGCTGGGCAGCCGGTCATTGGGTTGAGGCTTCGCGACCGCTACGATCTGGGCGCTGAGTTTTTCCTCTGGGAATTTGCGACTGCCGTGGCAGGGTATTTTCTCGGCATCAATCCCTTCGATCAGCCCAATGTACAGGAGAGTAAGGAGAACACGAATCGGATCCTTGAGGAAGTTCGCGCGCAGGGGCGCTTACCTCATGAGCACGGTGCCTCAAAGGACGGTGCATTCGCCGACCTGCTCAGAAAGGCAGCGCCAGGCCAGTATCTCGCTATCCTGGCCTATATGAAGCCATCCCATCAGGCCGATGCAGCGATCCAGACGCTCCGCAGGGCCATCCTGACGAAGCACCACCTCCCCACCACCGCTGGGTATGGGCCGCGGTACCTCCACTCAACCGGGCAGCTCCACAAAGGTGGGCCAAACACAGGCTTGTTCCTTCAACTGATCGAGCGCATGACCCCTGACATGAAAGTTCCCGGCGCAGCTTACACCTTTGGCACCCTCGCTCAGGCCCAGGCGGTGGGAGACTTTCAATCCCTCCAAATGCACCAACGTGCGGTTGTGGCGGTCCGCCTTGGCCCGCAACCGATTTCCACTATCAGAGCCTTGGCACGAGTGCCTCGCGAGCCTGGAAGTATTCGTCGCCGCAGGAGCCACAGGAAGCAGGAAACCACGCACGGGAAAGCGGCAAGCAAGGTAACCCGATGAGCGTCGCGCCTGAGATTCGGATCATGACCGACAGTCAGGAATTGGCTTATGAAGCAGCCGAGCTATTTGTGTGGCTCGGCGAGCAGACGATGGCCGCCAGCGGTCGGTTTCGGGTCGCCTTGTCCGGAGGGACCACACCCAAAGGCCTGTATGCCGCGCTTGCCGGCCCGGACTTTTCGACCAAGCTCGCCTGGCCGCGCGTGGATTTCTATTTCAGCGACGAACGCTGCGTGCCTCCTGACCATCCGGACAGCAACTTCGGCATGGCGAACGAGACCCTGTTCCGCCCGCTGAAGATTCAGCCAGAGCAGGTCTTTCGTATGCCGGGCGAGGAGAATCGTCTCGAACGGGCGGCGCTCCAGTATGAGGAACTGGTCCGAAAGGAGTTCCAGGCTACAGCCCCGGCCTGGCCCAGTTTTGATCTGGTGTTATTGGGACTCGGAGAGGATGGCCATACCGCCTCTCTGTTTCCAGGGACGAAGGCCTTGGACGAACGAGAGAAGCTTGTCGTCGCCACCACTGCGCCACAAGGCGTGAAGCATCGCCTGACCCTCACGGTGCCAACGATCAACCATGCCCGCGCGATTGTCTTTTTGGTCAGCGGCAACAGTAAGGCCACTGCGGTCCGGTGGGTCCTGGAAGCTCCAGACCAGGACGATCGTCGCGCCCCTGCCAGGTTAATCCGACCGGAGACCGGACGTCTCATTTGGCTCCTGGATTGGACAGCCGCCTCAGAACTCACGATTGCCAGGCAAGGCATCGTCTCTCACGAAGAATGAAGGGAATATGATTCTCGCGGGGGACATCGGAGGGACCAAGACGATCTTGGCTCTGTTCGACTGGAAGACAGAGCGTGTGGAGCCTGCTCGGGAACGGACGTTTGCCAGTGCTGATTTTAAATCGCTCGAAGAGATCCTGGAGGAATTTCTGAATCCTCCGCCGAAAACCGCAACTCTCTCCGGCGATGAGACGACAGCCGAAGCATCTGAGCCTGATGAATCCGAGGAAGCGCCTCCCATTATGGCCGCCTGTTTCGGCGTGGCCGGGCCGGTCATCGAGAACCGAAGCCGAACCACGAACTTGCCTTGGGTCGTGGATGGGACTGAGTTGGCCATGCGATTCAAAATCCAGACGGTGCGCCTTCTGAACGACTTGGAAGCCACCGCCCACGGAATGCTGGTCCTGCGGCCCGAGGAGACCGAAATTCTCAACGTGGGCGCTCCGCCCCCGACCAAAGGCGCCATGGCCCTGATCGCGGCCGGCACAGGCTTGGGCGAGGCGATCCTGTTCTGGGACGGCGTTCGGTATCGTCCGATGCCTTCCGAAGGAGGTCACGCCGACTTCGCACCGAATAGCGACATCGAAATCGAGTTGCTCCGCTATCTGCGCGCGAGCTACCTGCACGTGAGCTACGAGCGGGTCCTCTCCGGCTCAGGCCTGCACGCCATCTATGAATTCCTGCGCGACAACAAGAAGAACGAACCCACCTGGGTGGCTGAACGGCTGCGGATCGGCGATCCCGCCGCTGTCATCGCCGAGATCGGGCTGAACAAGCAGGCGGAGATCTGCATCCAGGCCTTGGACCTCTTTGCGTCCATCTATGGGGCAGAGGCTGGGAATTTGGCGCTCAAGGTTCTAGCCCTGGACGGGATCTATCTCGGCGGCGGCATCGCTCCCAAGCTCCTCCCGAAGCTCAAAGACGGGACGTTTCTGCGCGGCTTCACGGGCAAGGGGCGCTACAAGCGACTGTTGAGCACGATTCCAGTTCGCGTCATCATGAACCAGAAAACCGCATTGCTGGGCGCAGCCTCTGTTGCAGCCCAACTAGACACGGCTTCCTCTTGATGAGTCCATCGCAAGACCGAGACGCCCTGAAACGCATGGCGGCGCTCAAAGCGGTGGAATATGTGCGTGATGGGATGGTCGTGGGGCTGGGGACCGGCTCCACCGCCCGCCATGTCCTCGAGCTGCTCGGTAAGCGAGTGAGCGCGGGCCTGGCCATCAGAGGGGTGCCGACGTCTGAGGAGACAGCCGACCTCGCGAGAAGGGCCGGCATCCCGCTGCTGTCGTACGAAGAAACCTGGTCCATTGATGTCGCGATTGATGGCGCTGACCAAGTGGATCCGCAGCTCAATCTGATCAAAGGCGGCGGCGGGGCTCTTGTCAGAGAAAAAATCGTGGCCGCCGCAGCTCGACAACTGATCATCGTCGTGGATCACGCGAAGCTGGTACCGGTCCTGGGAAACTCTTATCCTCTTCCCGTCGAGGTCATCCCGTTTGGCTGGCCGAACACGGCTCGTCGCATCGAGGCCCTGGGAGGAAAGGCGGTGATTCGGGAACGTCGGGGACGAATCTTCACAACTGAATCAGGGCTCTACATCCTGGATCTGCATATGGGCCAGATCGATGATCCTGCTGCGCTGGAGATTCAGCTCAACAGGATTCCCGGCGTAGTTGAGAACGGTCTGTTCGTGGGGCAGACGGATCTGCTGATCGTGGGAACTCAACGGGGCGTCGAGGTTCAGCAAGCGGCGAAGCAGTGATCCGGCTTGGCAGAGCGTGGGATGTTTGAGCGTCTCGTTTGGTTCCTCACCGCGCCCGGCCGCCTGCAAGCGCTCGTGACGCGTCGCCGCGCCCTCGAATCGTTCTCTGTGACGGCCTGGACTATTATCAGGGTTGGATGCACCGGCCTAACCGGGGACATTTTCGGAACGGAGTTCCACCGTTTTCTTATACGACGACCTCGTGATCATGAATTCGAGCCGCCATCGTCTCAGCGAGCACCAGGAGGTGACAAATTGGGTCTCTATCGGTTGCCGCGGCACGTCATGCCGACCAGGTATGATCTTCGTCTGGAGCCCGACCTGAAGACTTTCGCGTTCAGTGGTGACGTGACCGTCACGGTGACCGTCCAGGAGCCGACGACGGAGATCGTCCTCAACGCAGCTGAGTTGGAAATCATTGAGGCGACGATTAAGAACGAAGGAGGTGTGTCGCTTCGCGGAACCATCGAACTTGACGAGACAATGGAGCGGTGTCGCCTCACCTTTTCTGACAAGCTGCGACCCGGCACCTGGCGGCTGAGCCTCGCCTTCAAAGGAACGCTGAACGACAAGTTGCGAGGCTTCTACCGCAGCACCTACAAGGACCAAGCTGGCGCGACACAGGTGCTGGCCGCGACCCAGTTCGAAGCAACGGACGCACGGCGGGCCTTTCCCTGTTGGGACGAACCGGACTTCAAGGCCGTCTTTTCGACGACCCTGGTCATCGACTCATCCCTGACGGCTGTCTCGAACACGGCTGTGCAGTCGGAACGCCTCGCAGGTGGGAAAAAGATCGTGCGGTTCGCCGACACGATTCGCATGTCCACCTACTTGGTCGCCTTCGTCGTCGGAACGATCGAGGCCACCGAACCGGTTTCGGTTGGCCGCACGCCGCTGCGTGTCTGGTGCGTGCCGGGCAAGCGCCGGCTCGCGAAGTTCGGGCTAGAGATTGGAGCCTCCTCGCTCCGGTTTTTCGAGGACTACTACGGTCTGCCTTACCCAGGAGACAAGCTCGATCTGCTCGCGATTCCCGACTTTGCCTCCGGCGCGATGGAGAACCTGGGTGCAATCACGTTTCGGGAAACCGCGCTCTTGGTAGACGAGCAGGCTGCGACTCACGCGGAACTCGAGCGGATCGCTGACGTGGTCGCGCATGAGAACGCGCACATGTGGTTCGGAGACCTTGTCACTATGTCCTGGTGGAACGGCCTCTGGCTCAATGAGGCCTTTGCCACCTTCATGGAGATGCTGGCCGTGGACGCCTGGAAGCCCGAGTGGCAGCGATGGACGACCTTCGGCGTCTCCCGGGCTGCTGCCTTGACCGTGGACGGGCTTCACAGCACGAGACCGATCGAGTTCCCCGTCACTGCGCCGCGCGAGGCTGATGCCATGTTCGACGTGCTCACCTACGAAAAGGGTGCATCAGTGTTACGCATGCTGGAGCAATTCCTGGGCCCCGACATCTTTCGAAACGGCGTCCGGGACTATCTGCGTGCTCACGCCTATGGGAACGCCGACACTGGCGATCTCTGGGTCTCCCTCGGGCGAGCGGCCGGGCAACCGGTCCCTGAGGTCATGGACGGTTGGATCTTCCGGCCAGGGTACCCGCTCCTGAGTGTCAGGCTGGACCACGGCTCACGTCTCGTCATTGCTCAGCAGCGCTTCACCTATTTGCCCAAATCCACGGATGCAAAAGGGCCTGAGAACCAGGTGAACCAGCCTTGGCAAGTGCCGATTCAGATCAAAATTACCGCGAACGGAAAAGCTGAAACACGCCGACTGCTCCTGTCAGAGACGGAAACACAGGTTCAGGTGCCTCAAGATCTTGAGTCCGTGCTGGCGAACGAAGGAGGCCATGGTTTTTATCGTGTGCGCTATGCACCGGACCTGCTGGAGCGTCTGGTACACTTGGTGCCGGACGGCCTGGCGCCGATCGAACGGTTCAACCTCGTAAACGACGCTTGGGCGGCAACGGTGGGCGGCCTGATGCCGGTCACTGAATACCTTGACCTGACCGCTCGGTTCCGCGCTGATCGTGACAAGAACGTCTGGACTGTTCTGATCGAATCATTCCATTTCCTGCACCGAATCATGGCGCCAGCCGATCGGCCCGCGCTTGAGGGATTCGTGCGCGATCGCGGTGGCCCCGCTGTGGCTCAACTCGGGTGGGTCCCGGCCTCCGGGGAGAAGGAACTGACCCGGCAACTTCGAGGCGATCTCCTCCGCGCCCTGGGGACCATCGGGAATGACCGGAACGTCCAAGCCCGTGCTGCCGAACTCTATCAGGGGAATAAGCAAGGCACACTCGCTGTGGATCCGAACGTGCTCCCAGCGCTCATCGCGATCCTGGCCCACACTGGGGATGCCACCCGGTACGACGAGTTCTGGGAGCGCTTCCGCTCGGCGGCGACGCCGCAGGACGAGCGGCGATATCTTTATTCTCTCGCCGCGTTCCAGCCGGTTGAGTTGCTTCAACGAACGCTCGCGCGTACCATTAATGGTGAAATTCGCACACAGGATGCGCCGTTTATTGTAAGATTACTGCTCATGAGCATTCATGGACGTGTGCTGGCCTGGAACTTTGTCAAAATGAACTGGGAGACGATGGACCGACTGTATCCGAAGAACGGGCTGCGGCGGATGTGCGAGGGTGTGATTGGACTGGCAACTCCCGAGCTCGTGCGTGACGTGCATGAGTTTTTCACGTCGCGGAAGATTGATCTCGGCGGAAAGACGCTGGACCAATTTCTCGAACAGCTTCACATTGCCGTCACGTTCCGCGAGATGGCCAGCTCGGCCCTGAGCAAGTATCTGGGAAAGATTTTGACAAGCTGAGAGTCGACTCCATGGTACTTTCTCGTCAGCAGCGAGCGACGCGCCCTGTGTTCTTGGCCTGATTGTCCCGACGAGAGTCACATTTCTACAAAGAGAGGGACCTATGGCGACGATTCTCATCATCGATGACGAAAAAGGGATTAGATCGCTTCTTCGGGAAGTCTTGGAGAAGGAAGGCCATCAGGTTGTCGAAGCCAACAACGGCCGTACAGGCTTGGAACTCTTTCGCCAGACCCCTGCCGATCTGGTCATCATGGACATCCTGATGCCGGTCAAAGATGGGATGGAAGCCACCTGGCAATTGACGCATGAGTTCCCAGACGTGAGGATTATCGCCATGACTGCCGGCCGTGGTGATACCAACTTTCTGGACGTGGCCAAGTTGTTCGGCGCCCACCGCGTGTTGGAGAAGCCGTTCAAAATGGAGGACATGCTCGAAGCCGTGCACGCAGCGCTCCGGAAGAAATAGGATGACCAGCTTCGCAACTCCATAGCCTTCTGGAGCGTGACAGAGCAACACTTGGCAGGTATGTTGCGAGGGTCAGTACTGCAGACGCGCTGTCCTCATTCGCCGGAATACAAGACGTCAGGAACCTCTTCCTTTGTGATCCACGCACTCCCAGCCGGGTGGACCGGTCGCCTTCCACTGCGCGCGTCCGAGCCTCGTGAAGCGTATCTCGTCTTCGGATTGAGACTCTTCTCGAGAGACGCACGACGCTTCACGAACGACGCTGGAGGTGTGTGCGCTGCGCGAGCACAGGAGGCAGCCGGGCAACCCGCCCACCCCCTCACTCATGCCGTAGCACTGCCAGCGGCCGTTGGCCGAGGATTCGGTACGTGCTGAGAAAACCAATGGCGAGCGTGAGCAGCACGGTCAGAGCAAAGCCGGTGGCCAGGACGTCGGGCTGGAGCGTCCAGGGCAGGTCCAGAATGAAATACAGCACGGCCCAGGAGAGCGCGCTTGCCAACACGATGCCGATGAGGCCAGCCACCATGCCCAGCAGTGCGTACTCGACGGCGAAGGAGCCGGCGATCAGTCCTCGGGTGGCACCCAGGGCTTTCAGGATCGCTGACTCGTAAAGGCGCCGATACCTCGTCGTGGCCAGGGTTGCGGCCATGACAATCATACCAGCCAGGATGCAGAACACCGCGATCGTCCGAATCGCGAGCGACAGACGGTCCAGGATTCGGGTGAAACTGTCCAACACATCCCCAATATTAATGGCTGTGACGTTCGGAAACGCCCCCACCACGGCTTGCTGCAGCAGGACCTCCTTTTCCGGTGGGACTCGCACCGTCGCCACATAGGTAAAGGGCGAGCCCTCCAGCGACCCGGGTGACAGAATCATGTAAAAGTTTGTGGAAAAGTTTCCCCACTCGACTTTTCGGATGCTGCTGACCTCCGCTAAAACCGTCACCCCCTGGATCTCAAACGCGATGGTGGAGCCTAGCTGCAGCCCCAGGTTTCTGGCCGCTTCCTCCTCCACTGAGACCAACGGCATTTCGAACGGTTGACCTGGCTTCCACCATGTCCCTTTGGTGACGACATTGTCCTTTGGCAGGTCGTCGAGAAAAGTCAGGACGTATTCCCGCGTGAAGTACCAGTTCTTCCGCCGGTCTTGTTGGCTCTCCCCCTCCTGAACGCTCTCCTCCTCCACCTTGATCGGTTGCCCGTTAATCGCATGCAAGCGCGAGCGGACCAACGGCGTCGCTTCTGGGAATGGGCCTCTAGACTTTTCATGGATCAGGCGCAAGACCCCATCTTTCTGGTCCGGCTGGATGTCGATGAAGAAAAACGTCGGGGCGTCGGTCGGACGGCTCTCCCCTACCTGGCGGATTAACGACCGTTCCAGCAGTGAAACTGCCACGATGACCATGACCCCGATGCCGACCGACACCATCACGCCGATCGCCTGACTGCCCGGACGGTACAGATTGCTCATGGCGTGGCGAATGGTCAGGGAACGCGGACCTGGCCCCAGTCGGATCGCTTGAACCAGCAAGCGCGCCGCCAGCCACAATGCGACCGCGGCGACAGCCAGCGCGCCGATAAACAGGAGCCCGATCCTCCAGGATCCGGCCTGCCAGATCGCGAGGCCGGCCAGTCCGGCCGCAATTCCAACTGCCGTGAAGGAACGCAACGGATCAGCGATGCCCAGCAACCATCGCCAATCAAGCCTCCAGGCCGACCGGTCCTGCTCTTGGGCTGCATCCGTCTTCACCACTTCCTGTCGAAAAATCAACGCAGGACGGATCTCACGGATGCTCAACAGAGGCCAGAGCGTGAACAGCAATGTGGTCAGGATTCCCAACGCAAGGCCCTTCAAAATCGGCAAGAGGGATGTCATCGTCAGCGTGTGTGTGAACTCGATCTGATCCAGGAAATTGGTGGCAAGCAGGCCGGCCAGCAGCGGCGGCAGCGCGCCCTGGAGGCTCACCCCGAGCACAGTCCCAGCCAGACTCCCGATCACGCCGAGGAGCAGTGCTTGCACCAGATAGGTTCGGACGACCGTGCCTGAATCGGCGCCCACGGTCTTGAGGATGGCAATGGTCTGTAGTTTCTCACGCAGAAAGGCCCGTACTGTCGTGGCGACACCGATGCCACCCACGAACAGCGCGGTCAACCCGATCAGCCCGAGATAGCGTGTGAGCTGGTCCAGAAACTGTTTGAGCTGCGGTTGTGCATCGCGGTAGGTCGTCACGCGAGCGGACTCGCCGGCTAGGCGACCTTGCAACTCATGGAGCAGCGGGTGGGCCGGCGTCGTCGCCGGTAGTCGCAGAAGATACCGTTCCCGGACCCGGCTGCCCGGTTTGACCAGCTCGGCCGCGGCGAGCCCCTCGCGAGAGATCATTACACGCGGCCCCAGGCTGAATAGATTCGCCACACGATCCGGTTCTTTGCGAATGAGGCCGGTGATGGTGAAGACCGCCTGGCCGATCTTGAGGCGATCGCCCATTGACAGCCCCATCCGAATCAAGAGCGACTCCTGGACAAGGGCTCCATAACAAGCACCGTGAGGCGTGAGGCGTAAGGCGTGAGGTGTTGAAAGAGGTACGAGGGCAGTGCTTTGGGGCTTGGGACAAGCTGAAGCGGAAGGCGCCAGCAATGCACTGAGTGGGCGATCAGGCTCCAGTTTGAGCCTGCCGTAGAAGGGGTAAACGGCCTCCACGGCCTTCAACTCGACGATTTGCGTCTGCTGCGCGGCGTAAGCCTGTCCGCCACCTGCCCGAGCAGCCATCGCCACCAATTCGCTCGCGTGCGTGATCGCGATGCCACGGCTTGTGAGTGACTGGAGGACCGCCTCCCCTTTCTGGCTTATGGACCGGGACAGGCGCACTTCGAGATCGCCACCCAACAGTCCGCGAGCCTCGCGCGTGACAGCCCGCTCCACATTGGCCGCAAAGAGTGAGACGCCGACCAAAGCAGCGACGCCCAGTGCAATGCACACAAAGAAATACAGAAAATGGCGCCAGGCTCCCCGCGTTTCGCGCCAAGCCATTTTCATGGAAAAAGCCGTCATCCTCTTCGTACCCCCATGAGCGGCAGACAGGTCGGTGCGCGAGCAAGAGATCAGCCCGCTCGCACCCTCACCTCATCGGATTCGATGCGACCGTCCCTCAACGTGATGATCCGTTCGGCGCAAGAGGCCAAATCCGGGTCGTGGGTAACGAGCATCAGGGTGCTGCCGTGGTCGCGGTTGAGAGACAGGATCAAGTCGATGACCTGACGACCAGTTGCCGAGTCGAGGTTGCCAGTCGGCTCGTCGGCCAGCAGGATCGGCGGATGGCTGGCAAAGGCCCGGGCGACCGCGACCCGCTGCTGCTCTCCTCCCGAGAGTTGCACTGGATAGTGGGACTGCCGGTCTTGCAGCCCCACAGCGGCCAGCAACTCGACCGCACGGTTTTTAGCATCCAGGTCGCCATTGAGCTCCAGCGGCACAGCAACATTCTCCAGGGCATTCAGTGTAGGAATGAGATGAAAAGACTGAAAGATGTAGCCGATCTTCTGTCGCCGATAGGGGGCCACCTGGCTTTCCGGCATGACCGTGATCTCGACGCCATCCAAGCGGATGGACCCGGCGGTCGGCTTATCGAGGCCGGCGATCAAGCCCAGTAACGTGGACTTGCCGCTGCCGGACGGACCTACGATGGCAACCATCTGTTTTTCGGGGACCTCGAAGGTGATATCGTCGAGGATCGTGATTATATGGCCGCCCGCGATGAGGCGCATCGTCAGGTGGCTGACAGTGATCATGCTTCCCTTTTCGAATTCAAGAGGTGCAAGCCGCGAACGGAAGTTTTATTATACTGTATGCCATCTTTCGGGCCGCACTTCCTTTCAGATCTGCGATGGAGGGTCTTCTGGGGACTCATTGGAGGAGCCGTTTGCCTTGGAGTTTTCGGATGTGAGCAAGCCTCCGAACCGGTCTCTACTCCACCCTCTTCGGCGTCAGTTCCCGGCGCGCCTCGTGACGGCTTTGGGCAGCGACTCGGCACGGATGTCACCGCCCAACCCGGTCTGAGCAATCGGCCGTCTCGTGACGACTGGCCCAAAATCATGGCGTTTGGCGATAGCCTCACGGCGGGCCTGGGAGTCTCGCCCGAGGAGTCCTACCCGTTTCAACTCCAACAGCGGCTTGATGAGGCCGGCTATCGCTATCGCGTGATCAACGCGGGGATCAGCGGAGAGACGACCGCGGGGGGGCTGCGTCGAGTCTCCTGGGTCCTCAGCAGCAAGCCCAGCATCGTGATTCTGGAGCTTGGCGGGAACGATGGTCTTCGCGGGCTGGACTTGAAGGACACGCGCTCGAATCTGGAAAAGATCATTCAACGCCTGCAGGCGGCAGGCGTGACGGTCGTGCTGGCCGGGATGAAGCTGCCCCCCAACTACGGCGCCGACTACACCGCCCGCTTTTCGGCCATGTATCACGAGTTGGCTCGCGCTTACCACCTGACACTGATGCCGTTCTTTTTAGAAGGCGTCGCGACTCAGGCCGGTTTAAACCAAGCCGACGGCATTCACCCGACAGGAGCCGGTTACCGTGTGATCGTCGAGAATCTGATGCGGATGCTCGAGCCGTTATTAGCGAACAGCGGCTCGGCACGTTCCTGAGAGGGTCCTGCTCCTCTACGCACTCGCCGAACCGCCGCGCGTAATCGAATCGAGTTCGAGTACGCGCGGAGTTGGAAGGTTGAGTCATCTTCGGGAGAACGTGCCGAAGAACGATCAGGACTTCCTGAAGAAGGTATCGTAGACGCCCCAACCGAGGATTCCGACGATGACGGAATAGTACATATAGGAAATGCCGGAATAATCCGACGCCTTGGGTTCATCGGCAAGCGCCGGCAGCGCACTGAGCACGACTGTCGCACAGATCCCCAGCACCGTCACAACTCTTCTCCTATAAATCCCCCCTGTTTAAGTCGAAACCTTGGACACACAATCAAGGGACAAACGGGGCGGATTGTACCGACATCTATGGTCGAGACGCAAGAGTGGATGCGGAATCGCTTGAATAACGCGGAGAGAGTGGTAAAGGGTTCTACCTTGGTGAAATGATTGGATCGAGACGCGCCAGACTATGGGGAGGGAGGCTTGACGAGTGCTTGCAGGGCTGCCGAAAGCTCATGAAATGAGCCGGCCAGGGTCTCGAGCTGTGATCCTTTTCTGAGCAAGTCGCCAGCGACACTTCTCATCTGCCCGTCATGGCGGTCGAGGTCTTTCACAATGTTTGAAAGTCTTGTCAGCACATCACGGTAGTTCGCCAGTTCACGTTGCATTTGCTGATAGGCACTCTGCCCTTCTCTTGCCTCTTGAAGGGATGCCTGGAGCTGTTGCGTCAAGCGGTTGAGCTGAGCCTCTCGCGCTGTGATGTCAGCCCCGAGGGCGGCTTGGGCCGCTTCACTCTCACGCCGACGCTCCTCCAATTTTTGCACAGCCTGGATCCACCCCATGACCTCGCCGGGCCCAAGCTTGGGCGCATCCGGTAAGGCTTGCCCTCGTTCCAACGCTCTGGCAGCCGGCTGCAACCACTCGATGAAGGTAGCGATCTCGTTGAACTTAATGTCCGTGGCGGACACCGTGCGCTTCTGTTCCGTGGGGTGGGGCTCGCTCACTGGCATCTCCTGAGTTCTCCTGACCGGTGGCGGTTGCACCCACCGGTGATACTCCAAAAGGGCAGCCACGCAGTGTCGGCAGAGCGGCTGCTCTTCCAGCGGGCAGGAACATTTTGCCATCAGGTTGCCGTCCCTCAACCGAATCGTTTGCTCGTGCAGGCCGGAATTCCCGATGACGGACGAAGAGATCTGGACCTCATCCGCCTCGACGATTCGAACACGATTCTCGGTCACGTATTTAGATCCCATCTTAAAGGCTGGGGGCCCGACTACCGCCTGGATCATGTCAGGCGCCAGCAGGCTCAACTTGTCTGCGGAGCAGGGAATCTTACTGCGCATCAGATCTCCGCACCGGTGAAGTTCAGAACGCCTCCTCGCTAGGCTCCGGTATCCTGTTTACTGCGTATCCCCTGTCGTGTCAAGTTTCTCTGCGAATTCTCTCAATGAGTTCCGTGCTTCGGGGTGGCAGCCTCTGCCCCTAGCTCAGGAGAAGGTCAGACGCGACCGCCTGATGAGAGACAGAGAGGCGAGCGTCGCTTCACGCTCTTGGATTCGGTACACCGCAGGGAGAATGATCTTCGCCTTGATCATCCATGGAAGCAACGAACGCTGAACGACGAATGATGAGCGGCTCGGTCGCGATGCTATTCGGCATTCATAACTCAGCGTTTCACGCTAAGTTTAGAGACGTGAATGAGTCCCGTCGCAAAACGGTGGCTTCTTCGTGTGCTTGCAGCCACAAAATGCGACCCGCTGTCGCTCCTTGAACGCCACTTCGATCGGGGAAAACTCCGTGCCCGTATGGGAGCCGTCGCAGAATGGTTGTGTCTTTGACCATCCACACGGCACCAATAGACCATTCCGGGTCCGACCTCCATCACATAGGGACTTCGCTGCGCAATGACGACCTGATCGGCCATGCAAACCTCCATAGAGATTCCGTCAGGCGTTAGGGGTAAGGGGTGAGGCGTGGTGAGGAAAGAAGGGCATATCATTCCCACCCCTCACGCCTAACGCCTCACGTTTCACGAAACTGACCATTGCATAACTGGCATCAACAACCGCAATCGTACCCGACGGCCAAACATAAATTGAACGGAGAAATTACCGGCATCGTCGCGGTGCCCCGTGAGCGCTCAGTGAGGTGAGCCAGAGATAGTCGGCGATGCCTTCTTTGAGCAATTCCTGGACTTCTCCCTGGCGCGCGGGATCGAACGAATGCAGATAGACGGTTACCTGTTTGATCCTGGGGTCGCCTATGGTCGCGCGCCGACGAAGAACTCGGTTCGGCACCGGCAATCCATATTGGATATGGCCTCCACCAGTGTAGCTGACAAGCGGCCCGATTTGATGGAGCCAGTCATCCACCGTTTTGGCCATCCCCTCGTCTCGAAACAGGGAGGCTTCATACATCCGCTGGTATCCTTCTTCATCCAATCCGCCGTGGCACCGTCTGAGTTGGCCAATAATAAGGTCCCGATAGGACTGGTCGTCCACGAAGGGTTGATCTCTCACACCCCACCGGGCCATTTCGGGATCGGCCAGTGCAGTGACGAGTCCCTCCTTGGCGACTTTTCGCACTAGGAATCTTGGGGGATTCAGGGCGATCGTTATGACTTGGCTTTTCTGTCGGGCAAAGGCCACGAGCGGCTCATAATCCTCGAAGGCCCCACCCCAATTTTTGTCCCAACCCACGTCCGCCAAGAAGGCGTCCCGGGAGTAACGGGGATCCTCCTTGTACCGATGAAGGGCGGCCTGACCGTCCCATCCGAACATTTCCATTAGAAGAACCGCCCGGTTTTTTCTGACAAGGATCGCTTCCAACACAGTGATGGCGGCGCGAACATGTGCCGGATTGTGGTGTTCTTCGCCGAGATAGATCACGTCCGCCGAAGCCAGTCCAGCGAGCCACTGCTCGAAAGCAACCGGCTGACCGGTGGACACGGCAAGGACTTGGCCGACCTCGAACGGCGGCAGGAGCTGTTCGCTCTGCGACCGGATGTCCGATGCAATGGCGCTTCCAATGAGGAGAGCAAACGCTGCAGGCAGGAGCAGGGCACAGCGGCACAACTCAACGCGGCGTGGAGCGCAAGGAAGCATAACTCTTCCTAACATACAGTCGAGAATGCAGCAAGCTTGACGTCTGGGTGCATGGGAGATAGGCTCCCCAGCCATGACGTCCCTTGCTTCGGACAAGATTGAGCAATTCTTGCGGGGCTATCGCAGCCCGTACGATCTCCTGCTCCATGTGGAGTCGCCGTCGCTCCTCGATCTGGGCGCAGGAGACCTCTCCTTCATTGACGAGCTTGTGACTCAGTACCTGCCGCGACTGAAGGCCCAAGGCAAGGCCTTGACGGTTCATGGTCTGGACCGGCTGCGCCCCGGGTCGATGTTCGGCGGCCCGTTACATGCCGATCCTGGCCGGCTCAAGCGGCTGCAGCAGTCGGATCAGCTGCGGTTTCAGTTTTGGGGTGACGTGGATATGTTGGCATCGGCCCAGCCCAAGGGCCTCTTGCCGCAGTACACGATCGTCACGTGCCACGCTCCCGCCACGCCGACTTTTGCTCTTGAACCCTCCCGCTTGTCGCAACCGATCATCGAGGAACACTTAAGAACAACCAAGGGAGCTTTTCGAAAGGTCCGCGTGGAAGACGAAGAGGCACTCGAGGTCCTGCATGATGGTCGGACGTTGCTCTTTCCACCCTGGAAATTCGAGATCCGGGGGCCTCTCGCCCTCCTGGATCTCCTTTCGAGGTATGGCAAACTCTGCGTCCTTTCAGCGGTGGATACAGAAGTATTCTGGGAGCTTCTATCCCAACTCGTGGCTAACTCGCGAATGCGGCCCTCGGGCACGATCTTCAGTCCTACCATCATGGCCGAGTTGTTCGGGCCTCTATACGCCAGGTTGTCCACTCTGCCGGTCGGCGAGTCTGTGGTTCTTTCGGACTTGACGGATCTTAGGCAGGACATTCCCCGTGTACTGAAGACGCCAGATATTCAGGACCGTCACTACCGATTTCGGCACGTCGAGGTTCGCCGTGGCGCGGTCTTCGAAGGAGTCCCATGCAGCCGGACCGCACGCCTTTTCAAGGACATGACGGAGGAGTCCCCGCCTTGGTTCCTGGTCCTGGTTCCGGACGAGCCAACGGCACCTCATCGACTACCGTCAGAAAATTGACCGCCTTCCAATCGTCTGCTAGACTTTTCATTGAACTCACGTGGGATCTTTTTCTCTTTCGCGCCACGGCCTTCACCGATGTACGAAACCCCGAAAATCCAGGCCATACGGGACAATATTGAGCGGGTCATCAAAGGCAAATCTCAGGCCATTGAATTGGCCGTCGTCTGCATGCTTGCACGGGGCCATCTCTTGATCGAGGATGTCCCCGGAGTCGGAAAGACCACCCTCGCCCACAGTCTAGCCCGTTCTCTCGACTGTTCGTTCAAACGAATCCAATTTACCAGCGACCTCTTGCCATCCGATATCCTCGGGGTGTCCATCTTTCATCGGCAGAAGCAGACCTTCGAGTTCATGGCAGGCCCTATTTTTGCCAATGTTGTCCTGGCGGATGAGATCAACCGGACCACTCCAAAGACGCAGAGCAGCTTGCTGGAGGCCATGAGCGAAGCCCAGGTGTCCGTGGACAGTCGGACCTATCCTCTCCGGCAACCATTCATGGTCATCGCCACCCAAAACCCGATCGAGTACCACGGGACATTTCCCTTACCGGAATCGCAACTCGACCGGTTTCTCATGAGGATTCGGATCGGCTATCCTGATCAGGTTGAAGAAAAGAAAATCCTGGACCGGCCTCAATCCCTCCACCCGGCTGAGGACTTGCAGCCGGTGCTGACGGTAGAAGAAATGCTCGACCTTCAGAACACCGTCGAAAAGGTCCGCCTTGATGACAGCCTGATGAACTATCTCCTCGGCATCATCATGGCAACCAGGCGAAGCGATCTCTTGACCCTCGGCGTAAGTACCCGGGGCGCCCTGGCTCTGTGCAAGGCAGCGAAGGCGCTGGCCCTAGCCCGGGACCGCGACTACTGCTTACCCGATGACATCAAGGAATTGGCGCCGGTCGTCCTGTCACACCGGGTGATGCTCAATCGAGGTCAGGGGTTCAAGGGGAGAAGCTCCGAACATGCCGAGCGAGTCGTTCAGGACATCCTGGAAACAGTGCCCATCCCACTTTAGGATCACGCACAACCGTTCAGCGCCCGGCGCTTCACGCAGCCTGACAGGAAGGTCAGCCATCTCGTTCCTCTTGATAGCTGAATGCCGGGGGCTGAAGACTTCTCATGTACTTTGAGCGGGTCATCCAATTCGTTCGCTGGTTCTACCGCTACCGTTCCATCCGGCTGACCCCCGAAGGGACGAAGCTCATCCTCTTCACGTTCGCAGTCGGCTTGGCCGCCATCAACACTGGAAACAATCTTCTCTACCTCCTCCTGGCGATGCTCCTAAGCCTCATCATCATCTCGGGTCTGCTCTCTGAGCAATCTCTGAAGAGACTTGATGTCCGCCGGCATCTGCCGGACTACCTCTTTGCCAATCAGCCAACGACCGTGTCCGTCTCCATCGCCAATCGAAAGCTTAGGATTCCCAGTTTTTCGCTGAGAGTGATGGACGTGGTCCAGGGTGCTGCTGTGGACAGAGGTCTGCGCCTGCTTCACTTGCCGCCGCGGGCGTCGGTCTTGCTCTCCTACCCGCTTCTGGTGGCGAAGAGGGGGTACTACCGAATTCAGGGAATCAAGCTTCTGACGCGCTTTCCCTTTGGCCTCTTCATAAAAGCCGCGACGCTCCCTCTCGAGTCAGAAGTGGTCGTCTGCCCAGAGCTTAGGCCACTGCCCGATGCGCTTGTCCATGAGCTCACGACCCAGGGTCAAGATCAGGCTGTGTCGCGTCGGGGACAGGGGGTCAGTCTGTATAATCTCCGACTCTACCTATCAGGAGATGATTCCCGCGCCATCCATTGGATGACCACCGCTCGGCAATCGAGGTTAATTGTCCGGGAAACTGAGGCTGAAGACCAACGGCGCGTGACCATTGCCTTATCCACTGCCATCCCATGTAACCACCACCAGGACTTCGAGCGAGCAGTGATCCTAGCCGCCTCACTGATCGCCTTCTTCCATGAGCAGTCCTACGCTCTCCGCGCGCTGGTAGGGGATCTGGAAATTCCCTATGGCATCGGCGAGGCCCATTTCTACAGTATTCTCCGGACCTTGGCTCTTTGTGAACCGATCCAGGTGGTGGAGTCAGCTCCGGTATCCAACCTGTCCAAGATACTCGGCGACGGGAGCGAGGGCTTGGAATCTATTCTCTTGGTTCTGCCTTGGCCAGATCCACATCTCACGGCCGCATGCCCAGGCGTCAGTCGAGTGGTCCTGGCATCGGAGCTTGCGTGAGGACACATGAACCTTGAACGAGCTTTTGAGCTGAGTTCCGTCCTCTTAGCCGCCAGCGGGTTCGCAGGCCTCACTCTGACCACCGACCTCCCGCTGCTATTGGCCATCCTTGGGTTCGTGACGCTGACGGTCCGTCTCGCGCAGTCGTGCGGAGTGGGCAGCAACCGGCTCAGCAACCAGGTTCTGCAATTCTCTCCGACGCTCTGGAATAGCCTCATGGTCATGGCCTTTGTCGCCTTCGTGGTGGATCTGCTCTGGGTCTCGCAGGACCTGTTGCCAGCCGGCATCCATTTCCTGATCATTCTCATGGTCAACAAGCTCTTCAATCTCAGGGAACGCAAGGATTTCCTTCAGCTCTACGCTATTAGCTTCGTGGCAGTCCTGGCTTCGGCAACCCTCACAACGGATCTCTGGTTCGGATTGGTCTTCGTTGCATACCTCTTCGCAGCGATCTGGACGCTGCTTCTGTATCATCTAACAAAGGAGAGCCATGAAGCGCGATTGGCGATGACTTCTCCAAGCAGCCCAGTGAATGCATCCCCCTTCCCAGGCCCTATCACGGCAAGGTTTTTCTGGACGACGAACGGCATTGTGGTGGGAGCGTTTTGCCTCACCATAGCCATCTTTTTTGTGATCCCACGAATCGGAGCCGGATTCTTCAAAAAGACACGCGGGGAAGTCATCAGGACTTCAGGTTTTTCTGAAAAAGTGGACCTAGGCGTTATTGGTGCCATCAAAGAGGACCCGAGCATCGTCATGCGTGTGGAGTTCCCGGACCAGGAGACGCTCGACACAGACCGACTCTACCTCCGCGGCGCGGCCTACGATCTCTATACCGGGCGTTCCTGGGTCAACAGCCTTGCCTACCGACGCTCACTGGGGCAGACTGCTGAGGGAACCTTCAGCATGCCGAATGTCTCTCGTGGAAGAGGGGCAGGCACACAATCAACAGGTCTCCTTCAAGAAATCCTCATCGAAGCGCTCGACACGTCCGTTCTGTTCGGGGTTCCGCTGGTGGACTCGGTGGTAGGTGATTTCCCAGTTGTGCAGACTGACGGCATGGGTGGCATCTCTTTGCCGTACTTCCCCTCAACGCGGTTTCAGTACCGTGCGCACTCCATACCCAATCATCTGTTGGAAGAGGAGCGGTTAGCGACCTCTCTCAACTATCCAGACTCCATTAGGAAGCATTTCCTTCAACTTCCGACCATGAGTACGCGGGTCACGGAGCTGACCCGGCAAATCATCCGTCAAGCCAAGACCCCTCATCAGATCGCTGTGGCCATCAAACAGCATCTCCGAACGAACTATCGTTATAGCCTGGACGTCGGCACGTCTGTTCCAGTCAGTCCCGTCGAAGATTTTCTCTTCTTGCGCAAGACGGGCTATTGTGAGCACTACGCGACGGCCATGGTGATGATGCTGCGAACGGTGGGCATTCCGGCTCGGCTGGTGACCGGATTCCTTGCCGGTGAGTGGAACGACTTCGGCAACTACTATACGGTCCGCCAGCGGGACGCCCATGCGTGGGTCGAGGTATATTTCCCACGTTCAGGATGGATCACCTTTGACCCCACGCCCAGCGTAGCCGCGCTCGTCTCGAATCATTTGTGGACCGCGTTCGGCAGGGTCATGGATTCGATTCGGCTGAAATGGGACCGTCTTGTCATTCAGTACAGTTTTGCCGACCAGTTGGCGGTGGCGCGCGGAATCCGTGAAGGGGGGGACAGCGCCCGCACCCAGCTTTCCAGCCTTCTGTCCATCGCTCTCCGTTGGGCTGGCACTTGGCGGACCTGGTTCGCGGACCACGCACCGGTACTGGATTGGCGGCTGCTTGGCTGGATGGTGGGCTCTTCGGCAATCGCTGGGGTCATCGCGATGGTATGGCGCCTGAGAAAGCGATGGATGGGAAGACACCTCCTTGAACAGGGCCTTACCACACAGGTTGCGATCATCCAGCTGTATGGCCGGATGTTACACCTTCTGGCCTCACGTGGCCTTCATAAGAATCCCAGCGACACTCCGTTGGAATTTTCCAGATTCGCGACACGGGAGTGGTCTCATAGCGGTCAGTATGTGCAACCCCTCACCCATCTCTACTGTCGCGTCCGCTTCGGGAAGGTCCCGCTGTCGCCCGAGGACCTGGCACAGGCCAACCGGTTGCTCGCCAGCCTCCGTGCTGTGCGGCGATAGGCCGGCTTCGTATACTCCCGCCGCCCCGTCTCACGTTCCCCCTGCGTTACGAGGACAATGTCGCAAAGAACGAGGAGGAGTCCACATTCCGTCCCGTGATGATCACTCCGACCCGCTTGCCGATTCGCGCCTCTTCACGCCTGAGTAATGGAGCCAGCGCGACTCCCTGGGCATGATTGCCGGAAGAACTCGTCACAATGGGACCGGACTGCTGCGAAGGCGGCAGCGTGGCGATGGCATGACAGGCCCCACGAAACTTGAAGGCCCCGACAGGTTGAAAGTTCTCGCACGTCAAGAACACGGTGGCGCCGGCAGTTCGACTCAGTGTGCGCGATGCGAGAACCGGCGTCACATGAGCGACGCCATGAAGGATCCCAGCAGCCTTCTCAATGTCGGTGAGCGCGGTCTTGAGGATTGCGCAACGAGTTTAAGCCTGAGATGGGCGCTCATTGTTTCATCTAGGGGTCACTCCTTACGATTTCCCCCATCAACCCTGTCGGGAATCATGATGAAACGGCCAATGAAGGCAAGACAACGTACATGCAAGTGATTGATAAAATGGAGCGGGAAACGGGATTTGGACCACGCTCCGTCGCCGGTTCGGCCCTGAAGCTTGCCTCACCGGCTCCCGCCAGGGGGCCAGCCCCCTCGCGCGCTCGCCGAAGGCTTCGCGTCACCCCGCGAAGGGGGTGTACCCCCTTCGAGCCCCCGGTCGCGGGTTCAAGTAGGTAAATGGTTTTGGAGCGGGAAACGGGATTTGAACCCGCGACCCTCGCCTTGGCAAGGCGATGCTCTACCACTGAGCTATTCCCGCTCTTTGGGGCAGGAAGAGCAGATTTTACTGATGGGGTAAATTTCTGTCAAGCCAATCACCGGTGCAGTAGTGGGTCAGTTTCGATTTAGAGGTTACGGGTATTCAAAGAATCTACTTTATTTCTTCAGGTTGGGCTGCTGTATCCGCTGGCACCTGCAGTGCATATGCGGGAATACCCCCAAAATAAGGACGGTCGTCTCGTGAAAGGTGAAGTTCGTTCCTGTGATCCCGATAATTCCAGCGGCAAGATAAATCGATAGGATGATGGGCAAGCCCTGAAAGATTCATATCTTGATCGTGATCCTCCTCACCTAACACATCATCAAAGAAATCCGTTGTCTTCATGTCCTGTCTTGCTGATCTGTGCCTGTTGAAACTTTAGGTAATTTGACCCTCATAGCGTAACAAAAGCCTCATTTGAATGTTACCATCAAGTAACCAGAAATAGTTTTGTAACACACTGATATAAAAGACATTTTATTTCATTACGGCTTTGACTCCAAGTTATCGCCACCTTCTCTACACGTGTTGGCAGATATCTCACGCTTTTCGTCACTGAAATACAATTTTAAAATCAATAACTTCCGATTGTTTATCGCGAAGAAGACTTGTGGTTCTGTAATTGCTTTTCCATTCATCCGCCATGCTGCGACGACCTGCTTCTATCCTTATCCTCTTAGGTACGTTCGTTCCGCAATTTAGTAGTCCCAGCCTGGCAAATCCAACCCAAAAGGGAGGTGATGTCCAAAGCGTGAGCCACAGTGTTTGGCAGCATGGTTTGCTGGGCAACCAGCATTCAACTTAGGAGGTGTAGACGATGTTTCTCTCACGGCGACAATTCCTGAAAGTTTCGGCCGGGACGGTGGCGGCGGTCGCAGTGGCCGACAAGGCCCTGGCGCTGACAGCACTGCAGCCGGTCATCGAGGTGGGCAACCCCCTCGGCGACTACCCGGACCGGTCCTGGGAGCGAGTCTACCATGACCAGTATCGGTACGACTCCTCCTTCACGTGGTGCTGCTCCCCCAATGATACGCACGGCTGTCGGGTCCGGGCCTTTGTCCGGAACGGGGTCGTGATGCGGGTCGAGCAGAACTATGACCATCAGACCTACGAAGACCTCTATGGCAACCGCGGGACCTTTGCGCACAACCCGCGCATGTGCTTGAAGGGGTATACGTTCCATCGGCGCGTGTACGGCCCCTATCGGCTCAAGGGCCCCTTGATGCGGAAGGGCTGGAAGCAGTGGATGGACGACGGCTCGCCGGAGCTGACTCCGGAGGTCAAGCGCAAATACAAATTCGATTCCCGGTTCCTGGACGACATGCTGCGAGTGTCCTGGGACACCGCGTTTACCTACACGGCCAAAGCTGTGATCCTCATTGCGACGCGGTATAGCGGCGAGGCGGGCGCGCGGCGGCTGCGGGAGCAGGGCTATCCACCGGAAATGATCGAGATGATGAAGGGCGCGGGCGTGCGCACCTTCAAGCATCGGGCCGGCATGCCGGTGCTGGGCATCATCGGCAAGATGATGAACACCCGGTTTAACGGTGGTGTACTGCCGCTGGTGGACACCTGGATTCGCAAAGTAAAACCGGAGCAGGCGCAGGGAGGCAAGTACTTTTCCAACTACACCTGGCACGGCGACCAAGACCCGTCGCACCCCTGGTGGAACGGGACGCAGAACTGCGACATCGACCTCTCCGACATGCGCTTCTCCAAGCTGAACGTAAGCTGGGGCAAGAACTTCGTCGAGAACAAGATGCCGGAAGCGCACTGGAAGTTGGAGTGTATTGAGCGGGGCGCCCGGGTCGTGGTCATCACGCCCGAGTACAACCCGACGGCCTATCGGGCCGATTACTGGATTCCGGTCCGGCCGGAAACAGACGCGGCGAATTTCTTAGGCACGTGCAAGATCATCCTCGACGAGAACCTGCAGGACATTGATTACATTAAGGGCTACACGGACATGCCCTTGCTCGTGCGAACCGATACGCTGCAATATCTCGATCCGCGGGATGTGATCAAGGACTTCCAGTTCCCGGACTACTCCAAGCGCTATTCCGGCCGGATTCAGTCATTGACGCCGGAGCAAATCGAGCGCCTGGGTGGATTCATGGTCTGGGATCTGGCCAAGGGGCAGGCGGTCCACCTGGACCGTGAAACAGTTGGTTGGCATTACCAGAATAGCGGCCTTGATGCAGCCCTGACCGGGACCTACCGGGTCAAGCTGCTCAATGGGCGCGAAGTGGATGTGATGCCGATCTATCAGATGTACACGGTGCACTTGCAGGACTACGACCTGGACACCGTGCATCAGATCAGCCGGTCCCCGAAGGACCTGATCGTGCGTTTTGCTCGTGATTGCGGGACAATCAAGCCGGCTGCCCTACACAATGGCGAAGGGGTCTGCCACTATTTCCACATGACGGAGCTGGGGCGGGCCGCAGCGTTCGTGGTGACCTTGACCGGGAACATCGGGAAGTTTGGAACCGGATGTCATACCTGGTCTGGTAACTATAAGGCCGGGATCTGGAACGCCACTCCATGGTCGGGCGGTGGTCTCGGCGTCCATACTGGTGAAGATCCGTTCAACCAGACGTTGGATCCGAACGCGCATGGCAAGGAAATCAAGGTCAAGTCCTACTACTACGGGGAGGAGGTCGGCTACTGGAACCACGGCGACACGGCCCTGATCGTGAACACGCCGAAGTACGGCCGCAAGGTGTTCACCGGCAAGACCCACATGCCAAGCCCCAGCAAGCTGCGCTGGGTGACCAACGTGAACATTTTGAACAACTCGAAGCACCACTATGACATGGTGAAGAACGTCGATCCCAACATCGAGTGTATCGTCACGCAGGACATCGAGATGACGTCCGACGTGAACCATGCGGATGTGGCGTTCGCCTGCAACTCCTGGATGGAGTTCACCTATCCGGAGATGACGGCTACCGTGTCGAATCCCTGGTTGCAGATCTGGAAAGGCGGCATCCGGCCGCTGTATGACACCCGCAATGATGCGGACACCTTTGCGGGCGTGGCCGCGAAGTTAACGGAGATGACTGGTGACGTCAGAATGAAGCAAGTGTTCCACTTCGTGTATCAGAACCGGGTGGACGTGTACGTGCAGCGCGCGCTCGATGCCAGCGCAACCTGCTACGGCTACCATGCGGATACGATGCTGAAGTCGGAGAAGGGTTGGATGGTGATGGGTCGGACCTATCCGCGCCATCCGCTCTGGGAAGAGACGAACGAGAGCAAACCCCAGTGGACGCGCTGCGGCCGAATCGAAACCTACCGGGTCGAGCCGGAGGCGATCGAGTACGGCGAGAACTTCATCGTCCATCGGGAGGGTCCAGAGTGTACGCCGTATCTCCCGAATGCCATTATGTCGTCGAACCCCTTCATCCGGCCCGACGACTACGGCATTCCGATCACGGCGCAGCACCATGACGACAAGCACGTGCGGAACATCAAGCTGCCGTGGGCGGAAATCCGCCGGCAGGCGAACCCGTTGTGGGAGAAGGGGTACCAGTTCTACTGCGTGACCCCCAAGACTCGGCACCGGGTACACAGCCAGTGGTCGGTGAACGATTGGGTGCAGATGTACGAGTCCAACTTCGGGGATCCGTACCGGATGGATAAGCGGACGCCGGGCGTGGGCGAGCACCAGTTGCACATCAACCCGCAGGCGGCGAAGGACCGGGGCATCAACGACGGCGACTACGTCTATGTGGACGGGAACCCGGTGGACCGGCCGTACCGGGGCTGGAAGCCGAGCGATCCGTTCTACAAGGTGTCGCGGTTGATGATTCGGGCCAAGTACAACCCGGCCTATCCGTACCACGTGACGATGGCGAAGCATGCCCCATACGTGTCGACGGCGAAGTCGGTGAAGGGGCACGAGACGCGGCCGGACGGACGGGCGATTGCGGTGGATACCGGCTATCAGAGCAATTTCCGGTATGGCGCGCAGCAGTCGTTCACCCGGAGCTGGCTGATGCCGATGCACCAGACGGACTCACTCCCGGGCAAGCATGCGATTGCCTGGAAGTTCAAGTTCGGCTATGCGATCGACCACCATGCGGTCAACACAAC
>VBOJ01000290.1 GCA_005877775.1 Nitrospirota bacterium | reverse complement strand
TGGTACATCATCGTACAATGTACCGACGCTGGATAGATCGTGAACCCGACAGCTGAACAGCCTAACCGCAAGGCATCTCGCACGCTTCCGGTCACGGCCGGCAGCGGGTCCTTGTCCTCATGCAGCACATCGTGATTGTTGAGCTTCAGGATCAGCGGAATCCTGCCCGCGAAGTGACTGGTCCCGGCTTCGAGAAAGCCCAGCGGCGCGGCGTAGGCGTTACACCCGGCGTCCACGGCCAGCTCGAAATGATAGAGCGGATTGTAGCCGGGAGGGTTGGGTGCAAAACTTCGTGCCGGCCCATGTTCGAATCCTTGATCAACCGGCAGGATCACCAGTTTACCGGTTCCTGCCAGTTTTCCATGACTGAGCAAGCGGGCCAGATTGGTTCGCGTACCTGCGTTGTCGCTTCCGTACCAGCTCAGGATTTCTCGGATGCGATCGTTCATAGTCAACCTCTCGTATTCGTTACTCGTGAATCGTTATTCGCTAAAGGCGTGAATCCTGAACCGTTATTCATTAATCGAAAGAGACTCTTCACGTTTAACGAGTGACGTCTTCTTGCGATTCACGGTTAACGAGCTCTCACCGTTTCCCCTGAATAAACGCTTCAGCCTGACTGACGTCCTCAGGGCTCCCAATCAATAACGGCACTCGCTGGTGAAGGCCCTTGGGCTCCAGCTCTAACACGCGCATGGTTCCGGTGCTGGCACGCCCGCCTGCCTGCTCGACGACCATCGCCAATGGGTTCACCTCGTACAACAGGCGGAGCTTTCCCTCCGGTTTGTCCGTCTCTCCGGGATAGAGGTAGATCCCTCCCCCGAGGAGCATGCGATGGACATCTGCGACCAGGCAGCCAGAATAGCGGGTACTGTACGGCCGTCCCGTTGCCTTGTCCGACACCTTGAGATAATCCACATACTGTCGAGTGCCGGCCGGCCACTTGTGATAATTGCCCTCGTTCACCGCATAGACCTTGCCCTTGGCCGGAATCCGAATATGCTCGTGCGAGAGCAGGTATTCGCCAACGCCGGGGTCCAGCGTAAACCCGTGGACCCCCCGTCCAGCGGTAAAGACCAGCATGGTACTCGACCCGTACATAAGATAGCCGGCTGCCACCTGCTCTGTTCCCCGACGAATTAGCTCCGCTTCTGATGGCAGCCCGGCCTTCCCCTCATAGCGCAGGACGGAAAAGACCGTGCCGAGGGGCATGTTGACGTCGGTATTGGACGAGCCGTCCAGAGGATCGAAAAGCAACATATACTTGCCGTGCGGGCAGTTCTCAGGCAGGTGGACCGGCTTTTCCATCTCCTCCGAGGCCAGGGCACACACGAGCCCGCTATAATGGAACACCTTGAGAAAGGTCTCATTGGCGATCTCATCCAGTTTCTTTACCGCCTCCCCATGAACATTGGTTTTCCCGGTCCCCCCAAGGATATTGATTAAGCCGGCTCGTCGGAGGTCCTGGGCGATCATCTTCCCCACCAGACCGATCTGGACCATGAGGGCAGAAAACTCACCGGTCGCGGCCGGATGGGCGGCTTGCTTCTCGATGATATGTCGGGTCAGGGTAATGGGAAAGGACGCCACGGCGTTCCCTTTCGGTCGCAGTTGGTTTATGAGGCCTTTCGTTGAGTTGAGATTATATCGGTTTTTCGAAGGCTGAGCAATCGGCGCTCCCAGAGATTCACTGTCCCAACGGCTTTCGAAACCCATCTACCAACCTGGCCACGACGGATCCGATGATCACCTTGGCCCTCATCATCACCGGGACACGTCGCACGTCGTTGGTCACCCACACCCGGATGTTTCCCTCGTTCAGGAAAATCCCCCTGAACGGCATGATGGCCAAGACCCGCACCGCCTCTATCTCCCCCCAGGGTCCTTTGACCTTCTCGATTCCCTCCACCTGCACCTCGAGCCTGTAATTCTTCTTGTCATGATGCACGTTCAAGATCAACGATGTTCCCGGCACAAGCGAGGGTAGGCCCCGGACATAATACAGGCAGGAGATCGCGTCGTGGGTCCCTGGTGGAATGGGAAGCGTGTCGGCGACCCCGTCTTTGATTGACGTCACATTTCCCTCCGCATGACGAAAGGTCACGTCGAAGTCATTCTGCTTCTTGCCTTCCCGTCTGTGGAAGACCATTCGTTGGGGAGAAAGCTGCGCCGCATCAACAATGGATTCAACCCGGTTATCCACGGGATAGAACTTGGTGACCATGGGGCCTGACGTCGCGGTGGTCAGGAGCCTGAGCATCGCCCGGCCTTGAATCGGCGCGGTCTCCGACACCTCCATGACGGCGGTTCCAGCCTTGATGTTGAACCAGGAAACCGTATAGGTCAGACGTTCGCCGGCCGCGAAAGGCGGAGCGACTGCGAGAGTCGCTGGCTGTAATCGCTCTAATGCTGGCTGAGCGGGCGAATCAGGAACGAGAACCAGAGCGAAAAGGAGAAGAGAGAGGAGAGAGCATGGGTGGGAGATACCAATCCTGAAGTAGGACACTGGTTACGTGGCCAACAAACGTTGCGATTCTTTCAACTCGGATTCGATCAGGGTCTGGATGGCCGCCACGCGGTCGGGAGACGTGGCCTCAAAACGGAGCACGAGTGCCGGTTGAGTGTTGGAAGCCCTGATGAGCCCCCATCCATCCTCGAACACCACGCGGACACCGTCAATCGT
>VBOJ01000288.1 GCA_005877775.1 Nitrospirota bacterium | reverse complement strand
CTGCCTGCTCCAGTAGTTTACCAACCGGATCGAGTTTGGATGTTAGCTCCGCTGGCACACCGTGTCGCTCTTGCAGCAGCTCGAGCGAGTTATAGGTGAGCCACACTCTGCCATCCTTGTCTTCCCATGCCAAGGCTTTCATGGGGAGATCAATTGCAGCCGTTGGCCTGGCTACCATCAGAGCGGTCCCGCCCTTCGGGTTGCCGAAGATGAGAAGCTCGGTGGGCCTCATTTCTAACCCCACTTTCTTTGCCTCTCCGCCATGGTCAATCCGGGCAAAGATCTGCATCCCCTTCGCCGTGACGGCCCTCTCGATCCGGTCGATCGTTTCGGGGACTGAATATTTGCTGGGTTTAGTCACCAAATTGCCGCCGCCTGCTTGAGCTGCACCTGCGGACACTGACGCGACCGTCAGGCTCGTACACAGCAGACCCTTCAGCAGCTCACGAAGGAACCTCATTGGTCACTCCTTTTCTGGAATTATGGGGAGAGGGAAAGTCTAGCCAATCCGTCGGATCGTGTCCAGGTTGATGCTCAGCCATATGAAGTGTTCAAGACTCACCGACAAGGCCGCGCGAGGGAGTGGGGCTCTTGTAAGAGCGTATGGCTGATGGCCTATTTTCTAAGAGCGTATAGCTGATGGCATATAGCTGATAGGTTCTGACCGGAACAGAAGCATAGAACCGTTCGTCGCCATCGGCCGGCCGTCTGTCACCTGGTGGGATTCTGCAGAAAAGTAGGCTTTACAATTTTCCTGCCGGATGTGCGATTGCAAGACCTGACCCTAACCAGGATAGTTGGAAACAGGGGCCCGCACGGGGGCTCCTCACTGCGCGCGTCGGCTTTAAGTTCTTGTGAAGCGTGCCTCGTGAAGCGTATCTCGCAACGCGTGCCGCGTCTGTCGCGACAGACGCAACGACACAAGAGACGCATGACGAGACACGAACGACGACTCACGCTGAAGTAGTTCGTGTTGCGCGAGCACGGGAATCATCCCAGCCGCCCCAACCCCCCGAAGGTACGGTATCTCCCCTCGTTTAGTGTCCGCTATCTTCCTCCGTAAAATTACAGGGTTCACAGGATGGTGGGCCAGGCTTGCGTCTTGTAGCCTCATGCCTATGAAGGAGAAGCCGATGTGGACCCGGTCTTGTCCCTTGTGCAGAGCTTGGAGTAGGAAGCTGAATCCTTGGGATCCGTGGTGGTGCGATCGCTGTCGATGGCACAGCCCGTGAATCTTATCCAGCGCCCAAAAGGGCTCGCGAAGATAGGGACACTCAATTGCGCCCCACGCCCTCATGGAGTTGACTCGGCTGACGGTGCGGTGAGGAGAGCGACTGGATAGAGGAGAAGCCATGGTCTGTCTACGGTGTGATGGGTTGATGCGTCGGGAAGTCTTCATTGATTTCGCCGGCAGCGACGGCTCGTTCGAGGGATGGCGCTGCCTAGTGTGCGGGGAGATCGTGGATCCCGAAATCTATCGTCACCGCCTGATGCAAAGCTCGTTGCGTGACCGGCAGGCGGAAGTGTTTTCGCGGAAGACAGCCACAAAATCGCGAGACCTGGTGCGTTTGAGCGCCTGACCCCCGGCAATTCAGAGCGTGAGTATCTCGTGGAGGAGAATCACAAAGAATGACTCAGGCGATGCCCAATGCTCGGAGATGCGGGTCTCGGGTGGCGCACCAGCTCGCGATGACAGGCTGGATCGCCATCATCCTCGTCGGGCTTTGCATCCTCCCAATCGCGGAGGCCAGGGCGCAAGGCCGCTTTCACGAGGCGATCATCCCGGTGTTGGGCATCACGATGGAGAAGGACCCAACCGGTCAAGTGGTCTACCTTGTCTTGTCGTTCGAGAAACGGGGAGATGACGGAGGCCTCGCCGTGTTATTCAAGAGCACACCCGGCCGTTTCTCGCGGATGACGCAAACGGCTATTGAAGAGGCAATCTATCGCACGGCGCATGCGCTTGGTGTCTCCCCTCATTCCTGGACGGTCATGTTGTCACTTCCCTATCCAGGCGTCACCATCTACGGCGAGAGTTGTACGGCCATGGTCGCTCTGAGTGTGGCAGTGCTGGCCAGGGGTGGGGACATTCCTGCTGATCGGGTTATCACGGGGACCGTCACACCGGACGGCCACATCGGGCCAGTCGGTGCCGTCCCACTGAAGCTGGCCGCGGCGAATGAGGCACAGCTGCGCCAAGTGCTGGTACCGGACGAGCAAGATGGAACGGAAGCCGACTGGGAGACACCTTTTCTCATGCAGGTCTCACCGATCGGGAGTGTCGCGCAAGCCTATCGCGCCTTCACGGACCTCCAGAGCATTCCATAGCTGCCGCGCATGTCACTGGGTGTCCCAATTGCCCGGTCCTGCCCCTGATCCATATTCTGACAAAACCGGCACAGCGGTGGGGCTCACGGTCCCACCGCACTCCGAGCTTGGCCCCGCCTTCTCCGAAATCCATCATCCGGAATCTCATCCGCAAAGCCGTCACCTGACGCCATCTTGATCCGCGCGAGTGTGGGGCGGCTCTGGTAAGAGCGTATGGCTGATGGCCTAGCTCCTAAGAGCATATAGCTGATGGCATATAGCATATAGTTTCGGAACGGAGCAGAACACAGAGGGACCGTCGCCATCGGCAGGCCGTCCGTGGTGTGGCAGGATTCTAGCAGAAAAGTAGAATCGCCCCTTTTTCTTGCCCCATTAAACGGCCCAGCCTAACCCAAGCCAATTTGCTGGAAGAACGCCTTGCCCTGTGCAGTTAGATCCCTGGAGGACGGTCGAACAAGATCGAGCATCGTGGCGCACGTATAACCGTGCAGCCCCCTCCAAATCTCAGCCCCTCTGGGCGCCGGCGCATCGCCAAGGGTATGCCTTCGGCAAGATCACGTGGACCCGCAATCCAGCATCCCGAATCGCATCGGCGATGACATTGTTAATGTGATCATCCATGAACCCATATCCGGTGACGACGAGGAGCTGACCTGGGCGCTCCACGACCGCCTTGAAGAGGTCCAAGTACCAGCGCAGGAGGGGTTCTTTGTCGATGATTCTGGCCTTTGCCGTGCCAATCACCATCGCTCTGGACCCATCTGTCGCTCGCCACCCATATGAGCCATGCAGCTTGACGTAGACGAAATGCTGGATGCCGCCCCCCCTTGCCCAAAATCTGGAACGCCACGTGTCCACGCGGGTTTGATCGAGAAGTGTAATCTCATGCTCAGGAGTTAGCGGCGTTTCGAAGTGCGTGAACCATTCGGGGTGCCCCAGTCCAGGGATCTGCATCAGTCCCTCTTGATTACTGTAAAAGCGCTCCACGAGCAGATCTTGATTGAGGGTGAAGAAAAAGGCCCGCCCTCTTCCAGAACCACCGAAGCGGTTCAGGAAGGAGCGCAACATCATGGCCTTCTGCCCCCGCTGTCGAACGTCTTCAAACCGGACTGCATCGTCCAGTGCTCGATAAGCCTTCTCCAGTGCCGCGGTGAAGTCGGCTTTCTCTTCCGTCGTGTAGTTCTCTGAATTGATAACAGTATCGTAGACCATCTCGTAATTAAGATTTTCTAGCAGGCATGCACGCAGCTTGTCAGAAGCTGTAATCTCGGGCTGATTCAGGATCAGCGACCACATCTCACTTCCCAACAGGCCACCGAAATTCTTACTAAAACCGGCGCCGGTAAGGAGAACGACCCTGGCAGGCGTGTAATAGTCCGTGGGATCGGCCATGGCTTTCCCAGTTCCCAATAGAAAAAAGGGGGGGCAGGCTACTTTTCGCGCTTCAGCATGCTCAATCAGGCCAGGCAATAAGGCTGCAGAAAAATAAGTCCATACTCATGCCTGACACCGAATTCTTAGCAAGGCTAGGCCGCCAGCGGAAGGGAGTCAAGCGGACACGCGGGGGCGCGGATAGCTTTCGTAAGAGCGTATGGCTGATGGCCTATCTTCTGAGAGCGTATAGCTAATGGCACATAGCTTATAGGTTCTGAACGGAACAGAGGCATAAGGACTGTCCGTCGCCATCGGCAGGGCGTCAAGCGTGTGGCGGGGTTCTAGTTCATAAAGCTCCGGACCTCTTTCTTCTCACTTCTGATCATGGAGACCAGGTGGTTCGCCTTCCCAAACTTCTTTTCCATCTCTGATGACAGTGCGAGCTACACGGTGTTTCATGATGTCTTGCATGCAAGGGAGGTCTCTTGCCGATTTTTCCCCGCTGTAGGGCCTCATCCCTTCAAATGTGGCCATCCGGTCTCCCAAACGGCGATGTGCTTCTTGCACGAGCTGCGCTAGACGGTCATATGCGTCAGCACAAGCTTCAAGGAGCTCTCGGTCTTTCAAGCCCTCGATCCCCCAGAGCCTTGTAAATTCATGAGTATGGTCAGTCGAAGGTCCAGTGAACATGTAATAGTGGGTGCACATGAATGGGTCCTTTGTACCGATAGGGCCATCCTCTTCGTCATCGACGGGCTGCCTCGGGTTACCGACGCACCGCATTTCGAGCCAACTGTGTGGTTGAAGGGCTTGGCGATGGACGACATCGGTTCGTGCATCGTTGAGCCAGCACAACACCGGGTCTTTCTTAGCCTCGTCGACCCACGATTGGTACCAGCCGAAATTATCAAATGCCGCCTGCTCCTTCTGGAGCAGGTAACTCACGCTACGACCCGCTTGGATAAATGCTCCGAGTGAGTATCGAAATGGATCCGGCTCATGATAATTGCGGGCCATCTGATGCCACCAATAATGAATTTCCTCCAGGCGATCATGAGTAAAGGGAATTTTACAAGTGTGCCCTTGAGCTGCGAGCTTCTCAGGAAACGATCGTGGCCGTTT
>VBOJ01000285.1 GCA_005877775.1 Nitrospirota bacterium | reverse complement strand
CCTATCGCTGGGTCCGCTCTCCGGAGCGGTACCGAACCTGTCCGGCCGTGCAATGGAATGAGAACCTTGCGCGCGACCGAAGGGAAAACAACGGAAATATAGCCATGCCACACCTCAATCCACCCCTCAATCCACAAGTCGGTTGGATTCTCCTGAACCTTGCATGGCCTGACTATCATCTCATGTGGAGAAGGAGTCCAGTGCATGCTCACTCTTGATTTCTTGAATCGCCATGCCGTGGTGACCGGTGGTACCGGGGCGCTCGGCACAGCGGTGGTCCAGATGCTCGTGGATGCCGGGGCCGTGTGCCATATTCCGGCCCTTGCTCAGCCGGACCCGGCCCGGTTTCCGTTGGCCAGGCACGAGCGCGTTCGCGTCACGGCGGGCATCGATCTGACGGACGAAAAGGCCGTGGCTGGTTTCTATTCGTCTCTTCCATCACTCTGGGCGTCGGTGCATGCGGCCGGCGCCTTCAGCGCTGCGCCGATCACCGAGACAACGCTGGCCATGTGGCAGCAGATGCTCGACACGAATTCGCTGACCTGCTTTCTGTGCTGCCGCGAAGCGGTGCGGAAGATGCGCGCCTCGGGAGGAGCTGGACGAATTGTGAACGTCGCGGCAAAACCCGTACTGGTTCCGACGGGTGGACTGTCCGCTTATGCAGCCAGCAAGGCGGCCGTGGCGTCGCTGACGCTCAGTCTGTCCGAGGAACTGGCCGCCGAGAGCATCTGGGTGAACGCTGTGGTCCCGTCCATTATGGACACACCTGCCAACCGCCAAGCCATGCCCAAGGCCGACTTCAACAAGTGGCCGAAGGTGCAGGACGTCGCGGCGACCATCGTGTTTCTGGCCTCCCCGCAGAATTCGACCTCACGCGGAGCCCTGGTTCCCGTATACGGCCGAAGCTGATGCTCGGCTGGACGGTCGCTGTACGTGTCAGATAGTGCCTAATAGACCCAGGTCGGCGCGCAAATGGCCAGGGCCTGCGAAGTAGCGAATCACACGCAGAAGGGACGTTCCGATGAACAATCAACTCGAGCGCAACAAGCAGAACGTCACGGGCTTCTACGACCTTATGTTCAACCAGTGCAAGCCTGCCGAGGCTGTGCGTAACTATGTGGGAGACGTGTACATCCAGCACAATCCACACGTAGCTGACGGCGCGGAAGCGTTCATCGCGTACTTTGAGCGTATCGCGAAGGAATACCCGGGCAAGCGCGTGCACTTCAAGCGCGTCATCGCTGAGGGAAACTACGTCGTCCTGCATTGTCGTCAGGAATGGCCTGGCAACAAGGACTGGGCGGGCATCGACATCTTCCGCCTCGACGACAACGGCAAGATCGTCGAGCACTGGGACGTTCTGCAGGTCGTACCGGAGAAATCGGCCAATAACAACACAATGTTCTGACGGCTGGACAAGAGAAAAGGGGTTCAGGAAGCTTTTTGACTCGTCCACGCGCGGCGGCTCATTTTTGCCTTAAGGTGAGTCTTCGTTGTGGATGTTGACTCCATCCCTCTCAAACAGTAGCCTGTCGCCATTTCTGCCTTGCTATTAGCCTATCCGGCAGTTCGCTCCACAGAAGGGATGATGGATGGCAAGCCTTCATCAGCTCGAGATCGTCATCATGCTGCTCGCGGTGGTTTTGGCGCTGACGACGATTGCGCGCAAGATCCTCATCCCTTATCCCATTCTCCTCGTCATCGGCGGGCTGGTGCTCGGTGTGGTGCCGGGTCTGCCGACGGTCACGCTCGACCCTGATATTGTCTTTCTTGTCTTCCTGCCGCCAATCCTGTGGGCAGCGGCATATTTTACCTCCCTGCGTGAATTCCGTGCGAACCTCCGACCGATCTTGCTCTTAGCGGTCGGGCTTGTGCTGGCGACGACGGCCGCTGTGGCCGTGGTGGCTCACGCCGTGCTGCCCGGCATCGGTTGGGCGGAGGCCATCGCGTTGGGTGCCATTGTCTCTCCGCCGTACGCCGTGTCGGCGACAGCCATTGGGAGGCGGCTGCGCATCCCTCGTCGCCTCGTCACGATTCTTGAGGGCGAGAGTCTTGTCAATGATGCGACGGCCCTCGTGCTGTACCGATCAGCCGTTGGCG
>VBOJ01000284.1 GCA_005877775.1 Nitrospirota bacterium | reverse complement strand
CACCTTCATGTCCAACGCGCGGGTGATATAGGCGGATGCGATGGTATTGGCGGCATCCGCCGCAAACTGAGGATCAGTGGACTCGACCGTCACCCGGACGATTCGGCTGTTCAACACCGGCTTGACCGTGACATGTTGCTTGAAGGCATTGACGAGGAGACGTTCGGCTTCACTCTCCGGCAGTGAATTTTTCTGCTCGGCCGGATCTGTGACGGCCCAGGAGAGTGCCGAGACGACCATCGCCTTGGTCTCTGCAAGCCAGGACTCCAGCGGGCCCATCGGCTTTGGCTTGGGCGAGTACTCGGGATACGCCTTCAGGTTGAGTCTGAGAGCCGCCTCTCGAAGGATCTGATGGCTTTTGAGGATCTCATACTGGGTTTTGTAATAGTCGAGGGTAAATCCGGTTGGGGCGTACACTTCCTCCACGGCTTTGGACATCACATTCGGCCCCGATGGCTCCACCAACAGACTGACTGTGGATTCGTACACCGACGGCTGCATCAGCACGTGAAGGGCGGCGCCGGTCACCACAGACACAAACAGACCGACGACGGCCCATTTCCGTTTCATGACGATGCGGACGTAGTCGCGCAGATGCACTTCTACCGGTGACTCGAGATCACGAATTGGTGGAGCCGTACTGTTCATCAGAAGAAGCTTTGTGGGACTACGATAATATCGTCCGGCAACACAGGGTCTTCGAGATTCGCCCTGATGGTCTCTTCATCTTTTCCCTTCAGACGCTTGATCTTGATCCGGCCCGTTGACGCTTTATCGGTGAAGCCTCCGGCCAGTGTGACCGCTTTCAGCACGGTCAGCCCTTCCTCATAGGTATAGCCGCCGGGGGTCTTCACTTCCCCGGACACGAAGAAATTCCGGTACCTGGTAATGTAGATACTCACCCGTGGATGTTTCAGGAACCCGTCGGCGAGTCGAGAAGTGATCAATTCCTCAGTTTCTTTTACCGTGAGCCCTTTGATTTCCAGCACGCCGAGCAACGGGAGTGCGATCTTCCCGTCCCCGCTCACCCGCGTCTCTGTGGTGAGCGCTTCCTCACCAAACACTTGGACTTTGATGACGTCATTGGGCGCCAGCCGATAGCCGGGATTCGGTGTGCTTCCCTGCACGGGACTCTGGCCGGAGTCTTGATTGGCTCTCGATGCCGCGGGAAGGGGCATGGGATAGAGCAGCGTGATGGAGACAATCAGACCCATCAGAACTGCGCTCAGAACTGCGCTTGGGCCGACAGCATCAGGACGCTGGATGTGTATTCCGCGCTGTTGAAGTTTGAGAGGCGCTCGCCATAGGTGTAGGTGGCGCGAGTACCCAGCCATGGCTGGATCTGATACCATAAGCCAGCCCCTAAGGTGAGGTAGTTATCCTTTCTCTGCAGTGTCTTGCCTTCGGCAGTAGTCGGGTCTGAATAGGTGTCGTGATCATACACGAGTTGCAGGGTGCCCCGCCACTTTTCGGTGAAAGAATGCCCCACGTCCAGGGTGGTCCCTGTGCTGATAAAGAACCTGGTGCCGCCCAGGACCGTCTCATTGGTCCGGCGGTAGAGATCCCAGTTCACCTGGGTCTGCTCCTGGGGCTTCCACGTAATATAGCTGTTGAAATAAAGCCCGCTAAAGGTTCCAGACCCGCGGATTGTGCTTGGGCGATCATAGTGCCTTCCCTGCCATCCCATCGCGTAATTTCCCGTTGTCTTGCCCGTCGCCTCCCATGTCGCGCCGAGGCTCATCACATAGACCGTGCTGTCGAGATCTTTGTTGATTTCGTACAGTTGCCGAGAGGTCCAGCCTTCCAAAAAGACATAGGATTTCGGAGCCACCCGTCCTCCCACCGCGAGCGAGGCATAATGCTCCAGCCTGTTCCTTGTGTTGATGTCGCCAAAACTGGTCCCATC
>VBOJ01000286.1 GCA_005877775.1 Nitrospirota bacterium | reverse complement strand
TGATTCTGAATCGTGACATTAAATTCGGCGGCTTGGCGGAGTACGGCATCTTCCCAAGCAAGCTTAAGCTCCGCGGAGGGCTCCGGAAGGCCTACTGGGAAATTCTGGAACGCCCGACCGTGCACTATTTTGGAAATGTGACGGTCGGAACCAACAAAGACATCACGGTGAACGAACTTCGAAGCCTGGGAGCCAGCGCGCTGGTCTTTGCCACCGGTGCGCAGGGAACGAAGACCGTTGGTGTCGAAGGGGACTCGGCGACCGGTGTCTACCACGCGAAGGACGTCGTCTATCATTTCAATAGACTCCCCGGCTTCAGCGAGCGGCCATTTGAGATGGGACGACGGGTGGCAATTATCGGGGTAGGCGATGTGATGGTGGACATTTCCCACTGGCTGGTCCGGTTCAAGCAAGTGGAAGAGGTGACCGCGATTGCCAGGCGCGGTCCTGCGGAACGCAAATACAATCCGAAGGAGATTCGCGCCGTCTGCGCAAACATCGACCAGGACACCTTGGCCAAGGAGTTCGCCCGCATCCGCCCTCGTCTGGAAGCGGTGGGCCAGAACCCGGATGAGATTCTCAAGGGCATGACGGAGGAATTTACGAAATGCGAACCGAAGGTGAGCCAGACCAGAATGGGGTTCCGATTCCTCGCATCCCCGCGTCGGGTGCTCACTGATGGACAGAATCGTGTACGAGCTCTGGAGATTGAAGAAACGAAGCTTGAGCCTAAGGGACAGGACTTTGCGGCAGTCGGGCTGAAGCAGTTCTACGAGTTTCCGTGCGACAGCGTCGTGTTTGCGGTGGGGGACAGAGTGGACGAGGCCGTCGGCTTGCCCTACAAGAACGGTGTCTTCGTCACCAACCCGGCTCACACGGGCAACGATCCGGATGATGCGCTGTTCCAGGCCTATGACGAGGCCTCCGGACAAGTGATCGAGGGTGTCTTCCTGACGGGTTGGGCTCGAAAGGCGAGTGAAGGATTGGTTGGGATCGCGAAGCGAGACGGTGAATGGTGTACCGAGGTGCTCCTGCGCTACCTGGACTCCCAGCCTCTGCGCGAGCGGGGCGAGATTGATGCGGTCCTGTACCGACTCCGCGCATTATTGACGGAACGGCGAACACGGGTGATTGACGTCGAGAGCCTCCGCCTCCTGGAAGCGTTTGAGAAGGAACAGAGCGTGAGCCACGACTGTATCGGCGAGTTCAAACTGTCCTCAAACGAGAAGATGTTTGAGCTGATTCAGCGCAGGCGTGCCAGTTCAAACGCCCACGCCGCACGTTAGCCGTCCCCCCACTTCAATTTCCTTCTTAAGACATCATAATACGTTCGGTCTGGAAACCGGATGAGCTGTGTCCGATGATCAGACACGCGAACGATCACGGTATCGCCTTGAGTGATCGCCACGCCGACCTGCCCATCAAAGGTGGCCATCGCGCCCTCGTCCTTGCTGGTCAAGGTGACCTCTACCGCAACTCCACTGGGGACCAAGAGCGGGCGATGCGTCAGCGTGTGCGGGCAGATCGGCGTGAGAATCAGCGCCTGAACCGACGGAGCAATGATCGGCCCACCAGCGGAAAGTGAATAGGCCGTGGAGCCGGTGGGGGTGGAAACGATCAGACCATCCCCGCGCAGGTTGGTGACGGCCTGCCCGTCGATTGCGATCTGAATCTCGATCATGCGCGCCAGTGTGCCTTTACTGACCACCACGTCGTTGAGCACCGTCGCCTGCGCCACGTGCTCACCATGGCGATGAATTCTGGCACGCAGCATCAATCGCTCCTCGAGCACATAGTCCTGCGCAAAGACTTTCTCGAGCGTCGGGTAGAGATGCTCAACGCTGACTTCTGTGAGGAAGCCGAGCCCGCCCATGTTGACTCCCAGAATCGGGACGTTCCGTTCCTCGACGAGCCGCGCTGCATTCAACATGGTGCCGTCGCCGCCCAACACCAGGACCATATCAGCGAGCGCCGCGATTTGGGTGATCTGGTGATTCGTACGTTCGCCGATGAGGGCCGCCGTTTTGCCGTCAAGCACCACCTCTTTCTGACGCTCGCGCAGCCAAGCCACTAACTCCTTAAGGATGTGTTTGACGTCGGGAAACTTGGGCTTGGTCAGAATGCCAATCGTCTTCATGAAGGCCGGGTCCAGTGGACAACAGGCTGACGCCACACTGTGGTGGAGAGGGATTGTATCGGCAGGTTTCTTTTGTTGTCAACGAACGTTCCCCTCTCAATCCTCCTCACAGGTCGTGCATGGTGCAGACCAGGTAGATTTTGAAGTCACCAGCGCGCTCCAGGTCTTGACATAGAAGAGACTGCTCGATACAATTGGACCAACATTTTCGAAGGGTTCTCTCGGTTCGGAGAACGTCACCGGCTCGTAACCCAAAGGAGGAAGGATGTTCGAACGATTCACGGACAAGGGTCGCAAGATCATCATCCTAGCGAGAGAAGAGGCTGAACGTCACCAGAATGATTATCTGGGAACGGAGCACTTGGTCCTCGCCATTCTCCGCGAATCGGACG
>VBOJ01000289.1 GCA_005877775.1 Nitrospirota bacterium | reverse complement strand
CCTGACGGGAGAGGCAGTGCTGGCTCGTGATCTCGCCTCTCACCCACCGTTGCTCCCACTCCCGCCATACCGGCAAGGCAAAGGCTTCGAGCACAGCATCGGTGGCATCGACCCGGGTGATCGTTCCATCGAAATCACAATAGACTTCCGTCACATTGCAACCCTTGACTGCTCCGACGTCCTGCTGACGTCCGGCCTGATCGTCCAACATCGAAGGCTGTGCCGCCTTATTTTTCAAGTCGTTACGGCCCTCGTGGCATAGAGGCTTGTGATAACCTAGTCTAGACCTAAGGGCATCCACGGCTGAAGGATCTTCACGAGGAGTCCGGTCCGGGTGGTGCTCCCGGTCTTCCCCATAATGTGCTTGATGTGTTCTTTGACGGTTTGCTCGGCAACCCCTATGTTCGCTGCGATCTCTTTATTGGTCCAGCCCTTGATCAGATGCTCAACCACTGCCTGCTCGCGTTCCGTCAGCCGGAACCGTTCCCCCGCCTGGTCCAGGCTGGGATACTGCTTCCGACCAATCTCTTCGACCGTGATGACGATCCGTGCATGCTCAGGTCCTCGCTGGTCAGGTAACCCAAATCCGCGCAGGATCATGGGCGGAGTGGAGTTGCTCACGAGCCGCTTCTCCTCAACTTGCTCCCAGTCCTTCCCGTGGGTGCGCACTCGCAAGAGGTTGAGGATCTCCGCACACAGCGTCGTCACCGCGGCAGGAAGAATGCCTTGCGCGAGGTCTTTCCCCTGTACGCCACTCTCCGCGCGATTGATGTGATCGAACAGGTCGGCTGCTCGTCGATTCAAGTGAAGCAACTTTAGTGCAGAGGACAGCACAGCAATGCCAAGGCACGCGCGTTGATCGGCAACTGGCTCCCTGTGCTCTCTGGATGGTTCGTTCACGTCCATGGGCTGTCAGCCGGCCACGAGGAGGAGGCCCAACATGATGCGACTTTCAAGGCCCTGTTTCCACAGCCACTCTCAGTTCAACCACACCGATCGTTACAACCAGACAATGACTCCGCCCCATTGTTGTGACCACTGACAGGGACGCGGAGATGGATGACTCGTCCGCCTTGCAGCGGACGGGACCCATGCTCATCCCGCGTGAACGGGCACCACAGGACTATGTCAGTAGTACCTGTTGAGCGATTTAGCAGGAAGCAGCAGGCGGAGCGCGGGGAGAAACCGAAGAGGCGAGCAGCAGGAAAGGCGGTGACGCGAGTTCGGGAGTCACATCTCGAACAAGATCTACCGGGGAACGTCTCAGAGAGGAGAAATGAGCCTCGTGAATGGGCGAACTTCCGATCTTCCGCTTTGTATCATCATCTTCGCCGAACACACTGATGCCAATCTCGGAGTAGTGCGGGAAATGCTTCGCGATGGCGTGAGCATTTTCCTGCGTTCCACCCCGATGAGCGGCGAGCCGGGGAGTGTATTCACCGGGGAGATCGGGAGAAAAGACCGTGTGCGTGAGAACTTGCGGAGTAAGGGACTGACTCTCCTGTTCGTCCAGCGCATGAATGTGGAACAGCGGGACGGTGAGGACCCACATGAGCAGCCATGGCAGGAGCAGCACACGTGAGAGGGCACGTTTTT
>VBOJ01000052.1 GCA_005877775.1 Nitrospirota bacterium | reverse complement strand
TCGCCCCATACATGGCAGGAATACCCGGGAAAATCGTCACACGCTCACGCGCAATCGCATTCAGGACTTCCGATACGTGAAACCGAGGAAGCAACGCCAGTGTCCCTGCGACGTTGATCGCGAGGTTCTGGCAGGCGCTCATCCCGTACACATGAAAGAACGGCAGCACGCCCAGAAACACCTCCTCCCCTTCCCGGAGAGAAGCCATCCAGTGGCGGCATTGCCAGGTATTGCAGACCAAATTCCGGTGTGTCAGAACCACGCCCTTTGGGATCCCTGTCGTTCCCCCTGTGTACTGCAGTAAGGCAATGTCGTCCGGTGACACAGAGACAGAAGGCTTGGCTGCTGAGCCGCCCATGAGCTGCTGCAGGCTGTGCGTTCCCGTGCCTCGCGCCGAAGCAGTCCTCTGGCCCTGCCACAGGCCCTTCAAGGGGTACAGCAGGCGCTTGAGCCACGGCAGGTAGTCCTCGACTTTTGTGAGAATCACACGCCTGAGGCAGGTGCGTCTGAGAAGAGGCTCAATCCTGGGATAAAACTGATCCAGCGCCAGGATGGTCTCGCACCCGGAGTCTTCAACCTGATGTTCAATCTCGCGCTCGACATAAAGCGGATTGAGAGGGGTGACCAGAGCGCCAGCCCGCAAGCTCCCGTAGTACCCAATCACAGTCTGCGGCAGGTTGGGCAACATGAGGCCGACGACGCTCCCTTTACTGACCTGAAGGGTGATCAGCGCTTGCGCGAACTGGTTGGCAAGAACATCCAACTCACCATACCTGATGACGCGGCCATAGAAACGGAGGGCTGGGCGGGTTGGGAAACGGGCCGCGGATTGGGTCAGCAGCTCAGGCAGGGAGATGTCGGGATAAGACAATGTACGAAGGACCCCTGCATCATACTGTTCTATCCATTTTCGGTCGCTCATGGACCGACGCCCTCATCTGCTCGAACCGAACCCCGCGCTGCCCTACCGTCCTCATTGAAGCAGGTCAAATTCTAGAGTCGATCTGGTGGGTTTCATAATGTCCTCGAGCCTTGACAGAAGATGGGGGGCTGGCTAGGATTCGCGCATGTTGGTCTCCATGATCCGGCCATCGGTCAAACGGGCCTCAACAGCCGCAGGGCAGGTCGGGCCATTCATGCTTGTATTGGTATGTGCTGCTTTGCTGCCGGTGTTAGCGGGCTCTGAGCCAACGTCATCAGACGATAGACTGGTACCGGTGACAACCCCAGCAGGAGTGACGATTCTTGCTGAGCTGGCTGACACCACAGAGAAACGAGCGAGGGGCCTTATGTTTCGGGAATCACTACCCAAAGACCGTGGCATGCTGTTTACGTTTCCCGACCCTCAACATTGGACTTTCTGGATGAAGAACACCAGGATCCCCCTCGATATCATCTGGATAGACCGGAACAGAAAGATTGTGCATGTGGAACGGAATGTGCCGGGCTGCAACCGGACCGATGATGGATGTCCTCAATATCAGCCGAATGAGGAAGCCTCGTACGTGTTGGAACTGGCCGCTGGCATGGCGGATGCCTTAAAGTTGCACCGAGGGGTCAAGCTTCAATTTCAAGGACTGCAGTGACTCAGTTACCTGTGCGTACGTCCCCAGAGAAAATTTTGAATGCGTGCCATGAGAGACTGTTTCTGTGACACCAGCGCGACTTTGGCACTCTCGCGGCTGAGCTGTTCCTTGGTCGCCGCCATCTCGACATGCCGTTGAGCGACCACCCCGCTGATCCGGTCGACCAAGCTCCGGTCCTCCTGAACCACCCGGCTCAACGCCTGCTTATTAATGGCCACAACCTTCAAAGGTGTGAGCGCCACTACCGTCGCGGTCCTGGGTTCGCCGGTTAACAAGGACATCTCTCCAAAAAATTGCCCTCCTTGTAGAGAGGCCACCGTCGAACTCAGGCCGTCCTGACGGACACGGACCTCCGCTGTGCCATCCAGAATGATGAACAACTCCTCGCCTGACTCCCCTTGACGGACAACCTCCTCCCCGGGAAGAAATTCCTGGACGCGGGCCTCCGATGCGAGACTCTCGATCTGTCGTGGAGCCAGGATCGCGAAGAAATCAACTTTGGCGAGATGCGCGACGATCTGGTCCGCCTGTCGTTTCAACACGACCCCCCTATCCTGCGGCATCAGCGTCTGCACTACACGCTGCGGGAATGGGATCTCGATGCCGTTTCGCTGGAAGGCAGACCAGACATACGTCATGACCTCGCTCTGAATAAATTGGTGTTTGGAATAGTCCCTAATCCAGAACCGCAGCCGGTATTGGATCCCGGAATCCTTAAAGGCCTCAACCATGGCCTCAGGTGCAGGGTCGGCTAAGACCGCGCCTACTGCGGAGGCTGCGTCCGCCAGGACGGTGCGCACCTGCGCGGGGGGGGTTCGGTACGCCGCCTCGACCAGGATGTGACACCCATGAGCAGTGGTCGGCCGGCTGTAATTGATGAGGCCGGCCTGGATGACGTTATTGTTTGGCAACGCCACATAGTCGTTATCTTCGGTCCGCAAGGTCATGTGACCGAAGCCGATATCGGTCACGACCCCCTCTTTATCCATCACCGAGACCCAGTCCCCGACCCGCATCATCTTGCCGAGAGAGATACCGGCAAAAAACCGGACAAGAGTGTCGCGGAGGGCGACGCCCACCACGGCAGTCGCCACGGTGGGGAGCGCAACCAGCGCAATCACGTTGATGTTCATGACCAGCCGTAGGATGACCAGGCCGGCGACGGTCATGCCGACGAGCAGAATGAGTGTCCGCAGCACGTCGGGAATGTACGCACCCTTTCGGTCGATCAGATGATCCTCGATGACCAGAAGATCCACGAGCTTGAGCAGGACGAAGGAGACGCCGAGGTAGGTCGTGAACTCCAGCCAGGCCCTGGCTCGTGACGGGAGAGGAGCAACGAAGCCGCTGCCGGATAGCATCAGGGCACTGGCAAGCAGCAACGTCCCCACAAAGACAACGATCACCGAGAGAGGAAGACCCTTCTTTCGCCGCCACGCAAAATAGACAAGGACGATCAGCCCCAGGACCAGCCCCAGGTCCGTCAGCCCGAGTTTGACGAGAAATGGTCCGATGCTCATCAATAATGTCGCAGGGAGACAGGCCTTGTCCGGTCAAGGCAGGTCGTCAGCAGGACAATCCTACCGTTCTTGCCACGCGCGAACGCGTCGAGCCGTGATGACTCCATCCACTCGTTCGATGGCCTTGAGAACTCGATCGAGATGCGCGGTATCGATGACCTCGATCACAAAATCAAGCGCCGCTTTTCGGTCTTCCCTAGTTGTGATCTCGGCTCGGCTGATGTTCGCCTCGCACTCAGCAATCGACGAGGACACATTGGCCAGTACCCCGGTCTTATCAACCGCAAGCACGGACACCTTGACGGCGTGCGTGCTCGGAGCGGTGGTGTCCCATTCGACCTCCACCAATCGGTCCCTGTCGTAGTCGAGCGCCTCAAGGTTCGGGCATCCCACCGAATGGATCGTCAAGCCGCGCCCCCGGGTGATATAGCCCAGAATCCGATCACCAGGAACCGGATTACAACATCGGGAAAGCTGCATGAGGAGATCATGACCGCCCTTGACTTTGACCCCCTTCTCATCATGCTTCCCAGGTTGGGGCTTGGGGACGTGCGGCTCCGCTGTCACGGCCCCGCGGTCAGTATCCGGACGTGAAGGGGTCAGCCGATTGATGACCTCTGCACTCGCCAGACGACCGAACCCAATCGCAGCGACCATTTCATCCGTCGTCTCGAAACCGGAGTCGCGCGCTACCTCCAACAGCCGGTCCGATTTGAGCATTTGCGCCGGCGGGAGACCCTGACGGCGGAATTCGCGCTCCAGCAGGCGCCGGCCGATTTCGAGGCTGCGCTTCTGTTCTTCAACCTTGAGCCAATGTTTGATCTTCGTTTTCGCCCGTGGCGTCCGGACAAACTTTAACCAGTCCTTATGGGGAACCTGGGTGGAGGAGGTGAGGATTTCAATCGTATCGCCGCTGGCGAGCTGGTGTTTCAGTGACACGATCTTGCCGTTGACCTTCGCACCCACACAATGGTCGCCGATCTCAGTATGGATGGCGTAGGCAAAATCAACAGGGGTCGATCCGAGCGGCATTTCCTTGACCATGCCCTTGGGCGTGAACACATAGACTACATCATGAAAGAGATCGAGCTTGACCGAGTCCATGAATTGACGGTTGTCAGGCAGATCCTGGTGCCACTCGATGAACTGCCGTAGCCAACTGAACACCTTCCCGTCCTTGTCGCCGATCTGACCACGTTCCTTATATTTCCAGTGTGCGGCGATGCCATACTCGGCGACCCGATGCATCTCCTCGGTCCGGATCTGAAACTCCACGTGCTCGCCCTTGGGACCCACCACGGTGGTGTGGAGGGATTGATAGAGGTTGGATTTCGGGATCGCGATGTAGTCCTTGAACCGTCCTGGAACCGGACGCCAGAGGGAATGGATCAGGCCCAGGATCGCATAGCAATTCATCTTGGCGTTCGTGATGATGCGGATCGCAGCAAGATCGTAGACCTCCTCAAACGAGATCGACTGCCGTTCCATCTTCTGATAGATGCCGTACAGATGCTTGGGCCGCCCATGGACCTCGCCAGTCAGGCCCGCGTCGGCCAACGCGCGCTTCACCACTTGAGTGACTTCCTGGACGTACTGCTGACGCTCTTCATCACGTTTCGCAACCAGCAACGTCAGATTCGCATAGACGTCAGGCTTGAGGGCTTTGAGACAGAGGTCCTCCAGCTCGTTCTTCATCCAGCCGATACCAAGACGATTGGCCAGCGGCGCGTAAATCTCGAGCGTTTCCTGAGCGATCTGCTGCCGCTTGGCTTCGTGGAGATGCTCCAGCGTCCTCATGTTATGGAGCCGGTCAGCCAGCTTGATGAGGACGACCCGGATGTCGTCGGCCATCGAGAGGACCATCTTTCTGAAATTTTCTGCCTGCTTCTCCTCATAATTTCTAAACGGGATTTTCCCGATCTTGGTCACCCCGTCCACCAGGCGCGCAATGTCCTTGCCAAACTCGTGCTCCAATTCCTCGGGTGTCGCGAGCGTATCTTCCACCGTGTCGTGCAGCAATCCGGCGACGATGGCCGTCACGTCCGATTTCAGCGCGGTCAACACCCCGGCGACCGCGAGAGGATGCTGGAGGTACGGTTCGCCCGACTGCCGAGTCTGGCCTTCGTGCGCTTTGGCTGAAAAGGCGTAGGCTCGACGAACCAGTGCCACGTCCGCATCGGGGTTGTAACTTTCAACCCGTTTGATCAACTGATCGATGTGTGTGACCGTCTCGTACATGGACGTTCTATTACCCAGTCTGACTCAGCTTAACATCCCTGATTCGCAACTGCACTCGGTCCAAGCCGTTCCAGTGGTTCATCTCTGGCACAAATGCCAGGTCCACGGGCCGCTCCGCCGACAGTCCGAGATCGGCCAGAGACCCCATCCCAAACCCGATGCCTTCAAACGGCATTGAATTCCCGTGACGAACCCTCAGCTTGAGGTGACTATCGCCGACCACCCGCGAGTCCAGGACCGACAGATTCCTGACGGCGAGCGTCGGTTCCGGATTCCCCGCCCCATATGGATGCAGCATGTTCAACTCGCGGACAAGCTGCTGATTCACCTCCCTCAGATTCACCTCCGCATCCACGTGAAGGCCCGAGAGTTCGGGCTGATCGCCGACCCAGCTCGACGCGATCTGGACGAATCGGTCGCGGAACTCCGAGAGGCAGGATTCCTTGATGGTGAGACCGGCAGCGGCGGGATGGCCCCCAAAGCCCTCCAGGAGGCCGCGGCAGGCCGAAATTGCCTCATAAAGATCGAAGCCCCACACCCCCCGCGCCGATCCCCTGCCGACACCCTGTTCATTGACGACAACCACCACTGCAGGCCGGTGAAACCGCTCCACCAACCTGGCTGCCACGATCCCTACCACCCCTACATGCCAGCGTCGCGACCAGAGCACGAGCGCGACCGGAACGTCCGCAGTGCCAATTGCTTCCAATGCTTCGCCCATGATCTCTTCCTCGATCCGCTGCCGGTCCCGATTCAGTCGTTCAAGCTGCTCCGCGAGCATCCTGGCTTCCAACTCGGATTCCGTCGTGAGCAGGCGAACGCCCGTTCCAGCATCGGCCAGTCGTCCGGCGGCGTTAATTCGGGGAGCCAGCTTAAAGGCGATCGTACCGGTCGTGCAGGCTCGGGCGACACCGGCCACTTGTTTCAGCGCACGGATCCCACAGCGGGCGTCTCGGGAGATCTGCGCAAGCCCCTCCCGGACGAACCATCGATTCTCATCCAGCAACGGGACAACATCCGCAACAGTGGCCAGGGCCACCAAATCCTGTAGACAGTCCACGGCCACGTCTCCACTCCCATATTTCTGGGAATAGGCTTGGACAACCTTGTAGGCCACCCCCCCTGAACAGAGTCCTTTGAATGGATAGGTTGAATCAGGCCGATGTGGGTTCAGAACCGCCTGTGCGGGCGGGAGGTGGGCCTCGATCTGGTGGTGGTCGGTGATCACAAGATCCAGTCCCAGTCGATTCGCCACCTCAACTTCATGATGGGCGTTGGTCCCACAATCTGACGTGACGACCAATCGGACGCCCTCCTGCCAGAGTGCACGAAGGGCCCCCTCATGGAGTCCATACCCTTCTCGGACACGATGAGGAATATACGCTCTCACATTGGCCCCGAGCCCCTGGAAAAACGTCAGATAGAGGCTAGTGGCCGAAATCCCGTCCACGTCATAATCGCCATAGAAACCTACCAGCTCTCCATCGCTAACCGCCTTGTGCAGACGATCGACTGCCTTCTCCATGTCAGGAAGCAAGAACGGGTCATGGAGGATGGCGTGCAGGGGCGATAACCATCGACTCGCCTGTTCTATCGTGGTCACCCCACGAGCCATGAGGACCGAGGCGGTAATGGGAGAGATGGAAAGTGAATAGACGAGCGCCGCGTGCTGTTCTCGATTCACCCTGTTGACGATCCACTGCCTGCCTTTCATATCCCTTCGTGCTCCAAACGGCACGACTCCTTAGGACTCACAACCCGCTGAGATTTAAGAAAAATAGTAGTCGTTCGCAAAAGCTTTGTCAAACCAGCCTGCCGGGCTGTCGCTCGACAGCCCGAGATCAGTCCTGTTCAGCAAGAACGGCCAGGCCGACAGAAAGGAAGGCACCAAGAAAGCAGACGACACAAGAGACAGTGTGTCCCACGAGCACAAGACCGGACGAAATCCGATGGGCATCGTCCAAACAGATAAGGAGTTACAGGAGAGTGTCGAGGGTGGACCTGAAGGCGGAGGGATCTACTCTAGGGAGAGAAACGGGCGAGCGACAATGCCCTTTGGCAGCTTTGTCACGACGGCCAGTGCTGCGCAGTGAACAGAACCGAGAGCCACGCCTACTCTCCGCCCTTCTGCACATAATTCTTCACGAACTCTTCCGCGTTCTCTTCCAGAACGTTATCAATCTCATCCACGAGCTTATCAATATCCTCCTTGAGTTTCTTGCCGGTCTCGACAACCTTTGGATTAGGCTTGACCTCCTCCTTCGCCTGCACATCCCTTTTCGACTCGGGTCTCCTCTCCTGTTTCTCCATAGGAGCACCTCCTACTCAGATAGACCGCTCAGGGCTTGACGACTACTAGTCAGAATACTCCTCGTTCCTCGCTCCGTCAAGCTGGCCCCAGGTCCGCGCTTCGCGGGATCTCTTCCCCACGTTCTCCCTTACCGCACAAGAAAGGGGACAATGAGCAGCGCCACAATATTGATCACCTTGATCATAGGATTGATGGCTGGCCCCGCGGTGTCTTTATAGGGATCGCCCACAGTATCCCCGGTCACTGCGGCCTTGTGGGTCTCGCTCCCTTTCTTGCCCTGCTCCTCGATAAACTTCTTGGCATTATCCCAGGCCCCGCCTCCGCTGGTCATCGAGATGGCAACAAAGAGCCCTGTCACAATACTGCCGACCAACACGCCACCGAGTGCCTGCGGCCCGAGGATCACGCCGACGAGGATGGGAGAGATCACCGGAATCAGTCCGGGAATCATCATCTTTCGAATAGCCGCCCGCGTGACAATATCGACACAGGTCCCGTATTCGGGTTTGCCGGTTCCCTCCATGATGCCCTTGATGTCCCTGAACTGCCTGCGCACCTCTTCAACTACGAGGCCAGCCGCCTGCCCCACGGCTTTCAGACAGAGGGCCCCGAAGATAAACGGCAACATCCCACCCAGGAACAGCCCAACGAGAACGTTGGGATTCGAGAGATCGAACGTACTCGCGGTATTGCCCTTCGCCACCTCACGCGCGAATTCCGCGAACAGGACCACGGCCGCTAAACCTGCCGAGCCAATCGCATACCCCTTGGTCACGGCCTTGGTGGTGTTGCCGACGGCATCCAGCGGATCAGTGATGTTGCGGACGTCCTTCCCCAGATGGGCCATTTCCGCGATACCGCCGGCGTTGTCGGTAATCGGCCCAAAGGCATCGATGGCTACGACAATCCCCGCCATCGAGAGCATCGAGACAGCAGCCACGGCCACGCCGTACAGTCCCCCCTTATCCGCCCCCCCGCAAACCCAGAAACTCGCAAGAATGGATGCCCCGATCACGACGACTGGCCAGGCCGTCGCCTGCATCCCCACCGCCAGTCCAGCGATGATGTTGGTCGCATGACCAGTCTCGCTGGCCTTTGCTATATTGCGCACCGGCGCATAACGTTTTGACGTGTAATAGTCCGTGATGAAGACCATGGCCAATGTCACCATCAACCCCAGCAACGCCGCAACGTAATATCTGGCACCGCCGACGCTGCCCACTCCATGCATCAACTTGGCGGTAATCGGATAGAAGGCCACCGCGGCGATCCCACCGGCCACGAACAGTCCCTTGTAGAGTGCCGTCATAATTCCGCCCCCGGGACCGACTTTCACAAACAGGATGCCGATGATGGTAGCTAGAATCGTCATGCCTCCCAGAGCAAGCGGATACAGAATCGGCTCCGTCTGTCCCTTGAACAGGGTGAAGGCCAACACCATGGCCGCCACCGTTGTGACTGCATAGGTCTCAAACAAATCGGCGGCCATGCCGGCGCAATCGCCGACATTGTCACCAACATTGTCGGCGATCACTGCCGGATTCCGAGGATCGTCCTCCGGAATGCCCGCTTCGACCTTTCCAACCAGGTCAGCGCCCACGTCAGCGGCTTTGGTATAGATCCCGCCTCCGACCCGGGCGAACACGGAAATCAGACTCCCGCCGAACCCAAGACTGAGTAAGGCATGGATGGCCTTTTCTTGTCCCGCGATCGACGAGGCGATAGTATAAAATCCTGTCAATGCCAACAGGCCAAGTCCGATCAGCAGAAGACCGGTGACAGCCCCGCCCCGGAATGCGACCGTCAAGGCCGCGTTCAGTCCCTTGTGGGCGGCTTGTGCTGTGCGAACATTTGCTCGCACCGCGATATACATCCCTATATAGCCAGCCGTGGCCGACGTTCCGGCCCCAACGAGGAAGCCAATCGCCGTCAACAGCCCGAACTTATCCGACCAGAATCCCGCAAGCCACAGGACAGCGAACAGTCCCGCGGCGACCATGCCGACCGTTCGGTATTGGCGGTTCAGGTAGGCCGAGGCCCCTTCTTGGATGGCCTGCGCGATCCGCTGCATTTCCGCGTTGCCCGCATCGAGCTTGAACACCCAGAACGCGAGATACAGGCCGTAGCTGATTCCCGCGAACGCGGCTGCAATCGCAAACACGATGACGCTCATCGAGACATCCACAGAGCTGTCCTCCCTTCATGAACCGAGCTTCTCGTTTCTCCAAATACCTCGCTCCCTGCCCGCGCATCCAGCCTCCCCCATGCACCACGCCGTACGAGGTTCGGCTGATGCACGTAGCGCGAAGCCAAAAAACCGGCCCATTGTATCGAGACCCCTCCGTATGATCAAGACACACGAGGTGGAATGATTGTGGAGTCGCCACTCACACAGGTAAATTTGCAGGATTGGAAAGGACTCTGCTATAGTGCGGCCCGGAGACAAGAGCCCGATGGGCATAGAACCTGAGTACATTGTGGTGGAGGGCAAGACGTTCATCAAGGAGCAATTGTCGCTGGACAATCATGTGTTCAAGAATTGTACGATGGACGAATGTCAGATCTATTACAGCGGCGGGCCCTACGAACTCATCGACACGCACATCACCAACTCGCAACTCATCCTCAATCAGCCAGCCAAGAACATCCACGCTGCGATCCAAATTTTTAAGACGAAGTCTCCGGGGTCACGGCTCATCATAGACTAGTACCGTTCCAACAATCTCAACCTACTTGTTCCATACAACATAATCCAAGTGTCATGCAGCACATGTGGGGCACAATTAGCTCTGACTAGTTGGAACGGCACTAGGGCGCTCGTCCCTGAGAATCTGCTCTACCTCACCAACGCGTTATTTCAACGGGACGTTGGCTGCCTGCTTCACGATGGGAATCGACTGGAAGACCGGATCTTGAGCTCCCCTCGCGGACTCCGCCTCAATTCTCTGGAGAAAGGCCGGCCGGCCCGCAACCGGCGCGTAGTTCAGCGACGCCTCGACGTCAAATGAGGGAGCATCCTTGGGCGTCGGGAAAGTGAAGACTTCCGCCCGCGTTTCCTCCGGCTTCAGAACCGTGTCTTCCAACACCTTGGTCGCCTCGAAATCGAACACGGTCTTTTGCCCTTTGGCATTGGCATACGTCCGCCCATAGACCCGCTGTTCGCGATAGACCGTCTTCAGGTTCTTCCCCTTGATCGTCAGATCCAACACCACGCTGGCCCAGGCTGGATGAGTCGTGGGAAGGTTGTGTGGGACGAGGCTTTGAACCGTGACCGTGACCTTCGTCTGGTCCCCCTTGACCTCGGTCTTCAATTCCAGCTTCGCAGCTTCCTGTCTCAGCTTCCCCACTCGCCCGGGAAAGCTATGATTCGCCACCTTGCGCTTGTTCTCGCCGTTGGCGGATTCACCGATCTGTTCAGGCATGTGGCACGTCTGGCACTCTTTGCCCGACTTGAATGCCGTACTGCTCTCGTAGGCTCCCAGCAAGTCGTTGTTTTTCCCAAGAGTGGCCGCTGCCGGAACGGAGAAATGGCAATTCATGCAGAGATCGGATTTGCGGAACAGGTCCACCTCCAGGGATTCATGCGCCCGATTTTCGACATAGTCCTTATACGGCCCGAAGAGTGTTTTCCCCGGTTCGTACTTTGGAACGGGCGGGTGGATCGACCGGTCCACCGCCTTGATGAGGTGGCATTGGGCACAGCCCACCCCATCGATGGCGGGATCTCCGGACTGCACCTGCGCGACGAACATGGGAGCCTGGTCAACGAATTCGTTGACGTGAGGAGCATGGCATCGGAAACAGAGCGCCTTATCTTTGTTCCCCGAGAAAGCCAGGTACTCGTCCAAAGACGCTCGGAAGGCGGGAGAGTGAATGGATCGGGAGAGCGGTGAGGTTTCCCATTCTTCAAACGCGCGCTCGTGGCAACGCTTACACTTATTCGCACTAGGGAAGACTTTTTCCAGACTGGGCTTCACCGTCGCAGAATTTTGGGCAAGACCTCGGTCGGCCGCGGCCCAGACAGCGAGGACGCTGGCCGCCATCACCACGACCGCAAGAAGCCATCTACCCGTGGCTTTCATGTGCGGCACGATTCCGATGTCCCTCTGTCGCATGACAACACGACTGAACTCTCTGTACCGAATCATGCCCTACAATGATTTGGTCCGGAACGTCAGCACGCGCGGCTGCGCATATTCCTGAATCAGTTTGGTGGCGGTCGACCGTTCCTGCTCAGATTTCAGCGTCGCCAAATATTTCTCCATGAGGGTCGACTCGGGCTGGGGAATCAGCGCATAGGTAAGCAGCGCCTCTACGGTCGCCGGCGAGGCTCCCGCTGGCACCGACAAGGTGAAGGGGACATGTCTGGTGGTTCCCCCCCTCACCAGCGGGTCCGGGATCGGCCCTCGGAGAACTTTGTCGAACGGCAGTCCGAATCGCTTCATGTCGGTTGCCAGGACCTGCCCCTGTGCATCCTTGACCGTAACCGTGACAAAAAACTGCTTCAGAACCGGATCTCCGTCAGGAAAACTGTGCGGCAGGCTCCCGGCTCGAACCAGCACCTGGCCTTCGACCGCAGTGGAGGACTGCTTGGCCTCAATGTCCACCCGAGGCATCCATTCGGCCTGCAGGTTACGATTCTTCAGCAGGATGCCAGGGATCACGACTCCCCTGAACCAGTGGCGTCCAATTGGGCGAGTCAAGGCTCCTCGCTTTGAGGTCGAACTGCCGGTCGAAGGTTCCATGTGGCAGTCCTGGCAAATCGTTCCTTGAAGGATCTCACCAGGAAGATCGCGGCGGGTCACGTCCTTGACCTTGTCGAAGTGACAGGCCGCACAGTAGTTGGCCCCACGATACAAGTCCGATTGTTTGGCGGGGTGAACCAGGTTCTCCTCTGGATCGGCATAAGGTCCGTAGAGCACCTTCCCAGGCTGAAGCTTGAATGTCGGAGGCGGAGCTGCTGTCTCCGCCACCGCATTGATGAGATGGCAGGATGCACAGCCGATGCCTTCGACCTGAACCTTGCCGGACAAGATCTGACGGGTCATCTTGTCCACATGTTGAGGAAACACGGTCACGGCAGGCGCATGACATGACAAGCAACGAGTTCGCTCGTCCGCAGTGGGATTGGTCTGGAGCCAGATGCCTAGTACTGTCCTAAAAACTGGGGACTCGAACGATGTCCCATGAAGCAACGCAGCGTCAACGCGGCCAAACGTTTTCAGATCCGGCGTCTGCTCGCGCATCCCCTTCCATTCTTCATAGTGCCGATCATGACACTGTTTACAGTCCTCCGAACGAATAAATACTTTCTCGATCTCATCGATCCACTCAGGAGGAGCCTGGCCATCGGTCTTCTGAGCGGCCGCGCGACCATGATACAAGGCATCCACGCCCACGACGAGCATGAGAAGAATTCCGCCCGCCAGCACACTGACCCACCTCATGTCATGTCCTCTAACAGACTGAGCAATGCAAATGGATTAATCTTTCGCACACCGAACGAAATGGAAATTCAGAATTCCCCCCACCCCCTGGCTTTCCGGATCCGCTGCCTCGTAGGTGCCCACCGTATAGTTACATGTCCCCATGACTTGCTTGATGGCTCGACCGAAGTCCACCAGATTTTTTACCTCAATTTTGTCAATCTCTTTGATCACCGCCCGGACTTTGATCCCCGCCATGTCCGCCGGAGTCCCACCGATCACCTCGAACACAACCACCCCTTCAGGCTTAACCATCTTGAGTTCTTTCCGAATCTCTTCGTCCATGGAGCCGACGACGATGCCGAATTGTTCGCCGAGCCGGATGGCCTCCTCGTCCGTCATGGCGCCGTCGGGGGCGGCCCCAAACAGCCCTGGAACGAATAGGATCGTGCACCCGATCGCAACGAGGCACATAAAAAAAGCCCTACCCGTGAGGGGGGCTCTGCGTCCATCTGGCATACTCTCGCCCCTACCCAACTCGAATGCTCCGCCAGGACACGGTTCGGAAGCGCGGCTCGTGAATCACTCTCTCATTCCATCCTATGCACGAGGACGTTACAGCTTCGCGACCGGATCAAGCGAGAGCTGAAACCATGGAGCGACCGCCTTTTGCCCGTTGCGTTCCTTGTTTTCGCCGTTCCAGATTGCAAAGGCAATGACCTGGAGACGGCCTGGTGCCAGCCTCGCTTCGTTTTCCGGATCGGTGCTGGCGAGAGGCCTTCTCATGACCACACGCCAGATGCCGTCCTTCCATGTCGCCTTCCCTTGAACTCGGCCTTGTGTCACCTTGGTGGTCAGGGTACTGAAGCCCCCGCCGACCAAATCCTCGACCGATGATACACGTCGGGGAATAACCTCGAAGCGACGCACCCCTTCTCCCGCGCTTTTCCCTTCCGTCGCTCGAGCCGCCCGACGGTCAATGTCGCTCTGCCAGTCCGCCTTCCAATGCCAGATGTTGATATAGTGATCCAGTTGGCCCATGCAGAAGAACGCTGGTGCGTCTCCAAGCGGCAATCCCAAGGCCGCCCCATCCCGGAACGTACCTGGCGTCAGCCGATCGTTCTTCGTATTGTCCTGCCACTCAAGGTAGAACGCGGCGTCGGTTCCATTGTGAACCGACCGCACGATCAGCGCCCGCGCCGTCGGCTCCGGCCAGACGGGCCTCGTGATCACCTGTCCGCTGAGCGGCAAGGTCATGGGCGGAATCTTTTCCCAGGCGGGGTCGTCCGGCGCCGTGGGAATCTCGCCGGCGACGAGATGGGATCGGATGATCATCCCCTCAGAACTGACAATGGGAATGCCCAACCATCCGAGAATGAGCGCAGTGACTATCAATCCTACTGTGAGAGAGAAAAAAGAATGAGACCGGATGCTCAACTGGACCAATCGTGCCATACGAAAGCCCCATATGACCCTGCTGAACGACTCTCGCGGGTGTGGTTCGTTTGGACTCCGTTCGCTGCAGGCCCAGGTCGCCCGCTTTGCCGGACTACCACAATTTGGCTCGCCGAATTTTGTTCTCTCCTCGCTCGCAAATGTACAAGAAGCCTTGGGAGTTAAGCGCAAGCCCCACCGGTGAATTGACGACCGCTTCAATCGCCAGCAGACCGTCGCCATGCTTGATCATGCCGGCTGCCTCTTTTGCCACAAACCGCGCCATTCCGCAGCCGCCCATATTCTTGTCTTCGTATCCGCTGTCGCCATTGCCAGCGACTGTCGTGATGATCCCGGTTTTGGCGTCAACTTTCCTCACACGATGGTTCATGGTATCCGAGACGTACAAGTTGTCCTGGGGATCAAAGACCACCGATTCAGGAGCATGCAGCATGGACTTCACCGCCGGTTTGTTGTCCCCGTCAAACCCGTACCGACATACCCCTGCCCCGGTGGAGATCACGCCGGATCGCATGTCGATCTTCCGGACGCGGTTGCTTCCCTTGTCAACGACATAAATGTCTCCCCGACTATCGAGCGCAATCCCAACCAGATCATAGAGCCTCGCTTCCACTGCGGGGCAGCCGTCATCCAGGTAGAGGGACAAGTCCAGGCCATCGGAACACTCAGGCCTCAACCATCCATGGTCGTCGCTAAAATCGATACCGATCGAATCCCCAGAGAGGACGACAAGATTCCTCGCCACCAGGGGTTGCTCACGCGCCTCATCCTCCGCCGACCACGTGCCAGCGATCGTGGTCACTTCACCGGTCCGCGGATCGTATCGACGGACCCGATGAGCCTGGGTATCCGCGATGTACATCACATCGTCAGCGGCGAAGGCGATGGCAGCCGGGTAGGTAAGGTTGACTTCCAGAGCCGGTCCATCGCCGTTGAATCCCCACTGCCCCGTTCCGACCACGGTGGTGATGATCCCGGTCTCGCGATCGATCTTCCGAATCCGGTTGCTTCCCGAGTCGCAGATGTAGAGATCATTGCGAGAGTCGACCGCCACTCCCAGCGGAAGATACAACCCCGCCTCTCCGCACGGCCCTGAATCTCCACTGTAGCAAGTCTCTCCGATTCCGGCATAGTTCTGAAGGGTGCCCGTTTTCAGGTCGATCCGCCGCACGCGATCAGACCCTGACTCGGCAAAATAGAGATATCGTTCCTCCTTATCTACCGCGACATGATGAGGAAGCGGAACGCCTGCCTTTGCAGCCAATTTGCCGTCCCCGGTGCTCCGGGCTTTTCCGTTCCCGGCGAAGGTTTCAATGTACCCGACGCCCAGCTCAACTTCTGTGCCCATCGCTCCTCATCCTTTTCCGGTCACCAGGTGACTCATCAGCATCGGCACGGTCCAGTGTCTAGGGATGTTATCCGGAAACCATCCTGACGCCCTTATGCTTTCGACGGGGGCGGGACAGACGCAGCAGGCTGCTCGATCGTCGATGCGTCAACGGGCTGTGGGGCGGCCGCGCTTTGTGGAGGGACTGGCATCGACTGTCCCTGCGGGGCGGTCGTCATCTGGGCCTGGGCTTCTGCTTCTATCGCATCGGCCTCATGAACGGACTTCTTAAATCCCTTGATCGCCTTGCCAAGTCCTTCCCCAAGCTGGGGGAGCTTCCCCGCCCCAAAAATGATCAACACAATGACCAGGATCAAAATCAGCTCGGTAAACCCGATGCTTCCAAACATAGCGGCATCGTCTCCTTCATGTTAAACTGCCGACGGCTTTCCAGCTTCTTTTGCCCTTTTCGCGAAACGGTCTTTGAGCTTCTGCCTAGCCTGCTCGGCCTGCTCGAACATCTTGCACTTCTCATAGGTGCTGATCAAGTTATAGTAGACCAGTGGTTCATCCTGATGATGCTCAACAGCGTCCTCCATCACTTTAATGGCAAGGTCCGTCTTCTTGTGGTTGAGAGCAATATCCATCAGCTTAAAGCTGGCGTCCAAATGTTTTGGGTCCAGCTCAAGCGTCCTGAGATAACACTGCATCGCCATGTCGATCGTGTTGTAATCTGACACCGCTGGATTATCCAACTCCACATAGACTCCGCCGAGGTTATACCACGCGATCGGATCATCAGGTGTCACTTCCACGAGCCGTTCGTAAAAGTTCTTGGCTTCCACATAACGACGTCTTTCGGAATGGACTCGGCCCAAATTGAAGAGTGCAAGGACGTCTTGCGGATTCAACTCGAGCGCCTTTTTGAACTGCGCTTCCGCCTCATCGGCCATGTTCTTGGTGGCATAGATGGTCCCGAGATTGGAATAGTACATCGCGAGCGAGTGATTCATCTCTGCCCGAAGCCCTTCCGCCACTTCAATCGACTTCTTCACCTCGCTCAACGCATCGTCCAATCGTCCCTTGCTGAAGTAGAGCTCCCCCAGACGACAGCGGGCCTGAAAATCGTCGCCCTCCGTCTGGAGCAGCTTCTCGATCTCAGCAATTTCCTCATCGGGTGTGAGCTGCCGATCCGTCTGTTCAACTGCAGCACCGCCGACATCAGCCTGTTTCGAAACGTCCCGTTCGTCCATACGTTGCCTTCCGTGCCTTATGACGCCTGCCCGCCCAGTATGGGCGGTGCCACATTGACAAGACTGTGCTCACGCACGCTGGTACTGGCCGGGCTCCCGGCACGTCGCCTGTCGAGGGTCAGTAACACCAACCCCAAGACGACCATCAGAGTCAGGTGCGAGAGTTGGAGCGCATAGCCCGCAATAAACATCAAGCCCAAGCCAAACCCAGCCATACGTCCGATGGTGACCAACTTCAGGACGGTATAGGCCCAACAGAGCAGGCCAGCCACATAACACGCAAACGGCAGATAAAAGGTGTATCCCATCCCCATCTGAAAGATCCAGCCGATCCCCTCGCCAGCCTTCCGAATCTTCTCGGCCAATGACTGATCATAGAGTGTCGCAAAATAGTCCACAAAAAGAAGAGCAACAAAGACCCCTCCACACACCAGCGCGAAGATCATCACTCGACGGCGCTGTCGCTTGTTCTTGGTCGCGAGAGAGACCCCGCCATAGGCCCACAAGACCAACAGGCTGGCCAACACCATCATCGCTTCTCCCGCGCGGTTGATCTCGTGGACAAGCGGCGGTGCGGCAACAAGGCCAAGCAGGCCATACGTAGTGGACACCATCTGATAATAGAGCCAGCCGGTCACCCCACCGATATAGCTCAGCACCATCGCACGCTGGACCCACACCTGATGCGTCGCCATATACTCGACAACAAGGAGACCCAGCACCACGATGACAATCGCGTTGTACAGTACCGACCCCAGCATCCCGGGTGGAAAAACGAGAAAAACGATGGTCAGGAGCAGGAGCAGGGACAAGGAGGGGACCAGCAGCGCATCGTAGCGTCCGACACCGATGGTGCTGACCTTATTGAACAGAAAAAGAAACATGGCAAGAAAGACCAGGAGGGAGACGAAGTTGAGGAGTGCGAACCCGATGGAGGACAGTGCCTTGAAGGTAAGACGGACCGACTCGTACTGCTGTGCCACCTTACTCAGGTGCATGCCGAGTCGTGAGACAAGTCGGTAGAGGATCAGCTCGAGAAAGCCTGCCAGCAACAACAACTTGACCGTGTATTCGAAGAGCATTCCTTGCTCTTCAACGCCCCCTCCTCTTTTCTCCACAAGCCCTTCTGCCATGGCTTCGCACAGGCCCTTGTTCCATAATCTCCGTCTAAGGGTGGTTGATTATAACCGGATGGCTCCAACACCGTCAACCCATTCGAAGGCTCAAAAAGCCCCGTCAAAGTACGCACCTGCGCCTGAAGCAGCGAGCATGTCATACATTGGCGGGCTGAGGAACCTGCTGAGCCTGTGCCTTTGCCCGAGCTATATAGAGAAGGCCGTCCGCCATCGAATAATTGAATGGCAACTCGCATACCACTTCGCTGACCTTCTCATAGACGTGCTGATAGACCTTCTCCGCCTGTTCCGGGGTCATCCCTTCCTGGACTTCATAGAAAAACCCTAGGCTCAGATCCTCTGAAGCAGGTCTCATGATGCGCCTGATGCCGTAGCTGCCAGGATCGCTCATAATGGGTGCTTCTTTTTCCAGATCAAATAGACAGGGCTGGCAAGAGAAGCCATAGGACGAATTCAAGCGTGTGTTGTCGACGATGAAGTTCATGGTCTCATGCGCCTCCTCTTCTTTCTCGGTGGGGAATCCCACAATGATATAGCAGTGGACCGCAATCCCCAGATCCACGCAGTCTTCCGTAATGCGTCGAACGCTCTCCTGCTTGATGCCTTTTTTCATGAAGTCCATCACGCGCTGATTGAACGACTCAAGGCCGAACACGAGCTTGAGGCAGCCCGAATCCCGCATGAGTGTGAGCAGATCGCGAGAAAGATTCTTTTCAAACCGCATCTCGGCCGTCCACTGAATGTTCAGTTTCCTGTCGAGAATCTGCTGACACATCCTCTTCGTCGGAGACAACGCGAAGCACTCGTCTGTGAAGAAGAAGTACGGCGTGCGGTATTTCTCCGTCAGCATCTGCAGATCATCAACCGTCTTGCCGGGGTCCTTCTGTCTGAAATTCTGGTGATCGAGCGTCAAGGCGCAAAAGGCGCAGTCCTTGTAATAGCACCCCCGGGAGAACTGAACCGGCAGGACGGTCGATGGCGCCAGATAACGTCCCAGAGGAAATCCGTCATAGTTTGGCGCGGGAAGGGCGTTGATATTTTCGGAATAAAACGGTTGATTGACCGTGATCTTGCCGTTCTGGCGGTAGATCAGATTGGGTACCTTACTAAAATCGCGTTTGCCATCCAACTGAGTGATCAGTTCAAGCAGTGCGGTCTCTCCCTCGAACACGATAAAGTCATCGGTCAGATCAAAGAGGCTCGCGCACCGCCGCAGATTATCGACCAACCGAGTAAAGATACTCCCCCCGATCGTCAGATGAAGATCGGCGTTCGACTCCTTGATTAGCCGACAGAGCGTCAGGCCTGGAATGATTTGAGACGTCGCCGTGATGGAGATGCCAACCAGGTCGGGCTTATCCGCCAGAATCGAGGGAAGAAACCAATCCCGGAATAATTCAATGTACGGATTCTGTCCCTCATCGCGTATGGCCTTGAGAATATCCTTGGACGAGTAAATCGAATAACTACTGAACTGATTGTCAACGACGGTGATTCGGGTCGGAAAATACAGCGTCGAAATCAGTTCCAGCCACTTGTCGATCAGAAAGAGGCTTTCCTTGTATTGATCGATGCCATAGAACTCTTCCCCACGCAGAGTGTCCTTTGCAGCCTCAATCCGATCGATCAGATACGGAAACCGCTCTAACGACTCGACCACTCGAGCATAGTGTTCAGCGCTCCCTGGGCCCGTTTCACCGTGCCGTTCGCGCTCGAGCTGCCTCACCTTATCCATCAAACGGGTGTATATCTGCTGTCCGAATTTGTGAGTGAGGATCGCGTCAAGGAGTTCGATGCCAAGATCACGCTGAGCGATGTTCTTGACGCCAGCCTGAGCAAGAAAACCGGTCAGAGAAGGGAGGCTCAGATAGGGTTGGGAGGGATGCCAGGTTGGCGGAAACACAAGGGATATTTTCATGGACCCTCTAATGACTGAAGGCGGCACAGGTTCATGCCGTGCACCATTCGACCTGAACGAAGTATCCGCACTTTTATACACCCGCCAATCCGCCCAATGCAACCGTACCCCAACCAGAGGTTCTCTTGCAGCCGAAAGGCAATGGGCTTGTTTGGAGCTCCTGCAAAGGGGCTGGACACAAAAAAGCCCCGAGTCATGCGTTTCGCGCCTTCTGACTCGGGGCTTCTCTGTGAAAGGCCAGCCGCTAAAAGGGCAGGGCCCTTGCGGTTAACGCATTCGCCCCACTCGCGTGGGCAGCCTTCTCAGGGTAGCTTCAACGTAAACCAGGTCGAAATCCCCTTCATCCCATTCCGCTCCACATTGGTTCCGTCCCATACCGCAAATGCCACCGGAACGGACGCGCCTGCCTTAAACTGCACATCGTTCGCATCACTGGTGGTCAACGCGCGCTTCACCACGATGCGCCAGGTCGGACCAACACAACACCCACCTTTGATCGAGCCGGCCGGTTCCCACAGACCGTTGCCGATCACATCCTGATGGGCTTGAGTGGTCAATGTGCTGAATCCGTTCGCATTGAGATCTTCGACGGAACTCACGCGCAAGGTCGGATCAGACATGATGTTCCCTGACCAAATCCCTGGGTTGAAGGGACCTAAGCTGCGGCCGATCCGATCAGGATAGGTGACGCCGCCCGCAGGCTCTTCGAAGTAATAATCCCAGAAAATGCCGGGGTACTGATCGTCAACATCCCAAATCCCGGCGCTGTCTTTCCCCAGGTCCTTCTGCCACTCCGCATTCCAACGCCAGATGTTGACCGTGCCGCCAGACTGGCCCATGCACTGGAACGGAGGAGCCCCGGAGGTATTCACCGGGAACTGGAGCGCGGCCTGATCGCGGAAGTCCTGTGGCCCAATGGTGGTATTGTTCAGGGTCTGATCGGACCAGTCCAGGCGGAATCCAATTTCTTTGCCGTTCGAAACCGCCTTGACAAAGACGGACTTCACAGAAATGTTCGGGTGCATCGGCGTGGTAATTGTCTGTCCGCTCAACGGCACGACCACGCCCGGTACCCCTTCCCAGATCGGATTCGCGCCATCCATCGGGATCGGCCCCTTGATCGCCTTCACCGGAATAGCAACCGGCTGGCTCACCGCCAGAGGAACCTGCCCGATCGTCAGCATGACGCCCACAACCAGCGCAGAGAGAAGAATGCCAAACACGAGTCTTCTGTTGCGTGTCTGCACCAATCTCATAGGATTATGCCCTCCTCTGAATTAAAGATTAGTATCAATGACAACTCCGCATGACGCCCACTCGACCTAAACGCCGGTCCAAGACGGTTATCCGTTACGCCGTCCCCACCGGCCCAGTGTCCTCCTTCTCCTTATCCTTCTCTTTATCCATGAACGACTGAGCGCCGACTTCGTTCAATAACACGTTCAGTTCGTTGCCCTGGTCCTGCGCCCCACATTCATAGCTCTGCCCCTCTGGAGCGTTGAAGGTCGCAGGGCGATAATCGGTTTCTGAATAAGGCTGAGGAGTCACCCCCCAATACGCCTGGTCAAAGTCGATCCACTCGGACAACAAGTCGGCCATGTGCCGGAAGATACCGAACTCAGCTTTTTTCGCCAACATTCTCGAGAAGAGCGGCACCCATCGCCCAATATGGTCTTTCACGAATTTTTTCTGTGCATCGACCACAATCTGGGTCTTGTCTGCTCCATCATGACAACGGGCATACGACTCCTTGTAGGCGAGGAAATGCATAAACTCCAGTTCCACGCTCAGATGGTCCATGCGCTCGTGGATATCCCTGGACAGCTCCACGCCAAACGCCTTGTAGAAACCGGCAATGTCTCCCATGACATGGGCTTGCGCAAACACGTGATCATTGCCGAAGAGAGTCTCGTACGGAGGACAGTCTAACGTGATCACATTACTGAAGACGCGCCGGTGCTCAGCCTGCAGATCACTCAATTGCCAGTTCACGCACTCGGCGGCAATCCAATTTTCGATCTGATCAATCGGCTTGGAGAGAGCAGTCAGCTTCAGCTTGGCCCGTTCTCCGCCAATACCTTCGAGAGTACCACTGAGACTCTCCAGCGCAGAACGGCTATCTTCGACGAATTCACCGCTCTGGAGGTAATCCAGAAATTCGTCGTCTTCGGGGTAGAGGAGACTCCAGGAGATGAGGAGATAGAGCTTGCTTCGTCCTAACGCTCGTTCGACGGCGGGAGAATCTTTCAGAGCTTGCGCGACACCAGCAGACCCGATGACCCGGCTCTCACTTCCCTTCGCACTCATTGGCGTGCTCATTGGTCACACCCTCCTCCGGCCGATACTTGAAAGCAGTCGGGAATACTCACCGCCCCCCCTTCCAAATCTCGTACCTTTGGCACAGGCTCGCGTATCATAGGCAATGCATCAGAGTATGTCAAGTCAGAACTCAGCCCACCCCAAGTGGCTGATTTTCGAGTCTTCCAGGGCAATTTCGACATTTGAATTTAGGGGCGCATTCCCGCTCCTGGCAGAGGCTACAAGCGTGCGCCTGAGCTCCCGGACTGGAGGAGCCGAGCGGGGGTTACTTTGATTGCGATGGTATCATTGACGGTCTTACAAACCTGCTCACAAATTCCGCATCCCACACAGCGATCGGCCTCCACCACGACACGGAATGCCTCGAAATTCATCGCTAACGCGTTGACCGGGCATTGGGACACACAGGCATTGCAACCTTGCCCTGCCGTACAGTCGCGATGGGACACGACGGCACTCCCCATCTTGACCTGTTCTCGGCCGGCAACGGGAAGCAACGCTTCGGTCCCGCAAGAGGTGATGCAGGGAAACTCGTCGCACAGGTGACAAGGGATCTGGTCAGGAAAAATCACAGGGGTGCCATTCCGCCGCTCAACCACAATACTGCCAAACGGGCAGGCTTTGACACAATCTCCACAACGTGTGCACCGCTCCAGAAAGAGGGACTCAGAGACCGCTCCCGGCGGCCGTAACCAGTCGCTTCGGGACGCCGATTCGGCCTTCTCCGGAGCTGCATTGCGATGTTTGACGAACTCCTGCGCAGTCTTGGCCAGCGAAAAGACGGAGTCCTTGAGAAAGCGTCGCCTGCCGTATTCTGGGTCTGCTGCCATCCGCTTGTCCTGACCTACATCACTCCATCCGCCCGCAGCTTGTAGACCTCGACGCACCTGTCACAGGCGCCGAATTCCGTATCCCAGCCTGGGTGGTTGTCCCGAATAAAGTCGAGCACGTATTTCTCCAGTTTGTTTTCCAAATCTTCAACCCATGAGTAGGTCGGGAAGCGGCACAAGGGACAGGGGAACCCAGGCATGAGCATCACCTTGTTCTGGGTTTCAGGAACCTCCCCCCCTTCAACCTCGACGGCCCGATCCATGACACGCAGGGTATCGGACGCCATCTCGACCAGCTCGGAGTGAATCAGCGACTCGGCTTGCCACAATCCCTCGAAAACCGATTTGAGCTGGGTCGGTGGAATTTTTCGATACCAGGAACGGAATTCCTTGAACCGGTCCTCCTTGCTCAGCATCGATTCTTTGCCGGTCCGGATCAACCGACTGTCGATGTTTAGGCACCACAATACCCGATACCGGTGCAGAATCAGCGTTTCCTCCCCGGGATTCTGCCCAACCTTGGTGTCCGGGTCGTAATTGAAGGCCGGGTCCAGCATGTCGGAGATATGCGTGAGTTCATGGCGGCAGTACCGAGTGAGCGCGGGATCGTAAAAGCGTCGAGGGATCAATTTAATGCCCACTCCCTTGAGCCCTTTCTCCTCGAACTCCTTCGCCAGTTCTCGTTCCACTGATCCCCATTTGCGAAGGATGTCGACCCCTTCCTGATCCTCCTTGAGGACGCCTTTCACCAACACGATCCCGATTCTGTCTTTGAGCGAAGGAAACTCATTGAAGGCATCCCGAACAATGTCGGAAAACCCCCAGATCCCAAAAAGATACTGGTACAGTTTCTTGAACTCCGGTTCACGGTCGTCTAAAGAAAACTTTTCGTAAATCGGGTCGGCTAATTCATGGAATTCCTTGTAGTAGGTTGGATCGCCCTCTCGCTCGGTCTTCTCAATGAAGGAATCAATCACTTCCTGAAGCAGGGCAGGCTGGAATCTGATTTCCATTAGACGTTTCTCCCGCCTCCGAGGGGACGCGACCAGAGGTGCTGGAACATCAACTGCCTCAAGGATTCACCGGATTCTCATTGCCGAGGATGGCTTGACTTGGTTCCTGAGCTTCTCTTATAACGTAGAGGAATCGAAGCTGGATTATAGCCGCCGGACCTCCTGATTTGCAACTCAAGCTAGCGGAGGAAAGAGTGATATTTCTCCTGAAAGGACAAGAGGTTCAACCAAATGGCTGACCCGTTCACAAGTCAATTTTCTACAGGCGTCCAACCCAGCCTCCCCGCTTCGGGCGAGGCGCCAACCCCGAAAGTGGACTTCCTGGAGTACTGGAAGGCCGGCACGAGGGAGGTCAAAACGTTCAGAGGCCACTCGCACGGTGTCTGGACCGTCGCCTATGCGCCCGACGGCCTGACTCTCGCAAGCGCCGGCGTCGATCGGCTCGTGCGCGTCTGGGACATTGAGACAGGACGTCTGCTCAGATCGTTGCGTGGACACACACGGGACATCCGCGCAGCCGTATTTACCCCTGATGGACAGACCCTCGTGACTGGCAGCGAGGACCGCACGATTCGCCTTTGGAATCCCAAATCTGGTGAACCGACCAAGCTGCTTTTTTCCCGCTATGACCACAATGTCTGCAGCCTGTCGCTTTCTCCAGACGGCCTCATGCTGGCTCGCGGAAGCCACAACAAAGACATCAAGATTTGGGAAGTGACAACCGGCACCGAATTGATGACGCTGCTGGGGAAAGATCAATTCGATCACCATTGGTCTCCGTGCGTGGCCTTTTCACCGGATGGTATTCATCTCGCCAGTGGAAGTGACATCGGCAAAATCAAAGTCTGGGAAGTTCTTCCGAGTGGTGAGGAAAAGGTGCTCCACAACGGCCATTGGCAGGACAGCCCGGACGACGATTCCACCGAAGCTCGCGGGTTCTTTGTGGAGGATGACGGAGGATTCCAGAAACCGATGGATTATTGGATCGGCGCCATGACGTTCACGCCCGACGGCAAGATTCTCGTGACAGCTAGCCGCGACTGCACGATCAAATTCTTCGAGATGCCTCACCTCACGGAGATACGGACGTTAAGAGGGCATGCGGGTTGGGTCCGTGCCCTGGCCGTCTCTCCGGATGGCAAGGTGCTCGTGAGTGCCGGCGATGACCAGACGATCAAATTGTGGGAGGTGGCCACCGGAAGGCCCTTTAGGACCTTGAAGGGACACGCGGGCTATGTGCGCGGGCTGGCTTTTTCCCCTGATGGGCGTCGTCTGACGAGCGCATCCTGGGACCGGACCGTCAAACTCTGGGAAGGCGGCGAGGAATCACCAGGGTGAGCTTAGTCATCTCGATGGTCGTTTTTCCCCGGCGAAATGCCATACCGCTTACATTTTTCCCACAAGGCTTTCCGGGATAGCCCCAGGATTTTGGAAGCCACCGTGCGACTTCCCTGAACGCGACCGAGCACCGACAGGATATATTGTCGTTCGAACTGTTCTCGGGCGACGGCAAGAGAATCAGTCAACGTCTTCGCCTCTTTCTTGCCCGTCAGTCCCTCGCTACAGAACCCGCAGGTTTCCTGCGGCCTCCCGCCAAGATACGGACAGGTGAGAAATCCGCACAGGTCCCAGGGCTGAATCTCCTCATTTTGCCTCCCGAGCGCCACTGCCCGCTCAACCATGTTCTCAAGCTCCCGGACGTTGCCGGGAAATGAGTAGCGGAGCAGGAGCTCGTGAGTGCCCTGTGAAAACCCCTTCAAGGTCTTGTTCGAACGGCCAGAACGGCTCTGAAGCACGTGCTCGGCGATCATCAACACGTCTTCGCGCCGCTCACGGAGGGGCGGCAGCATGACCGGGACCACATTCAGCCGGTAATACAAGTCCTCTCGGAATCGCCCTTGCGCGACCTCCTTTTTCAGATCCTTCTGAGTGGCGCACACCAGCCGGACATCCGCCTCGATCGTGTCGTTTCCACCGACACGTTCGAATTGCCGTTCCTGGAGAACCCGCAAGAGCTTGACCTGCACCATGGGAGAGATCTCTCCGATCTCGTCCAAAAACAGCGTGCCTTTATGGGCCAACTCGAAACGGCCTCGCCGCTGTCGAAGCGCGCCGGTGAAGGCCCCTTTCTCATGGCCGAATAGTTCAGCTTCCAGCAAGGTTTCCGGAAGCGCCGCGCAGCTCACTTTGATCAAGGCATGGTCATGCCTCGGGCTGTGGTGGTGAATCGCATTGGCCACCAGCTCTTTGCCGGTCCCGCTTTCTCCGACAATCAAGACGGTGGAGTCCGTCGCTGAGACCAGTTTGATCTTGTCCAACACGCCTCGCATGCGATCGCTTTTTCCAAGAATCCCTTGAAAGCTGAACTTGTCCTCCAGCTTTTCCCGCAGCTGGAGGTTCTCCTGCCTCAGCGCCTGCACTTTGGCCACGCGATCGATGATCAACAGGAGTTCTTCCATCTGAAACGGCTTCGTAATGTAGTCGTAGGCTCCCAGCTTCATGGCTCCGACAGCAGTCTCAACTGACCCGTGAGCCGTGATCACGATGACCTCGGTGCGCAGCGAGTGCTGCTTGCACGCTTGCAACAGAGCAAGGCCGTCCACCCCGGGCAGACGGAGATCGGTAACGACGATCTCAAAGGCCCCTTTCTTGATCATCTCGAGCCCCTGATGCCCGGACGCGGCGGCGTGAACATCGTAGTCAACCGCCTTAAGGGCGTCCATCATGGAGAGACGCATCAGAGGCTCGTCATCGATGATCAAAATTGAGGGGGGCTTCACGGCAATCTCCCAATCGCATACCGTTCCCGCGTCATCGGCAGACAGACGGTGAAGACCGTTCCTTTGCCGACTTCACTGTCTACGCGGATCTGGCCGCCATGTCGCTCGATGATGCCAAGGCTCACGGACAACCCGAGTCCCGTCCCTTCCCCCGTCCCCTTCGTCGTAAAGAAGGGGTCGAAGATGCGGGGGAGAACGTGGGGCGGAATGCCACAGCCCGTATCTTCGACGTCAATCTGACAGATCCCCTCATTCAGTCTCGTGCGAATCGTGATCGTCCCGCCCCCCTTGATCGCCTGAACCGCGTTGAGGATTAGATTCATCAAGACCTGTTCGATCATATGCCGATCCACCATCAACTCCGGCAGGTCCGGCCGCAACTGCTTATCCAGCCTGATCTGGTTCGCAAGCAAGGCATGATTCGTCAGGACCAACACTCGCTCGACCACCGCATTGATGTTGGTCGAGGATAGCTCCGGCTCGTGTTGCTGCGAAAAGTCCAACAATTGCCGGACAATCTTCTGCACTCGCCGTAAGCCATCCTCCATGGAGGCCAGATACTCTTCCTGCCTGGCTGGAGACACCGTTCCCTTCCGGAGATTGTACAGGCAATTCAGGATGCCTCCCAGCGGGTTATTGATCTCATGGGCCACACCGGCCGCCAGTTTTCCGACCGATGCCAGCTTCTCGGAGTTCTGGATCTGCTGTTCCAGCTTCTTCGTGTCTGTCACATCCCTGGCGATCCCCAGCACGCCCAGGATGCCTCCATCGGGATCGCAGAGCGGCGACACGCTGACCATCACCGTTCGTGCCTCACCAGATCGACTCAACACTTCGACCTCGTACACCTGCTTCGCCCCGATATCCAGCGTGCTCTTCAAGCGTCGCCCACGGTGCCGCTTCGACAGCAAGGACAGATACGGCCGGCCGATGAGGTCCTCCTTGCGATAGCCCCAGACCTCAACTTTGCTGTTGACGTAGGTGAAGCGCTGATCGGTGTCCAGGGTATAGATCACGTCGTTCGCATTCTCCAGCAGATTTTCCAGGTATTGCTTGGTCTCTTCGATCTCCCTCGTCCGCTCCTTGACCTTCGCCTCCAGCTCTTCCCGGTATTCCTGGAGTTGTTGTTCCAAACGCTTGCGTTCCGTGATATCACGAAGCTGCACCATCACCGAGGGCGCCTCTCCTCCTTCGATACGAATCAGGTCCATCTCGACAGGCACAGAACGTCCAAGCCGATTGAACACCTCAATCTCTTGGGTCGGCACCCGGCTTTCGCCTTGAACAATTTTGTTGATCAGGCGGCTGGTTACTTCTTGATGCGCGGGAAGCACGACCTCCATGAAAGGTTTTCCCACCACATCCACCTCGGAATAGCCCAGCGCCTGCTCCTCGCGCCGATTGACGGCGACAACATCTCCTGCTTGTCCGACCATGAACACCGAATCAGCGACCAGATCGAACAACGCCTTGTACCGTTGCTGCGACGCCGAGAGTTGCTGCGTGCGCTCGGTGACTTCCTGCTCCAATTGGGTCGTGTAGCGCTGAATCTTTTGCTCCAACAGCTTTCGTTCCGAGACATCTCGCACGAAGGCTCGGGAATAGACCAAGCCCCCGCTTTCGGAATCAAACAGCGCGGTCGAGTGAATCTCCACATCAATAGGCTGGCCGTCTCGAGCCAGAAAGATCGTTTCAATCGAGGCGCGCCCCTGCGACACCAACTGTTCCAGATAGGCGAGGATTTCAGGCTCTCTCCCTTGCGGAACGATGTCCCACAGGCGCATGCTCAACATTTCTTCTCGCGAATACCCCAGTTTCTCCAGTTCGGTCTTGTTGACATGCACGAAGTGCCCGGCCTTGTTCAACTGATGGATCATTTCGGGTGAGTTCTCAATGAGGTCGCGATATTTCTCCTCCAGGAGGCGAATTTCGCCCATCCGCTGCTCCAGCTGGCCGAACGACTGCTTCAAATTGGCGGCCATCCGGTTGAACGCCTCGGCAAGGTGTTCGATCTCGTCTCCGGTCTTGAGGACTAACTGGTGATCGAGACTGCCAGCCCCGATGCGCTGTGCCCCATCGTGAAGGATCTGGATCGGGCGGGCGATGCGCCGTGCGACCACCATGCCTGTTCCCCACAGCACGGCCAAGACCATGACCCCATAGACAGTCACCTTGATCAACAGTTGATTGAGCGGCGCATAGGTCTCGCTTGGGTTCTGGCGGACGAAAGTCAACCAACGTTTGCCTCCCAGACTGTCCCGCGCAAGGTTGTCCCCCAAGCGCACCGGCGCGAATCCTACGATCGAGTCACGACCGCCGTGAGAATCGTCAGGGACCACGTCCCAGCCCGCGCGCGGTCGTACGATCGCGCTCACCAGGGCGGAGCCGACCGAATGCTCCTCAGGAGACATGACCGGACAGATCAACGGGGTCCCATCAGAACTCATGAGCATGGCATGGCCCGTTGTGCCGATGGTGATGTCCGAGATCGAGTGAAACAAGGAGTCTCGTCTCAGCATCACACTGATGGCCCCAATGGTGGCCTGTTGATCATCATCCAAGATCGGGACCGACACGTTCAGGACGTGGGTCCCAAAGGCTGGGTCGAAGTAGATCTCACTCACGTAGACCTGGCCACGCCCTTTGTTAAACGCGGCCTGCCACCAGGAACTTTTCCCATAGTCATACTCCGCTTGCGGAATCGAACTGACGACCAGCGCGCCTCGATTATCCGCCACGAGGATCCCGACATAATCAGTCTTGCGGATGTCATGCCAGCGCAGCAGGTTATTCGTGACGATGCGATTGATGAACAAAGGAAATTCATTCCGATGCTCTCGCTTGCGCCAGCGCCCTTGCCAGTCCTGGATCATGGCTTGGATACTCCGATCGTCCTTTCCGACATAGCTGCGGTTCGCCTCGGTGACAGCCGTGCGGACAAAGGGAGCGACGGCAAGCTGCTGTGCCTCATTGATTCCGCGCGTGACTTGCATCTCGATCTTGCTGGCCGATTCCACCGCGAGTTCCTTGAAGTTAGCCCCGATGGCTTCGCGGAGGGCTCGTCGCTCTTCCAGGTAGGTGAGGGCAAGAGAGAGGGTCAGAGGCAGGAGACCGACCATCACGATGGCCGTGATGATCTTTTGCTGGAGACTGTGCGACCGACCCCAGAGTTTCATTTTGGTAACAAAGCCCGTGGTCCTAACTGTTTATTTTCATGGAGCATCCATACGAATGTCAAGGATCGGTAACGGGGTCGGCGTTTATCCCTTTGACAAAGGAAGGCCACCTTGTTACCATTCCAACTCATTGATTCACTGAGTCAGTTCTCTTTTCGTCATGACAGCAAGCGTCTGGTATGGGAAGATAGGCTGTATTCCTTAAAGGAACTGTACGGGAAAGCAAGCGATGGGGGCGTTCAATGACCCCCAGTTATTCGGCTTTCTCGCACCTTGTCTGCATAGGACATCCTGCCTCAAGTCGCAAGAGACTCTTTGCGATGTTTACAGCCTATTTTGACGAAAGTGGACATCACAAGGACAGAGATAAAATCGTCACGATGGGGGGAATCGTTGTGTCGGAAAAGTCAGGGAGAATGCTTGAGCACAAATGGAACAGGAGATTAAGGCGCGAAAGGAAATTACAAGGGAAACCATTTCACGCCACTGATTTTAAGGCTAGACGAGATGTGTTTGCCGATTTAGATGATCAAGAATGGAATAGCCTAATTTCTGATCTGACGGCTATTACTGTCAACCATATCGAGTTTGGGGTTGCCCATTCTATCCTTGTTAATGACTGGGACTTGCTCATGGATGAACGATTCGTAGATCCCTTTGAGAGAAAGCGAGCAACCTATATAGTGCTTGTACAGACTTGTCTGGAGCAGATCAGAGAGCGAGTCTCAATCCCGAAAGATGAAACACTTGCTTGCGTCTTTGAAGAAAACAAATTTACGAGAATGGCCATTGAAAGCCATTATCTAGATCTCAAGAAGCATCCCTATTTCTGCGGAAAATTGGGACTTGTTGGGTTTGATGGAAAGCAACTAGCGCAATTGCAGGTTGCCGATTTAGTGGCGCATACCT
>VBOJ01000287.1:2581-3068 GCA_005877775.1 Nitrospirota bacterium | reverse complement strand
TTCAGGCCCACGTTCACGCGGACGGATTATCTGAGCTGCCCTGATAATCCTCCAGACTACGTAAACACCTCGAGTGATCCGGCCTATATCCTCTTCACCTCTGGCTCCACGGGTGCACCCAAGGGCGTCATCATCACTCACGCAAGCGTCAGTCACTTTCTTCGCTGGGCCACGCGGTACTTCGGGATAGAGGCATCTGATAAAATCTCAGCTCATACCCCGCTGCATTTCGATTTGTCGGTGTTCGACATCTTCGGAACCTTCGACAGAGGGGCGGAGCTCCATCTTGTGCCACATGAGTTCAATCTGCTGCCGAACAAGTTGGCCGACTTTATGAGGACGTCCGAACTGACCCAATGGTTTTCTGTCCCTTCCGTCCTCAACTATATGGCCAAGTTCGATGTGGTAAAGCCGCAGGACTTCCCTGCCCTCAAGCGAATTCTGTGGTGTGGTGAGGTCTTGCCGACCCCGGTGTTGATCTACTGGA
>VBOJ01000287.1:0-2535 GCA_005877775.1 Nitrospirota bacterium | reverse complement strand
ACTGTGCCAGCCTGTCCCGAAGACGAAAAGGCTGCGATCCCGATTGGGCGAGCCTGTGACGGGGAAGAGCTGCTGGTGCTCGGTGAGCGGCTGCAGCCGGTCGCAGTAGGGACGGTAGGGGATCTCTATATTCGCGGCGTTGGACTCAGCCCGGGTTATTGGAACGAACTTGAAAAGACAAAAGCCGTCTTTCTGCCTAACCCCCACAGCCCGGATCCCACAGAGCGGCTCTATAAGACAGGCGACCTGGCCAGGATCGGGGAGGACGGATTGATCTATTTCCACGGGCGGTCAGACTTCCAAATTAAGAGTCGGGGCTATCGCATTGAGCTCGGGGAGATTGAAACGGCCCTGCACGCCCTGAACTGTCTGCGTGAGTGCGCCATCCTCGCGATTGATTCGGACGGATTTGAGGGGAAGAGCATCTGCTGCGCGTACGTTCCCCAGCCTGAGACGGAGGTGAATGCGATCGTGCTACGGAAAAAGCTGATCAGGGTTCTGTCGCATTATATGGTGCCCTCGTTGTGGATGGCTTTCGACACCCTTCCGAAGAATTCCAGCGGCAAGATTGATCGGAACAAACTGAAAGAATACTTCCTTCAACAACGAACGACTCATCAGTCAGTTCTCCTATGAAGATTCTCGGAGTGAGCGGGCTTGAAAATTCAGTCACCTTCAAAAAGGCCCACTGGCCAGACCTCGACGAACGGGAGTATCGGATGTGCCAGGGCTATGATGCCGCGGCGGCCTTGGTCGTCGATGGAGCGGTGGTGGCGGCAGCGGCGGAAGAACGGTTCAACAGGAACAAGCATTCCGGCGAGTTCCCAATCGGTGCAATCCGATACTGTTTGTCAGATGCAGGGATCTCGTGTAATGAAGTTGACGAAATTGCCCACTGTTTCGACTACTCACCATACAAGGCGGCCTATGCTGTGGATGAAATCGCCGTCCAGAGATTCCGCGAGGTCTTTTCCAGGGAAGCTCTCCTGGCCCTCGTTCACCAAGATCTCCCAAACTTCCCATTGGAGCGTGTGTATCAAGTCAACCATCACCTGTCGCACGGAGCGAGTGCCTATTTTACGTCGGGATGGGATGAATGTCTTGTGGTCGTGATTGACGGAATGGGAGAGGTTCATAGTGCCTCGGTCTATCATGCCCGAAACGGGAGGCTCGACAAGCTCCATCATATCTCAGCGCTTGACTCCATCGGCATTCTCTATTCGCTAGTCACGTTCCATCTGGGATTCGACTTCAATGCCGATGAATACAAGATCATGGGGCTGGCACCCTATGGAGATCCAGAGCGTTTCCGGTCTTTTTTTGAAGAGGCCGTGCTGTTGCGTGACGACGGCTCTATTCGGATTCCAATCCTACGATTGAACCGGTCGAGAGACGAGCGTGAGAACTATCTCCGTACTCGAAATTACCTGAATGAGCATCTTATTAAAGAGCGCCGCCCTGACGGTGAAATTACTGATGAGCACCGGGACGTTGCGGCTGCCCTCCAGGCCTGTCTCGACAGAGCGATGCTGCACCTCTGTGGACACTTCGGGGCCGAAACAGGTCTACGCCGTCTCGCCTTGGCGGGCGGAGTGGCGCTCAACTGCACGGCCAACGGCAAGCTCTTGAGGGCGGGCCTCTTCGACGAGCTCTATGTGCAGCCGGCGGCCGGGGATGATGGCGCGGCCTTGGGCGCGGCGCTGTATCGGGCGTCTCAAGCCGGCAGGGTTCGAAACAAGCGATCGCCGGTGCCCTTTTTCGGCCCATGCTACGCCATGGAAGATGTCAATGCTGCTCTGAGTGAATTTCGAGATTTGATTGATGCCGTTCGCTTTGAGACGTTCGAGGAGACCTGCCGGGAAGCGGCGCGGCTCATTGCCGCGGGGCAAGTCGTGGCCTGGTACCGAGGGAAAATGGAGTTTGGGCCTCGCGCGCTGGGCCATCGGAGCATCGTGGCCGATCCGGGGCAGCCCGAGATGCGCGACCGCATTAATGCCATGGTCAAGAAGCGGGAGGCCTTCCGGCCGTTTGCCCCCGCCGTGTCCCTCGAGCAAGTTCATCACTGGTTTGATGTCGAACCAATGACAGAATTGCCGTACATGATCATGACCGTGTCGGTCCGCGATCAGTGCCGCCAGGCCTTGCCGGCCATTACCCACATCAATGGGTCGGCGCGGGTCCAAACGGTGTCCGCCAGAGACAACAAAGATTTCCATGGTCTGCTGTATGCGGTAGGGAAAACGACAGGGAGGGAGATGGTACTCAACACCAGTTTCAACATCAAGGGACAGCCCATCATCAATACCCCGCAAGAGGCGCTTGAGACCTTTTTACGCACCGGGATTGACGTCCTGTTCGTGGAGAATGTACTTGTCCGCCGCCGAACAACATAGCCTCAAAGTGCCTCTGAACATGATGGCCCCACCGCGACCCTGAAGAGACTTCTCACCGGCCTCGCTTCTGTGTCCCGAGTGCGCCAGTACTAATTTTTTAGAACGGACTTGACGATGTCAGGAGACCATGACGTCCTCCCGA
>VBOJ01000283.1 GCA_005877775.1 Nitrospirota bacterium | reverse complement strand
CATCCGCAATGCTGAAGACCGGCTTTCCCGTTGACGTCGCCATTGCCATATTCAGACCCTCCCGCCGCTTCGCATGCCAACCTCTGACATGCCCGCCACGGCAACTCTCCGTCAGGTCATAAGGATTTCCGTCAGCCCGTTTCGCAGGGATTGTGGGCCAACTACCGCGGAGATTCGGTCACTCGGGAGGACGGGTCCGCCTCTCCCTGAATTTGAGGAACACGCCCGCAAGGGCCACGAGAGCAACTCCTAGGGGCGTGAGATATAAAGGCCAGACGTCCGACTGGCCTTGCACGAGATTGAAGGCGAACGTGACATTCACGCGTACGGTTTGATCATTCCTCCAGTAGACCATGTACGGCTCTTGGACAGGAGCGGTCCAGGCCCCGCTCACCGAGCTCGAGGTCGTGTTGAAGAACACGTCATACCGTCCCGGGGGATGGCCGTGAATCTCGAAGTACACCGGAGGGCCGGACCCGTTGTTGACACTCCAGGAGTACACCAAGGTGTCCCCTTGGCGCATCGGGAACCCCATGTCCGCTAAGTAGGCATGAAGGGTGTAGTTCAGCGATCCGCTCGGAGTGAGGACGAAAGTCCCCTGGCCGGTCAGGATTCCAGATCCCGTGCCGTTCGCCGCGACGCAGGGAGCCGCCAGAGTCGCGGCGGCAAGGGATAGGGCGACCAGCACTTCAATGCGAATCCTCACCCGACACCTCACAGAAGAAGGCGAAACGTCTGACTGAAGGCTCGCCTCGGTCCCTTACGCATTCCGCTTTCGCCGAGACGGTCTAAACCGCCGTGCTAGATGTTGCTTGTGGTACAACGACCGGTCGAAGACGACGTCAGCGCGGCGAGAGACAATGGTTTAAAAACGCACGCCGATACCCCCGCGAGGGGGAGAGGCAGTTGGTGGTCTCAACAGAAATCGTGGGCTTGGGTCTCATCGGATTTTCAGTGAATTGTCTGATGGTTGTGTTCAACACAATCGGAATTGAAAAGAAAGATACGGACAAGCTGGGCGGAGGATGGGGGCTCGCGCATCTTTCCCTTGGCGCGATGATGGTCCTTGTCGGTGTCGCGACCTTTATGAACGATCCCGTGGGTGGGGTGACGAGCACGCCAGCCACCGCGGCGATCTCCGGTTTCTTTGGGATTGCATTGGTCTTCTACGGTTTCTTCTGGGTCTTCCTCGGAGCGAGCTTGGTTCGCGGCGCGGATCTACGGCCCATCGGCCATGTCTCGATCGGCTTCGCCATCGTCGACCTCTGGTTCCTCAATTCATCCTTGAAATTCAGCGCGGCCAACGGCGGAAAATACGTGAGCCTGACCATCCTCCTGGTGGTCCTGACGGTCGTGTTCTTCGTGCTGTACGCTGGAGTCCACGGAAAGGCAGTGGCGTTCAAGGTGAACGCGGTCCTGCTGATCATCCTTGCCTTGCTGGGATTCTACCTCGCGTTCAGCTTGATATATCCGGGCGGGTACGTCCCGTTCTAGGGACACGAGGACTGAGACCAACCGCCGGCCTCCTGCCGTGGGTAGTTTGCTTCACGCCGAAGTGCGCGATCGTTCCCTACGGCTCTTCCCGATTGAGGCGCGACTCGAGAAGCGCCCGGCAAAGTTCGGCGTTTAGGCTGAAGTTGGACTTTGCCGACCGACTGAGGGCCAGGACCGAATCCATCTCGTGCGGTTCAGGGGTCTTTCCCTCGAGGTCCCAGATAATCAGAGGTCCGTCCGCCCGGCCGAGCCCGTCTAGAAAACTCAGATAGCGGGCAATACGCCTCGCGTCCACAGGATCCGAGATCGGTTGGGATCTGTCCCCCAGGTTCACGATGAAACCTTCGCCATCCGCGACAACGTCCCGCCGGGAGGCGCCGAGAAGCTCAGCGGGCGCAACGCCTGCTCGAGACATCGCGGACACCATCGAAGACAGGCGGCTTCGCAGGACCCGCGTGCGGATCATCCGAGTGATCTCTTCGAGATCTCCGCTGGCCTCCGTTGGATAGCATTCGGAGAAGGACTTGCGGGCATTGATCCCGCCGTTGATCCGCTCCGAGTCATGGTGGCCCTCCAGATGGACGTGCACCTCGGTGATCCCGTCGAGCTTCGCCACGACGTCCCGGGCTTCTTCCAGCATCATATAGACGAAATTGGGAGAGCACCAGAACGTCGATGTGACCAAGTCCAACGAAACCCGGCCCTCATCGGAAACGGAAAGCTCTTTCACGAACCCGAGGTCGGTGATTGGCTCGTCGAGTTCCGGGTCGGTGACCGTTGAGAGCGCCCGAAGGACGTTTTGTTTGAGTTCGACTTGGACATCCTGCGTCATCATGCACCTGGAGCGACGGGGCTCCGCTAACGCGCGATGGGCCGTCCCTTCTTCGCCGCCTCGCCTACGCGGATCGTCCCTGGCTGAAGGTGGAGTTTCTTCGTGAGCTCGTCGTTCTTGTGTTTCTTCTTCTGCTCCTCGATGTCGATGCCCCACACCTTGGCGGCGTTTTCCCCGAGG
>VBOJ01000281.1 GCA_005877775.1 Nitrospirota bacterium | reverse complement strand
GGGCGCAGGACGCCCATGACGCGCGTCGCGCGTTTATTCAAATCCTCCCTGATGAAGTGCTCCAGTAAGGCCATCTCGACCACCGCATCCCGCTTCGCCACGCCGATATGCTCACAAAAGCTGCGAATCGCTTCCGGCGTGTAGCCCCGCCGCTGCAGACCCTTGAGTGTCGGCAGCCGCGGGTCATCCCATCCCGAGACATGTCCTTGCTCGACCAATTGCAGCAGCCTTCGCTTGCTCATGACCGTGTGCGTAAGATTGAGCCGTGCGAACTCGATCTGCTGGGGATGGCAGGGCGCGTTCGCTTCCTCCACGACCCAGTCGTAAAGCGGGCGATGGTCTTCAAACTCCAGGGTGCAGAGGGAATGGGTGATCCCTTCGATGGCATCCGAGAGCGGATGCGCATAGTCATAAGTCGGATAGATGCACCAGGTGTTTTTCGTTCGGTAATGAGCAACCCGCCGAATGCGATACAGAACCGGATCCCGCATGTTGATATTGGGCGAGGCCATGTCAATTTTGGCCCGAAGGACGTGGGTTCCGTCCGGAAATGCCCCAGCCTTCATGCGCTGGAACAAGTCCAGATTCTCTTCCACCGACCGCGTCCGGTACGGGCTGTCCTTGCCCGGTTCCGTTAACGTGCCACGGTAGGCTCTAATCTCATCGGCGCTCAGGCTGTCCATGTAGGCCTTGCCCTTCTTGATCAAGTGCACCGCAAACTGAGAGAGCTGCTCAAAGTAGTCGGAGGCATGGAAGAGGCGATCTCGCCAATCAAAGCCTAGCCATCTGATGTCGGCTTTGATCGCCTCCACATATTCCACGCTTTCGGTGCTGGGATTGGTGTCGTCGAACCGCAGGTGGCACAAGCCGCGGTTCTCCGTTGCAATCCCAAAATTGAGGCAAATGGACTTGGCATGCCCGATGTGCAGATAGCCGTTAGGCTCGGGCGGAAAGCGGGTCACTACTCGGCCACCATGCCTATCGCTCTTCAAATCTTGAGCAACGATCGTGCGAATGAAGTCCGAGGGAACGGAGGGAACTCCGGGGACGCTCATCGTGACGACCTCAGTGCCTCCACGGCAAAAAATGACGAGAGCCGGCTTGTTAGGCCGGCCCTCCGTTGGTTAAGAGTGATGCAGTGCGTGGCTGGGGGACTAGGATTCGAACCTAGGTAGTCAGATCCAGAGTCTGACGTCCTACCACTAGACGATCCCCCAAGCGCAAATGCAGCCTAATATAACGCCTGCATGGAGTCAAGGTCGAGCGGCCTTGGCCCGTTCAATTCCCCTCCGCAACCTGGCCAGCGTCCGCTCTCGCCCGAGTAGGTCGATGACTTCGAAGATCCCCGGGCTGGCGGCCCGCCCCGTCAAGGCAACCCGGACCGGCTGCGCGAGTTGCCCCATCTTGAGACCGGCCGTCTCCATCACTTCTTTGAATGCCGCCTCCTGGCCTGGTTTCGTAAACTCCGGAAGGGCGGCGAGCCGCTCACTTAAGTGGCCAAGAGTCGGGGCTATGGCGGGCGTGAGAAACTTCTCAGCGGCCTCATCTTCAATCGGCATGTCTTGTTGTAGATATGGGACTGCCGCCTGTGCCATCTCCACCAACGTCTGCGACCGTTCACGCAACGCAATCACGAGCCGTTCCATCCACCCGGCCGGCATGGCCCGGGCTTCATCACCCAGACCGGCCTGCACCAGGAAGGGCTGCAGGAGTTCGGCGACCCGCTTCGGTTCGCCCTGGCGAATGTAATGCGCGTTTACCCAGAGCAGTTTGTCCGGATTGAAGACGGCCGCGGACTTTTGGACTTGATCGAAGGTGAACTTCTCGATCAGTTCCGGCACTGAAAAGATCTCCTGGTCGCCAAACGACCATCCGAGCCGAACCAGATAGTTAATCATGGCCTCCGGCAGGTAGCCCATCTCTTTATATGCCAGGATCGACGTGGCACCGTGTCGCTTCGACAGCCTTGCTTTATCTGAGCCCATGATCATGGAGAGGTGCCCGAATCGCGGGACTGCGTATCCCAATGCATGGAAGATCGGGATCTGTCGCGGCGTATTGGTCAGATGATCGTCGCCTCGAACGACATGAGTAATCCCCATGAGCGCGTCATCGACCACAACCGAGAAATTGTAGGTCGGATAGCCGTTGGAACGCAGGATGATCAGGTCGTCCAGGAGGTTATTCTCGAAGACCACCCGCCCTTTGATCAGATCATCAATGACCGTCTGGCCTTCCTGCGGGGCCTTGAAGCGCAG
>VBOJ01000282.1 GCA_005877775.1 Nitrospirota bacterium | reverse complement strand
TGGCTCACCTATAACTCGCCCGAGCTGCTGCAAGAGCGACACGGTGTGCCAGCGGAGCTAACATCCAAACTCGATCCGGTTGGTAAACTACTGGAGCAGGCAGTGGAGTAGTGTGAAGAAAACGGTGGCAGGAACCGTTTCCGCTGAATCCCGTCATACGACGGACGGCCTTCCGCTAGCGACGGATGCTTTTCGTTCCGAACCCATAGACCATCGGCCATATGCCATCAGCCATCAGCTCCTACTCTGACCATCGGCCATCAGCCATACGCTCTTACGAGAGCCCCCCACCCTCGCGCGGAGACTGATTGGGGACCCTGCGCTGTTTCACCACGCTTCGACTGGAAGGCCCTCGATTTCTTTGAAATGCTGATCGCGAGAGACCACTATCAGCCCGTGTTGCTGCGCCAGGGCGGCAATCCAGATGTCATTTTCCGGCAGGGGCCGCCCCTTGTCTCGTAATGCTTTCTTGATCCGGCCATAGTACTCAGCTGTCGTCGCGTCACAGACTAAGACTGCGCTTGCCGCAACTAACTCCTCTATTCTGTGAACGTTACCCTTGGGCTGGGTCGACTTATAGGCTCCGAAATAGAGCTCTCCTACGACAATGCTGGGGATGAAGACACGGGCGGACTCGGATAGGCGGGCTAGAACAGCTTGGTCTTTGGCGAACAGGCCAATAACGATATTAGTGTCGAGGAGGACACTACCACTCACTCTGATCTATCCTCTCGCATCCCTCCTCGATCGCTTTCGCCATCAGTTGTACATCGGCTTGACTGATAGCGCCTGAGAACTTCAGCAAGTCTTTACCGGATATTCCTCCAGCAGCAGGCAGGAGGCCTTTCACAAAGGCTAAGACCTGCTTCTGCTGCTCTTCAGGCAACCGAGCCATTTGCTGAAGTAATTCCTCTTGTAGCTTGGGACTCACGGTCACACACCTCTTCGGGTTTCAAGGCTGGCAAGAATGGCTTCACGAATGTTGGTCAGAGCCTCGTCTCGAGATTTTCCCTGCGAGACGCAGCCCGGTAAGGCGGGGCACTCGACCACGTAGTACCCGGCTTCGTCCTGTTCGATCGTGACGAGAAACTTCATCATGGCACCTCGTTGTGCGTCAACTTAACACACCTTCCGAACCACGGCAATACCAAGACGGCCAGCCCATGGCGACGGACGACCCACACGATCCCATCCCCACACGCTCCCGGGCTCGCGCATACGCTGATTCCGATTGAGCAGCATCTTTTAGGTCTGCTACGAGCGCATAAATGTCACGCCTTGGATTTGCCGAGACGCTTCCACTCCTTGTTATTGACCAAGGTCGTCCTAGTGACATTGAGATTCGCACAGCCATCAATGTCGCGAATCAGTTCCTTCACGGTCGTGAACACAGACTTGGGCATCCAAGGGTTCACGATTATCTTAGAAATGGAGCGCAACTCGACGTCGAACTCCTTTGTTTTCATCTTCTTCTCCTTATCCTCGTAGATGATCCGAAACTCCTTCTCGTCACGAAATTGGTAGCGTTTCAAGAAAGGCAAGTCGTCTACGTTAGGCCCTGAGGCTCGAAGCTCCTTATTTTTTTGTAAATGACCTTTCCCGATCTAATGCCGCTGTTCCCATTCAGTGTTGAAAGAAGTATGGTCTTATCGAACACAAGGCAGATGCCAGAAGATCCGGGGGAAAAGACTCGCCAATGATGATATGTCTCTGATGCCTCGGTGAAGCAAAGGGCTAAAACAGATTTCAACTCCATTTTTTTCCTGTACACTTCGATGTAGTAAGAATCATTTCTGTCATCCCACGACTTCGGGCTAAGCAGCGTAAGCTTCTTCGTCTTCAGTAAGTGAAGTAGAGGCGGCAAATCTGAGTGTCTAAGGAGAATCGCTTGTTTCATCCGCTCCACCGCATGGGAAATGCGGTCATTCTACGGTTTTTGTTATAATCCCGCCACACCACGGACGCCCTCCGATGGCGACGAACGGTTCTATGCTTCTGTTCCGGTCAGAACCTATCAGCTATATGCCATCAGCCATACGCTCTTAGAAAAGAGGCCATCAGCCATACGCTCTTACAAGAGCCCCACTCCCTCGCGCGGCCTTGTCGGTGAGTCCTGAACACTTCATATGGCTGAGCATCAACCTGGACACGATCCGACGGATTGGCTAGACTTTCCCTCTCCCCATAATTCCAGAAAAGGAGTGACCAATGAGGTTCCTTCATGAGCTGCTGAAGGGTCTGCTGTGTACGAGCCTGACGGTCGCGTCAGTGTCCGCAGGTGCAGCTCAAGCAGGCGGCGGCAATTTGGTGACTAAACCCACCAAATATTCAGTCCCCGAAACGATCGACCGGATCGAGAGGGCCATCACGGCGAAGGGGATGCGGATCTTTGCCCGGATTGACCACGGCGGAGAGGCAAAGAAAGTGGGGATAGAAATGAGGCCCACCGAGCTTCTCATCTTCGGCAACCCGAAGGGCGGGACCGCTCTGATGGTAGCCAGGCCAACGGCTGCAATTGATCTCCCCATGAAAGCCTTGGCATGGGAAGACAAGGATGGCAGAGTGTGGCTCACCTATAACTCGCCCGAGCTGCTGCAAGAGCGACACGGTGTGCCAGCGGAGCTAACATCCAAACTCGATCCGGTTGGTAAACTACTGGAGCAGGCAGTGGAGTAGTGTGAAGAAAACGGTGGCAGGAACCGTTTCCGCTGAAGCTTGGCGCTCTGCCGATGGCGACGGCCGACGAAAGACGCTTCAAGCTTGCGCGCCGGAGCGCTTCAGCGCGCAGGCACGAGATACGAACGACGCCCCACAGCCCCATCAGGGCGAACCAGGCGAGCGCCAGCATGAGCACACCTGTCCGAAGCTGACGCATCTCTGACTTTCCCGGTTATGGCTTGATATAGATGTAGCCCTGCTGCTGAAGGTCCGCGATCCGCTTCACCGCGACTGGATGCAGCGTGGCGACGAACCCCTTCACGAGATTATCCAGCGTCTTGTTGTACAGCTTCATCGAGACCTGGCACATCTCCGCATGCACACCCTTGTCCACGATCTGCTCGAACCGCTTTTTCATCTCCGGGTCCATCTTATCGTTCTCGAAGAGCTCGAGCGCCGGACCATGGACGACCAACTCGACATCGATGTTTTCCGGACCTCCCTCAGCATCAATGTGCTTGTTGATGAGCGCCAGGGCGTACTTCGCCACCTCAGGGTCCTTGCCGTCCACGTGGTAGAGAACCTTGACCTTGGCTTTCCCCTCGGCTGCGTGCAGTGGACTTTGGCTCACCGGCAGCACAAGTAACGCCGCTGCAGCCAGTGCGGAGACAACCAACCGCCTCTTTATGGAAATCGAAAACATGGCGTCCTCCATAGTTAAAATTATTCTCTTAAAGCTAGTTATGGTACGACCGTGTAGCCCAAAGATCAAGCAGG
>VBOJ01000092.1 GCA_005877775.1 Nitrospirota bacterium | reverse complement strand
GCCGGGCGACGATTTCCCTCACGTGGCGTCCGGGACAGGAGACCGGGCTGATCCGGCGAACTCGAAAGGGTGGGAGAATGTGGAATGGACCGCCTCGACCTTGCTGCGGTCATTGTGACCTTCAACACTCGCGACCTCGTCCTCCAATGCTTGCAATCAGTTTGCGAAGATGCCGATCAAACCGAGAGGCCGTATCGCCTGATCGTTGTTGATAATGCCTCGACCGACGACACGGCGACGGCAATCCGAGATGCTTTTCCTCAGGCCCACCTTATTGAGAACTCCACCAATGTAGGGCTGGCTCGCGCCCTGAACCAGGGACTGGCCGCGTGCGCCGACGCCCGCTACGTGCTGCTCATGAATAGCGACATCAAGGTGCTCCCACGCACACTTGGCCCGATGATGGACTACCTGGACACATATCCGCACGTCGCGGGCGTCAGCGTCAAGCTGATTAATCCAGATGGATCGCCCCAAAAGTTCCGGACGTCCTTTGGCGTCGTCCTCTTCCCGGTGCGGCTCGATCGCATCATGCCGATCACGTTTTTTGGCACCACATTTCACATGGGCCGCCGCGCCCTGTACGATGAGGGGCGCGTTGGTCCTTTCGACGAATACTACTTTTTCTTTAACGAGGATCTGGACTGGTCTGTCAGAGCGCATCGTAAAGGACTGGTTTTTCACTATCTGCCGAACCTCCCCGTGGTGCACTACAGTGGCAAGGGACGGGCCCAGAATCGCTTCAAACTGCTCAGCGAGCTGCATCACATGAACTTATATTTCTACGCGAAGTTCTATGGTCCATTGTCTGCCCGCATCGTGTCCCTGCTGCAGACGGTGGAGCTCATGGGTCGGCTGGTCCATCTCCGACTGGCCGGCAAGCACAACTCACCCGACGCGGTTGCCTACCGTTTGGCCCTCGAAAAGCAGCGACGCTTTATTGAGAACTTGCGTTAAAAACTGCTTGTCGGGTTGGACCGAGCTACAAGAGCTGCGGACGGCGGTTCTCTTCTCTGAACCTGCGGTAGAGCTCATTCGTCTGGGCCATCGCCTCGCTGATCTGGCGCAGCGTCTCGCGGTCATGCCGCCATCGGAGGGCCAGCCACGCAGCCCGCATCCGCTGTACCCAATAGAGAAGGGCCGCCCGCCGGCGCCCGGTGTGTTTATACGCAAGCCACAAATCATCTAGTGCGCGCTCGACAAAACCGGCCGGCCCAACTCGTCGCGGCTGGTTGCGATGATGATGAAGGACTCTGGCCTCCGGGAGATATGCGAATGTGTATCCCTTACGCCTGGCTCTTATCGACCAATCGCGGTCCTCATGGCAAGACGAAAACCGGTCGTCATACAACCCAACGTCAAAGAAGACCTCGCCTCTCACCAGCGCGCGGGTAGTACCGACGATAGTCCCATCAGGATCGATCCGCGATGCAACCACGCCCGCCGTCGACGGGTGCTCTCGGAGGTAACTCACCATCCTGGCCAACGTACCAGCGGACAACTCCGCATCATCGCGCATAACGAGGAGGAAACTGGGGAACCCGAGCTCGCGCAGGCCCACATTGAATGCACCAGCCAAGCCGCCGCTGGCCGGGCTGGCCACCACGGTGACCTGAGGAAATTCCTGGCGGACAGCCTCGACCGTGCTGTCAGAGGTTGCGCTATCGACCACGACAACCTTGTACTCGACCTCGTTCAACCCTTCGCACTGCGGCAGCATCGCTCGTAGAGAGCGGATCAGCCGTTCCCGACCGTTGATTGCCGCGATGACGACACCGAGGTGCTCTCCCGCCGGGTCCTTGCCCAACCCCCCCTCCGTTCCCCGGCGCAGCGCGTAGAGCTTCCGAGCCTGCACACCGATGTGCCCCCCGTACAACTGTCGGAACGCCGCGACCTTGCGCTGAAGGTCGCTCTGCCGACGCATGCGCTGCTGCAGGGTGGGTTCCTGAAGTGATCCCCAGTGAAGGCACCAGGTCATCTGTTGTCGGGCTATCCCGACCTCAAGGCCCCCCGCAATGAATTCAACGGCCCGCACCTTATCGTATAATTCGAACCCCCCCAGTGGGCTTGTCCAGGGCAAGTCATATTGAGTGGCCATGAAGAATCCGTCCACGACGACCGCGGGCAGGTAGTCGCCGATAAACGACCGGAATCGATTGAAGTGCAGCCTGCGCCGGTTGGCTGGTCCCAAAAGCGACGACAGGCCGCCAGGCCGCCGGAAGGTCCAGTGCCGCCCGTAGCAGTGAAGTGGGTTGTTCACAGAATACAAAACAGCGGCAGGCAACCGCGTCGCCCCCTCCACGCCGACGAGCCCCAGCCGGGGATATGTTCTGAAGAGGTAAAGAAGTTCGGACAGCAGGTCTCGATGAACCAGGTAAAGGTCCTGGTGGAGGTATATTTTGTAGTACGCCGTCGACGCCTCCATGCCACGCTGGCATCCTTCCGCCATCGACGTTGCCCCAAAGACCGCAATCTTTTCCACCGAGTACCCAGGCGGAACCTGGAGCGCGTCGACGTAGCGAACGCAAGTTGCATACTGCGTTTCGTTGTTGACCACAGTGATAAATGCGAAGGCATGCGAGTTGAGTACTCGCCCGGCATCCTGTGGGCCGGCCTCTACTCCGTGAGTCGCGCGACTCGGAGGTGGCGTTTGCCGGAGATCGATGACCCGATTCAAGTCGTCCCCTTCCCAACGGCCGAGGGACTTTCCCGACGACCCCTCATACGGCCGCTCCCTGATACTCTAGGGAATTTGGATGGGGATGGCGAAAAATTCCTGCAGCGTCTGGAAACCGAGAATAACCTCATGGCCCGCTGGAACCGCGTTCATCAGCTCCCGTATCTCTTCTTCCGACTCCAAGATCGCATTCGCCAACTCCGGAATCATGGCACCATCAGCGACTGGCTCGACTTCGCATACGGCTCTCCTTTTCCACCAGGGCAAATCCGTGCTGAAATTAGCGCATTCATTACGCTGGTCGCGCGCCGAAAACCACAAACGGTCCTCGAGATCGGAGCCGGCGAGGGTGGTACGTTGATGTTATTAGCGATGGCTGCTGCGCCAGAAGCCACCATCATCAGTGTCGACCTGCCGCATGGAGCCTTCGGCGGGGGCTACCCGTTGTGGAAAGCAATCTACTTCAGGCAGTTCGCCATTCCGTCACAGCGTATGCACCTGCTCAGGGTCAATTCGCATGTCCCCACTACCGTGCAGCGCGTTCGGGGGATCCTGGCTGACCGTATGCTGGACGTCCTCTTCATAGACGGCGACCATACTTATCGAGGCGTGAAAGCTGATTGGGAGATGTATGGGCCCTTGGTGGCCAGGGAGGGTTTGGTCGGATTCCATGACATCGTTCAGCATCCACCCGAGACGGGCTGCGAAGTTCACACGTTCTGGCGGGAACTCAAGGTGCGCCATGCGCATGTCGAAATCGTTGCCGACCACGAACAAGCCTGGGGTGGCATCGGCGTGATCGAAACGGGAGGTATCGGCAGTGACTAGGCTACGGTCCTGGATCATCCAGCAGCGGCCATACAATCAAGACGGCCTTCGAAGTATCCACAACCATGACTTCATGCTTGATCCATCGTTCCGTCAAGCCTACGAACGAGGCGTGGCAGCGACCGGAAACGATTACAGGTGGCACTGGAGAGTCCATGTGGGATTGTGGGCGGCGTATTCGGCCAGCAAGCTCCTGGGAGATTTCATCGAGTGTGGCGTAAATCGCGGGTTTCTGAGCTCTGCCATCATGCAGTACTTGAATTGGGACTCCTTGCAGAAAACCTTCTACTTGCTGGATACATTCAGTGGATTGGATGAGCGCTATGTTTCAGATGACGAACGAAGACGCAACGCTATGGATAAGAACAAACGGCTGTTGCGCAGCGGCTTCTATACGAGTGATGTGGATGCCGTGCGGGCGAACTTCTCCCAGTGGCAAAACATCCGAATCGTTGTTGGCTCGATACCAGATACGCTTCCGGAGGTCCAGGCAGATAGGGTCGCCTATCTCCACTTGGATATGAATTGTGCCCCGCCTGAGGTTGCGGCCTTTACGTATTTCTGGGATCGGCTGGCGCCGGGGGCATTCGTCCTGCTCGATGATTATGCCTACGCGGGATCCGAACTACAGAAAGCTGCCATGGACGAGCTAGCCACAGCAAGACGTGTGCAGATCCTATCGCTTCCAACAGGTCAAGGACTTTTGATCAAACCGGCTTAGGTGCTGCAGGCCACCTACCCTGTCCCCCCGACGCAATTCTGCCGATCGTCACGGCTCATGATTCTTCTCCAGAAAATAGGCCGCCACCGCGTCCTCCCAGGGGCGCAAGACGGCTCTCACCTCGGATGAGAGTTTCGAGCTCCGCAGCGATGAGTTCCTCGGCCTCGGCGCCTTCGTTGGGTACTCGAGAGATGAAATACCTTCAGGAATGGTGTCCGAGCCGGCAGTTGCCAGGATCCTCCGCGCAAATTCCAACCACGTGCAGTTACCCGCGTTGGCCAAATGAAACAGTCCTGTGGCTCCGCGGCTGACGAGGTGCTCCATCGCCCTCGCCGCGTCAAGCGCGTACGTCGGGGACATCCGAACATCATTCACCACACGAATAGGTCGACCCGCTCTCGCGTTCCTTACGATAGTATCCACGAAATTCCCGCCTTTGCTTCTCGAGCCGGCCTTGCCGAAGAGGCTGGCCACCCGGGCGATCAGCCAGCGGGGACTGCATTGCTGAACCAAATACTCCCCAGCCAGCTTCGATGTCCCGTAGACATTGAGTGGACGGCAGGCGTCCTGCTCCGTGTACGGCCTGCTCAGCGCGCCGTCGAATACGTAGTCCGTGCTGACATATACGCAGAGTGTGTTGAACTCGGCGCAGGCCAACGCGACATGGCGCGCGCCGATGGCGTTTACTCGCAACGCGTCCTCCGCATGATCCTCGGCATCGTTCACGCGCACGTAGGCCGCGCAATTGATCGCCGCATCGGGCCGGGCGCGCTCGAGGACGCGACGTACCGACTGCCGATCCGCGACCTCTACTTCGGCGTGCGAAGAAGGGATGACATGATGTCCGGCGCTTCGGAAGATTTCAACGCAGGCTGACCCAAGCTGGCCCATGCTGCCAATAATCAGGATCTTCACGAGTTTTCCTAACTAGCTCCAGTCCACTCCGCAGGATGCCATCCTAGATAACGGCTGGGTGTGGAATGGGCATGATGAACTTCCCGCCTTGCGCTCGATAGACACCCTCCTTCTTGAGGATCTCTTCAGCATAGTTCCACGCTAGGAGGAGGGCATAGTCGGGCCGATCTGCCTGAAACCGAGTCTCAGGAAGGACCGGGAGGTGCACACCTGGCGTGTAGCGTCCATGCTTAAATGGCGTGGTATCGATCACGTAGTCCAAAATTTCGGTACCGATCTTGCAGAAGTTCAAAAGGGTATTCCCTTTCGCGGGCGCTCCGTAGCCAACGATCCTGGCTCCCTGCGCTTTCAGCTGGCGGAGCAGTCCCACCAACTCATCCCTTAGCGCTTTGACTCGCTGCGCAAACCGTTCATACGTGTCCAATGTGCCGAACCCCTGGGCGGTTTCCTTGGCCACGAGTTCTGAGACTGCCCGCGACGGAGCGGGAGCTCGAGGGCGTTGCGCATACACACGAATCGATCCTCCGTGAACCTTCAGACGGCTCACGTGGGTTACCTGCAGCCCAAACCGTTCAAATAGCAGGGACAGCGGTCGGACACCAAAGTAGGACAGATGCTCATGATAAATGGTGTCGAACTCTAGCCTGTCTAGCATATCAACCACATACGGGACTTCGATCACAAACACGCCGTCCTCCGCCAGCAGCCGGACCACGGCCGCGGTAAATCCGTCAAGATCGTGCACATGGGCGAAGACATTTGTGGCCACGACCGCCCTCGCGGGACCCTTCTCCCTAACAATGCGCTCGGCGACCTCCATGTTGAAGAACGCGGTGAACGTCTCCACGCCACGTCCCTGAGCGACCGCACCAACATTCGCGGCCGGTTCAACCCCCAGACCCCGCAGCCCATGCGCCTGCGCCTGTTCTAAGAATGTTCCGTCATTGCTGCCGATATCGACGATTAGACCGCCCCGCGGCGGGCTGAACCTTTCCACGAGATCCGCCGCCAGCCCGGCGAAGTGGAGACGCATCGGCTGGGACGCCCCAGTCAGATAGAGGTACTCCGTAAACATAGCCTCCGGTGGCACGACATCGGCCAGTTGGACGAGCCAACAGGTAGTGCAAAAACAGACGTCCAGCGGAAAATACGGCTCCGGCCGTCGAAGCTGCTCGGCCGTGAGAAAATTGTTCGCCAATGGACTGGGGCCAAGCGAAAGAAACTTCTCTAGCGTCTGGCAACCACAGATGCGGCATCGAGACAAAACGCCGCGATTCGATTTACGATTACTTCTTCTGCCAGGTGCGCGCGTAGACGGCATCATAGTAGGCCTGGTATTCACCTGACACGACGTGCTCCAACCAGTGCTGGTGATCAATGTACCACTGCACGGTCAGCTCTAACCCGGCGCCAAGGGTCACTTCTGGAGTCCATCCCAGTTCCTTACGAATCTTTTGACTGTCCATCTCATAACAGCGGTCGTGGCCGGGGCGATCGTCGACGTACCGGACGCGGGAAAGCAGGCCGTCGAGCCCCAGGCCTCCCCGTGGGGCGAGCAGGGCGCAGATTTCGCGGACGATCTCTATGTTCGTCCGCAAGCTTCCCGTACCCACGTTGTAGATTTCCCCCGGCCTACCTCCGCGTAAGACGTCTAGGAACCCACGCGCGCTGTCGTCCACATGCAGCCAGTCCCGTCGCTGCCCTCCGTCTCCATAGACCGGCAACTCCTGGTTTTTCAGGGAGTTCCGAATGATCAGAGGGATAAGCTTCTCAGGAAACTGAAAAGGCCCGTAGTTGTTCGAGCTTCGGACAATCAGCACCGGCATATCATAGGTGCGCCGATAGGCGAGACAGATCAGATCAGCCGCCGCCTTGCTCGCCGCGTATGGACTGCTCGCCCGGAGCGGGCTGTCCTCCAGGGATGGCTCTCTGCCCTCGGTATCGCCGTAGACTTCATCCGTGGAAATCTGCACGAATCGATCCACGCGGTATGCGTGGGCCGCCTCGAGCAGGACCTCGGTCCCGACCACGTTCGTCTGCAAGAAAGGCCCTGGATCCAGGATGCTCCGGTCCACATGGGACTCAGCGGCAAAGTTGACGACAGCCCAAGGGCGTTCATGCTCGAACAACTCGTGCACGAGCTGTCGATCGCCAATGTCGCCTCTCACAAACTGGTAGCGAGCATCATTCTGGATGTCCTGGAGCCTCTCCGGGTCCCCCGCGTACGTCAACTTGTCCAGATTGACCACGCGCCAGGACCCCTGACGCCCCAACAGCCTGATGAAATGACTCCCCATGAACCCGCAGCCACCCGTAACCAGGACCGTCTTCATCCTTTCGCCTCGTACTCAAAGTTGTTGTCTGCGGCCTCCAGCGGAGGCAGCGAGGCGTCCTTTTGCGAGAGAATCGGGTTCCGGATGGGCCACGAGATGCCAATCCGAGGATCACTCCAGAGAATCCCCCTGTCGAGCGCGGGATCGTGTTCAGCCGTCAATGCGTACATGACATCTGCCTCACCACTGAGGACGCAGAAACCGTGCGCAAATCCCTCCGGGACATACAACATCGTGTGACCTCCGTCGGAGAGAATCGCGCTGATCCAGCCTCCATACGCGGGGGAGCCATGGCGGATATCCACGACGACGTCAAAAATCTCACCGCGCACCACAGAGATGAGCTTTGCCTGGGCCTTTGGGCGCATCTGGTAATGAAGCCCCCTCAGCACCGCATTCTTCGAACGTGAGTAGCTCAACTGGGGGAAGCGCACAGGAATTCCCCCTGCCGCAAACTCGGAATGACGATAGGTCTCCATGAAAAATCCTCGAGCATCGCTGAAACGGTTCCCTTCAACGAGGACGACATCAGGAATGGACTGCCGGGAGAACCGAAATGCCATCTAGAGGAGTACCTCGGCGTCATCTCCGAGCATCAGCCGGACGGCCTGGTGCTTGCCGTGAAGACGCCGCACGACGGCGCCCTTGCCGATAATGCTGTCCTCCAACCGCTGAATGCCTTCCACTCGCACCCCATCCAGCAGAACGCAGTGCTCTAATGTTGAACCAATGATTGAGCAGTGCAATCCAATGCTCGTGTACGGTCCGATGAAAGCCTCCTCGATCACCGTCCCCGCGCCCACGACGGCCGGACCGCGAATCTGGCTCCGCCGCACAGTTGCGCCTTCCTCCAACACGACCCGTCCGATGACCTGGCTGCCATCATCGACTACACCCTTGACATCGCGCTGGATCCACTCGTCAAGCACGACACGATTCGCCTCGAGCAGGTCGTCCTTCTTGCCCGTGTCCAGCCACCAGCTCTCCAGGATCGAACTGTGCACGGCCCGGCCTTCGTCCACGAGTCGTTGGATCGCGTCTGTGATTTCTAACTCTCCTCGCCACGACGGTTCTAACCCATCGATGGCCATGTGAATGGCCGGACCGAACAGATAAGCGCCGACGAGTGCCAGGTTGCTAGCGGGATCCTTGGGCTTTTCGATCAGCCGGCGGACCTTCCCGCTGCCGTCCAGCTCGGCGACCCCGAACATCCTGGGATCGTTCACCACTTTCAGCAACACCAGGGCATCGGGACGAGCCCGTTCGAAGGCCTCGACAAGGGGCCGGAGGCCCTGACCAATGAGATTATCTCCCAAGTACATAACGAACGGTTGATCATCGAGGAAGTCCCGGCTGATCTTCACCGCGTGCGCAAGCCCAAGCGGCTCTTGTTGCACGAGGTAGGTCAGGTGGACATCAAAGCCAGCGTGGTCAAGTGCCTGGCGCACCTGCTGGCCTGTCTCAGGGGATATCACGATTCCCACGTCGCGGATTCCGGCGTCGCGAATGTGCTCCATCACATAATGGAGGATTGGCCTGTTGGCGATTGGGATAAGCTGCTTGGCCGTGGTGTAGGTCAGCGGCCGCAGCCGGGTGCCTTTCCCTCCAGCAAGGACCAGAGCTTTCATCGCTTGACACTATTCTCCTTGCCAGATGACGGGGCCTACTTCGGGGAAGCTAGCCTGCTTTGACTCCCTCTCGGCGAAGGCCAGCGCGAAGCCATGAACGCATGAGTGCAGTATAAGGGATGTCCCGTTCTCGGGCGATCTGCTTTATTCTTTCCAGATCTTGTCTCTCGAGGCGCAACGCCACAAGTATGCGCTTCAAACGCTTGCCTCGCGTTTTCGCCAATGCTGCGGGCGCGAGGTCTACTTGGACTGGCCGGCCGGTTCCTATTATCTTTGACAGATCGTGTGTGGAGACTAACCTCGCAAGCTGCTCCTCAGTCAGCCCTTTTGGCCAGGCCGTTGCATCCTGCTGTCTACTTCGCCTCCGTCGCTTAGCCATTACCTTTCCGCCCGAAAAGCCCACGAAGCTTCTTCTTCTCCTTCCACGTCATGTCCCTGCTGTAATCACGCATGCACCTTGCTGGCGGCGAATCGCATAGACGACTAATAGGTAGCTGCCTTCCGCCGTCCTACCCCATGCAAGCAACCTCCCAAACTGTACAGCTTCAGTCAGCGTCGTTGTTTCTATTACCTCGTTGGCTTCGTCCTCGTACACGCCATGACATGCGATGTGTACAGGTTTGACA
>VBOJ01000091.1 GCA_005877775.1 Nitrospirota bacterium | reverse complement strand
TGTGGCGGTCACGGCGGAGCTGATCTCGCCGATTGCGATGGATCAGGGGCTGCGGTTTGCGGTGCGGGAGGGGGGCAAGACGGTCGGCTCGGGCGTGGTGACGGAGATCGTAGCGTAAGGCGTGAGGCGTCAGGGGTGAGGCGAAAGCCCAAAGAGATTCCCCCCTCACGCCTCACGTGTCACGCCTAACGGGGAGAAAACGTGAAGGTTGATCAGCGAATCAGGGTGAGGTTGAAGGGGTTCGACTACCGCGTGCTGGACCAGTCCGTCGCGGAAATCGTCGAGACCGTCAAGCGGAGTGGCGCCAAAGTGGCGGGACCTATTCCCTTGCCGACGCGAATTGAAAAATTTACGGTTCTGCGATCGACCCACGTGGACAAGAAGTCCCGGGAGCAGTTCGAAATCAGGACCCACAAGCGGTTGTTGGACATCATGGAGCCCACACCTGAGACGATGGATGCCCTGATGAAGTTAAATTTGGCGGCCGGAGTCGATGTGGAGATTAAGTTATAAGCGTGACTGGGCTGACTCCGTGCTCGCGCAACGCGCGGCCTCGGAAGGCCCTCGTTGGACGCGCGCAGTAGAGCCAGCCCAGTCACTCTCGGCTGTTGTGAGGGGAGTAGGGGTGCGATGACGAACGGATTGCTTGGGAAAAAACTCGGGATGACCCAGGTGTATGACGGTGAAGGTCGGCTTGTCCCGGTCACGGTGATTGAAGCGGGGCCCTGCCGGGTCGTGCAAGTCAAGACGCCCGATCGTCACGGCTACGAGGCCGTGCAGCTTGCCTTCGGTGAGGTGCGAGAGCGCAAGCTCACGAAAGCGGAACTGGGGCATCTGAAGGCGGCGCAAGTCCCTCCGAGCCGCTGGCTGCGGGAGTTTCGGAAGCTCGGAGAGGTTCAGGTCGGACAAGTGATCAAGGCGGATGTGTTTCAGAAGGGCGAGTGGGTCGACGTGGAAGGGATATCGAAGGGAAAGGGTTTTCAGGGTGTCGTCAAACGCCATCACTACAAGGGTGGTCCGGAGACTCATGGATCGATGTTTCACCGGGCTCCAGGTTCCATCGGAAGCAGCTCCTATCCGTCCAGGGTCTGGAAGAACAAAACTCTTCCTGGGCACATGGGAAGTGAGCGGGTGACGGTCCAGCGATTGAAGGTTGTGGAAACCCGTCCGGATGAAAATCTCCTCTTCGTAAGCGGTGCGATTCCAGGCTCTGCGAATGGCCTGGTGGTGATCCGGAAGTCCAAGAAGAGCTAACGTATGCCAACCGTCGAGGTACTGGATCTCCACAAACGGAAGGTGGGATCGGTCGAGCTGCCCGATTCCGTATTCGGTGCAGTTCCAGATCGGTCCCTGCTGCATGAAGCCGTGGTGATGCAGCGGGCCTGCATGCGACAGGGATCCGCCTCAACCTTGAGGCGAGGGGAGGTCAGCGGGTCCGGGAGAAAGCCCTGGAAACAAAAGCACACAGGCCGCGCACGAGCCGGCTCCATTCGCTCGCCTATATGGCGGCACGGCGGTACGGTGTTCGGTCCGCGGCCGCGCAGTTATGCCTTCGCCTTTCCGAAGAAGAAATATCGGGCTGCCTTGCGCCAGGCACTGTCCGCGAAACTGGCGGCTGGAGGGATCCTCATTGTGTCGGATCTCAGGCTCGAAGAGCCGAAGACGCGACTGCTTGCAAAGGCGCTGACTCAGTTGGGTCTGAATTCCAAGACGTTGATCGTCGTCGGTGCGGGTGACACTGATGTGGAGCAGGCTGCTCGTAATCTTTCCCAGGTGAAACCGGTGAAATCACAAGAGCTCAATGTCTATGATATCTTGCGGTACGACGCGATTGTGATCCCAGAGCGGGAATTGCCGCGTTTGCGCGAGGTCTGGTCATGAAACGAGGGCCCCACGACGTGCTACTCAGACCGTTGCTGACCGAGAAGATCACGGCCATGCGCGAGAGCGGGAACAAGGTCGGATTCGTGGTGAGGTCTGAGGCGAACCGCATCCAAATTAAGCGGGCAGTGGAGGCGGCGCTCAAGGTGAGAGTCGAGCGCGTGAACGTCCTGAACGTGATGGGAAAAACGAAACGGCTCGGCCGGTTTGCTGGCAAAAAGCCTGATTGGAAGAAAGCCATCGTGACGTTGAAGGAAGGCGAAAAGCTGGAGATGTACGAAGGGGTGTAGAGGAGGCCTGGGCTAAGCCCCAGTGCTCCCGGAGCGGCACGCTAAGAAGGTGCTCGCTCGACGGGCGCAGTAGGGGCTCAGCCCAGTCCCCTCTGGAGAAGCGGAGGTAGAGAAAACGATGGGAGTAAAGCAATATCGGCCGACTTCACCGGGACGACGGGCCATGACTGTCCTGTCCGGTGAAGGTCTGACCAGAAAAAAACCAGAGAAAGCTCTGGCGGAATTCCATCCTCGATCCGGTGGACGAAACGGGGATGGTCGTATGACCGTCAGGGCTCGCGGCAGCGGACACAAGCGGCTCTACCGGCGGGTGGATTTCAGGCGGGACAAGGTGGGTATTCCGGCGAGAGTGACGGCGATTGAGTATGATCCCAACCGGTCGGCCCGCATCGCGCTCCTGCAGTACCCCGATGGGGAAAAACGGTACATCCTGGCGCCGTTTGGGCTGGTGGTGAACGATACGGTTCAGTCTGGTCCAAACGTTGAGGTGAGGCTGGGCAATGCGCTTTCCCTGGCCAACATGCCCTTGGGGACGACGATCCACAACATCGAGATGAAACCAGGAGGGGGCGGGCAACTGATCCGGAGCGCCGGTAGCTTTGCCCAGGTGATGGGTCGTGATGGAGCCTATGTGCAGATTCGTCTGAAGTCGGGCGAGATGCGTCGGATCCTCGGAACCTGTATGGCCACGGTGGGGCAAGTCGGTAATCTAGATCATGAAAATGTGTCCGTTGGCAAGGCAGGCCGGTCTCGGTGGAAAGGGTGGCGCCCGCATGTCCGCGGAGTGGTTATGAATCCGGTGGATCATCCTCACGGAGGCGGAGAGGGAAAGTCTGGACAGGGGAACCCCCATCCGGTTTCTCCGTGGGGACTCCCGACGAAGGGGTATAAGACCCGGCAAAACAAGGCGACGGACAAGTTCATTATCGAGCGGCGCAAGAAGGGAAAACGATAAAAGCGGCCTGAGGAGACGTCATGCCCAGATCAGTCAGCAAGGGGGCGTTTGTGGACGCCCATCTGCTCAAGAAAGTGGAACAGATGAGTGCGACAAGGGATCGCAAAATCATCAAAACCTGGTCCCGTCGTTCTACCGTGATCCCGGACATGATCGGCCATACTTTCGCGGTTCATAATGGGAAAAAGTTCATCCCGGTGTTCGTGACCGAAAATATGGTCGGTCACAAGCTGGGCGAGTTTGCTCCGACTCGATTCTTCAAAGGCCATGGGGTTGCGAGGACCGAGAAAGCCGTCCCCCTGAAGTAGGGCGTTAATCGTTATTCGTGAATCCTTAAACGTGCAATAGTTCCGATCGGGGCATTCGAGTCTTGCGATTAACGGTTCACGGTTAACGAATAACGGGGGTTCCAAGATGCCGGAGGCGAAAGCGATCCTGAGATTTGTGCGGATAGCTCCGCGGAAGGCTCGCGCCGTGGTCGATTTGATCCGGGGACAGCAGGTTCCTCATGCCCTGACCGTGCTCAAATATACTCCACGGGCGGCGGCCAAGGTCGTAGAGAAAGTGCTGCGATCGGCGGTGGCGAACGCCGAACAAAAAGAGATGGGGGACAGCGACGCCATGAGGGTCTCCAAGGCCTACGTGGACGGCGGCCCGACGTACAAGCGCTTTCGGGCTCGTTCGATGGGACGGGCCAATTCGATCCACAAACGGACCAGCCATATCACGATCGTTGTCGAGGGAGCCGGAACTGCACCACGAAAGTGAGCCGATTAGGTAACAGGCGAGCGGGGGCAGGAATAACTCGGAGGTACGTTCAGAGATTATGGGACAGAAGACGAACCCGGTAGGGTACCGATTAGGCTACAACCGAACCTGGAGTTCGAGGTGGTATGCGGGGAAAGACTTTGCCAAGCTCCTTCATGCGGATATCCAGATCCGCAAAACGGTGAAGGAGAAGCTCTACCACGCCGGCGTCTCGCGCGTTGAGATCGAGCGGTCTGGTGATCAGACCAGGGTCATTATTCATACCGCTCGGCCAGGCATCATCATCGGGCGTAAGGGCGCGGAGATCGATAAGTTGAAAGCCTCTCTCGAAAAGCAATATGGTACCCAGGTGTATATCACGGTCAAAGAGATCAAAAAGCCCGAGCTGGACGCGCAGCTCGTGAGCGAGAATATTGCCGTGCAGCTCGAAAAGCGGGTGGCATTTCGCCGAGCCATGAAGCGAAGCGTCGCGGCGGCGCTCAGGCTCGGCGCGCAAGGCATACGTGTCAACTGCGCAGGGCGTTTAGGGGGAGCCGAGATTGCCCGGACCGAATGGTATCGCGAGGGGCGTGTTCCTTTGCATACCCTCCGCGCCGACATTGATTTTGGGTTTGCCGAGGCCCATACGACCATGGGCCAAATCGGGGTGAAGACCTGGATCTATAAAGGGGAGGCGCTTCCGACTCTACCGGAAAAGGCCGAGAGCGGGTTCGATCGTAGGTAGAGAGGAAGCCGAAGTGGATGCCGACTCGACCGCCGTGGACTGGAGGGTCAACTCCCGGCCGAGGGGCCTTTGATATCGGAGAACGGTTGTGCTCGCACCCAAGAAGGTCAAGTTTAGAAAGATGCAAAAAGGGCGGATGCGCGGGAAAGCCTACCGTGGCGGGCACATCACCCTCGGCGAGTTTGGTCTGAAAGCGCTCGAACCTGGGCGGATCACCAGTCGTCAGATTGAAGCGGCCAGGATTGCGATTACGAGGTTCGTCAAGCGAGGCGGGCAAGTTTGGACGCGCATTTTCCCCGACAAACCGATTACCAAGAAGCCAGCCGAGACGCGGATGGGCAAGGGGAAGGGAAACCCGGAGTTGTGGGTGGCTGTAGTGAAGCCGGGTCGAATCCTCTACGAAATGGACGGCGTGACCCGCGAGGTGGCCCTGGAAGCCTTGCGATTGGCTGCGCACAAGCTGCCGGTTGCGACGAAATTCGTGGCCCGTGGAACGTTCTAGCATGTTGTTGAAAACCAGTTTGACGCTCGCTCGCGAGGAGACCCAGGGATGGCCGTCACGATCTCAACGATCCACCCAGGATGTTCAAAAAGACCGCCGCACCCGCGAGGCGGGTACCCAGGCCGCAGCGAGTGAAGAGGCGTGAACCCATTGCAGCCCGGGAGCAATGGGTACCCAAGACTGTTGAGCGTCTGACGGGTACCCGTTGCCAGGTTTCGTGCAACGGGTGAACGAGAACAAAGCTGGGGGCCTTTTTCAGCATCCTGCTAGTCCTCGACGCAGGCTGGTCAGAGAACGGATAGACCTATGGAGATAAAAGAGCTCAGAGACATGGCTGACGCCGAGCTGGTTGAAAAGGAACAGCAGCTCAAGCAGGAACTGTTTAACCTTCGGTTTCAGCTTGCCACTGGGAGGATCGAGAATCCCATGCGGATCCGACAGACGCGGCACGACCTTGCGCGGGTGAAGACGGTCCTTCGCCAGCATGCGACGGCCAGTGCGGTACCGACCAGCAAGGGTAGGAGATGAAGGGGATGGAAAGCAACGTGAAGAAGCGACGGGAGTGGTTCGGGAACGTCATCAGTGACAAGATGGACAAGACCGTGGTCGTCGCGGTGGACCGGTTCGTCCCGCATCCGTTTTATCGAAAGTTCATGCGTCGGGTGACCAAGCTGAAAGCGCACGATGAGCAGAATCTCAGTAAGGTGGGTGACCGGGTCAAGTTGATCGAGACGAGGCCGATCAGCAAAGAGAAGCACTGGCGGGTTGTACAAATCATGGAACGGGGACAGCCGGAATCCTGAGGAAAGTACGATTTGTTGATCTAGTGATTTGGCGAAGTGATCCAAGCAGGATTTTTCCGGACACTTCACCAGATCATGCAATCACCAATTCGCGAAATTGCGATGGTCCAGAACTACACCTATCTCGACGTAGCCGACAACTCGGGTGCCAAGCAGGTGATGTGTTTCCATGTCCTCGGCGGATCGAAGCGACGGTATGGCTCGCTGGGGGACGTGGTGGTGGTCGCGGTGAAAGAGGCGATCCCGCAGGCGACGGTCAAGAAGGGAGACGTGAGCAGAGCCGTGATAGTCCGGACGACCAAAGGGGTCCGGCGAGAAGATGGATCCTATATCAAGTTCGATCGGAATGCCTGTGTCCTGATCAATGCCCAGGGCGAGCCGATTGGCACGCGCATCTTTGGTCCGGTGGCGAGAGAGCTACGCTGGAAGAAATTCATGAAGATTATTTCATTGGCACCCGAGGTTCTGTAGCGGGAGGGGTTCGCTGGCATGGTCGGACAGGCGGTCTCCAAGACGAAACTCAAGAAGGGCGATACCGTCATGGTCATCGCTGGCCGCGAACGTGGGAAGACCGGCAAGATCCTCTCCCTGAATCTGACGGTGGGGAAGCTGACCGTCGAGAAGCTGAACATCATCAAACGCCATACCAAGCCCAGTCAGAAGAACCGGCAGGGCGGCATCCTGGAGCGAGAAGCGCCCCTGGCGCTGTCCAATGTGATGTTGTACTGCGGGAATTGCCAGAAGCCGGTGCGCATCGGGATCAAGGCGCTGGAAGATGGGCGACGGGCCCGCATCTGCAAGAAGTGCAAGGAAGTGGTCGAATAGGCGAGAGGCGGGCAAGGGGAAGGCGTCATGGCGAAGTCTGAAAAAGGATCGGCTGGGAAGGCGGTGGAGAAGAAAGCGGCTCCCAAAAAGGAGGTGGCCTCCGCCCCCGCCGGCAAAGAGGCGAGCAAAGAGGCCGAGAAAGCGCCGGATGGCCCAAAAATCCCGCCTCGTCTTAAGGAGGCCTATCGTCGTCAAGTCGTGCCGGCCTTGATGAAGGAGTTTTCCTACAAGAACCCCATGCAAGTGCCGAGGCTCGAGCGGATCGTGTTGAATGTCGGGATGGGGGAGGCGATCCAGAACGTGAAGTTGTTGGAAAGCGCCAGCACCGAGCTCGGTGTGGTGACGGGGCAGCGGCCGGTCATCACCAAAGCCAAGAAAGCGATTGCTGGATTCAAGCTTCGCCAAGGGATGCCCATCGGGGTCAAGGTCACGCTCAGAAGCGATCGCATGTATGAATTCCTGGACCGGCTGGTGAGCGTGGCATTACCGAGGATTCGTGATTTCCGGGGGGTCTCTCCCAAGGCGTTCGACGGACGAGGGAACTATACCCTGGGGCTCAAGGAACAGTTGATTTTCCCGGAAATCAAGTACGATAGCGCCGCGTCGATTCACGGGATGGACATCACGATTGTCACGACGGCGAAGACGAACGACGAAGGAAAAGCGTTATTGCGTCACCTGGGCATGCCCTTCAGACAGTGACGGGCGGTTATGTCAGTTGTGTCAGTTTAGTCCGTTGACTCCGCGAACGGACCAAACGGACATAACAGACTAAACAGCTCCAACACCTTAGGTCGAGGAGACGAACGTGTCACGAAAAGCCTTGCGGCTGAAAGCAGCGGCCAAACCAAAGTTCAAGGCGAGGGCCTATCACCGCTGTCCTCTCTGCGGGCGCGTCAGAGGCTTTCTGCGGCGCTTTAGGATGTGTAGGATTTGTTTTCGATTTTTAAGCCTACGCGGGGAAATCCCCGGCGTGACGAAGTCAAGCTGGTAGCCCTTATTGAGACAGTGGAGAGTTTTGAGTTCTTAGTGTTGAGTTGAAGGAACACTCACAACTCATACCTCACAACTACTAACTGGGGTTAAGCCATGATGACCGACCCAATTGCCGATCTCCTGGTTCGGATTCAAAATGGAGCCAGGCGTGGGCACGAAACGGTGACAGCTCCGGCTTCCAAACTGAAGACTGAAGTGCTCCGGGTTCTGAAGGCTGAGGGGTTCATCAGCGGCTACGAGCAGATCAGTGTCGATGGAATGCCGACATTGCGAATTCAATTGCGCTACGAGGGAGAGAGACAGCCCATGATCACCGCCTTGCGTCGAGTCAGTAAGCCTGGCAAACGCGTCTACGTTGGCAGGCGGAATGTGGTGCGGGTGCGGAGCGGCATGGGGATTTCGATCCTCTCCACTTCCAAGGGAGTCATGACCGATCAAGCGTCACGGCGCGCGGGCTTGGGCGGCGAAGTCCTCTGTCAAGTCTGGTAGGAGGGTTTGGGGTGGCTGGGCTGCCCCTGTGTTTGCAAACCGCGCATGCTCAGACGGGATGGCACGGGGCGACCAGGGAATTCCCGTGCTCCCGCAGCGCGCGGCCTCGGAAGGGGAAGAACGAGGGCGGCCAGGCTGCCCTTTGTGCTCGCAGAGCCCCCACGATGAAACGGTGGTCGCTCGATGCGCGCAGTAAAGGGCAGTCAGGCCACCCTTGCGAGAGCGAGTGAAGAAAGGAAGAAGCGACGGCCGCAGTAGGAATCCCCCGGTCGCCCTGCTCGAAAAGGTGGCTGCCGTGATCGGAGTTTTCGCTGAATTCGCGAAGTAAGGACATCCCAGCCAGCTGGAGGAGAGGTTAAGAAAGAGCATCATGTCACGGATCGGACGAAAACCGATTCCGATTCCATCGGGGGTGGACGTCAACGTCTCTGGCGATCTGGTCTCGGTCAAAGGACCGCTGGGTCGTCTCGAGTGGACGCTGGTGCCTGCCGTACGGGTGGCGGTGATGGATGGTCGCGTGCAGGTGAGTCGCTCAGGCGACGACGCCGATGTCAGGGCACTCCACGGGCTTGTCCGCGCCGAGCTCAACAATATGATCCAGGGCGTCACGAAGGGCTATGAGCGGTCGCTCGAAATCACGGGCGTCGGATACAAGGCGCAGGTCCAGGGGCAAACGGTCAATGTCAGCGTGGGATACACACACCCGGTGGAAGTCGTTCTTCCGTCCGGTATCCAGGCGAAGGTTGACAAGCAGACGATGATCACGATTCGCGGGGTTGATAAACGAAAGGTCGGTCAGGTCGCCGCGGATTTCCGCCGGATCAAGCCGCCTGACGTCTATAAGCAGAAGGGCATCAGGTATGCGGGAGAGGTGCTCCGTAAGAAAGAAGGAAAGACAGGAAAGTAAGGTGACGGTATGACCACCGTGGAGAAACAACTGGCGCTCAAGCGGAGGCAGCAGCGCGTCCGTCAACGCATCTTTGGAACGCAAGCCCGCCCTCGCCTGAACGTGTTTCGTAGCAAGAGTCATATCTACGCTCAGCTTATTGATGACACCAAGGGACACACCCTGATCGCAGCCTCGACCCTGGACGAGACGTTACGGAAGTCCCTGAGGTCAAGCGGTACCATCGAGGCCGCGAAGGCGGTTGGAAAGCTGTTGGCGGAACGTGCCAAGGCGGCCAAGGTCGAAGCCGTGGTGTTCGATCGCGGAGGACGGTTGTACCATGGCCGCATCAAGGCGTTGGCCGAAGCCTCGCGAGAGGGGGGGCTGAAGTTTTGAAATGCTGGCAGCGAAAAGCGAACAGCTAATGGCGAAAGCTACCAGTTCGTAGATCTTGGCTGCCGGCTATGAGCTGCGTGCTACCGCCTTTTTGGAAGAGAGAGGAGTAAGGCTTCGTGCGAGTGAACCCTGAGGAGCTCAGTCTCAAAGACAAGGTGGTCTTCATCAACCGGGTCGCCAAAGTAGTCAAGGGCGGCAAGCGGTTTAATTTCTGCGCGCTGGTCGTGGTGGGGGATGGCCAGGGCTGGGTAGGGATCGGCAAAGGGAAAGCCGTCGAAGTGCCGGTCGCGATTTCAAAAGCCGTCGAACATGCCAAGAAGCATCTGGTGCGGATTCCGCTTCGGGAGGGGACGATTCCTCATGAGGTCCACGGACGTTTTGGCGGAG
>VBOJ01000090.1 GCA_005877775.1 Nitrospirota bacterium | reverse complement strand
TTGAACACCCACTCCGTCAGGGATTGCCGATTGCATGATAAGCAGGAGAGTCAGCGAGGGAGCCAGGGCTGGCTGATGGCAACCGAGACGTGACTTGGGAGGACTCCATGTTGAACATGCTTTCGACAATGGTGGACATTCGAGCCTTCACCCCTCTGACCCGCGACAATTGGATCTCCCAAGAAGACTTGGACGCGGCGTTCGCTGAGGTCTCAAGAGGGCCGTTGGATCTCGAAACGCTTCTGATCGAAAAGTATCGGGTTCCTCAAGAGCACCTGGGAAAGTCTCTGAGCGAGTTCTACCGTTGTCCGTACATCGAGTACAGCCAGCGGAGATTGATCGACTACGATCTGTTGAAGAATCTGAACCTGGATTATCTGAAAAAGAATTACTGGATTCCCCTCAAGCGAGACCAGAATGTCTTGGAGGTGTTGATTGACGACCCTCACGACCTGGACAAAGCCCTGGATATCAGGCGAGCGTTCCCGGGTCTCGCCATCCGTCTAGCGGTCGGATTGCGTCGCGACATCGCACAGTTTTTACTCGCAGCGAGCGACCAGGCGGACGGCTGGTCCATCAGCAAGATCCTTGATGAGTTGGTCAATGAGGCCCGGCTGGATGTGCAGAGACAGACGCGGGTCGCGCACGTCACCGAGGATGATTGCGCAATCGTTCGGCTGGCCAACCAGATCATCGCGGACGCCTATCGATTAGGTTCTTCAGACATTCACATCGAGCCCTACTCCGACCGAAAGGAAACGACCGTGCGCTTCCGCGTGGACGGCGGTTGCTTCCCCTACATGAAGATTCCTGCGAGCTACCGCCGTGCCATTGTCTCCCGTTACAAGATCATGGCGAGTCTGGATATCGCTGAGTGCCGCAAGCCTCAGGACGGCAAGATCAAGTTCGAACTCGGAGGGAAAAAAGAAATTGAACTCCGGGTTGCCACCATTCCGACGGCAGGACACAACGAAGATGTCGTCCTACGCATCCTGACAGCCAAGGAACCGATGCCGCTCGAGACCATGGACCTCTCCCGGCGCACGCTCGACGAGCTCAAGCGGCTCGCGGAGAAGCCCTACGGCATCATTTTATGCGTAGGCCCGACCGGATCGGGTAAGACCACGACCCTGCACGCCCTGCTGAGCCATATCAACACGCAAGAGCGGAAGATCTGGACCGCCGAGGATCCGATCGAGATCACCCAAGACGGCCTCCGCCAGGTCCAAGTTCATCCGAAGATCGGATTCACCTTTGCAACGGCCATGCGCGCCTTCCTGCGGGCCGACCCGGACGTGATCATGATCGGGGAGATGCGAGACAAGGAGACAGCCGACATTGCGCTCGAGGCGTCCCTCACCGGGCATCTGGTGCTCAGTACCTTGCACACCAACAGCGCCGTCGAGACCGTGATCCGTCTGCTGGACCTGGGATGTGATTCGTTCAATTTCTCGGATGCCATGCTGGGCGTCCTGGCCAAGCGCCTGTGTAAGCGAATCTGCCTACACTGTAAAGAGGCGTACCGCCCGTCACGAGCGGAGTACGAGGAGTTGGTCTATGGTTATGGGGCGGAATACTGGACGAGACTGGGCATCGAGTTCGGCGACGCGTTCAGACTCTTCCGCGGGAGAGGCTGCGAAGTCTGCAATCACACCGGCTTCAAAGGCCGGATCGCTTTACACGAGCTCTTGCTCGGTACGGAGGAGATGAAAACCCTGATCCAGTCGAGAGCCAGGACCAACCAGATGCTCAAACTCGCCCTCGAAGAGGGGATGACCACCTTGGTGCAAGATGGAATCGAGAAAGCTTTGCAGGGTCACACCACCTACAAACAGGTCAAGGCCGTGGCGATCAAGTAAGAACAGTAGGATCCTTACAACACAAACTCCGCCCACAGAAACGTGTGGTCGGAGGCCTCTTTTGCTCGTCGCGGTTCGATGTCCACCTCTACGTTCGTGCATTGCTCCGCCAGCGGCGCAGTTGCCAGGATATGATCAATCCGCCAGCCCTTGTTGGCTTCCAGCGAACTCGGCGCGCGGTAATCCCAGAAGGTGTACTGCTGGCGGTCGGGGTAGAGTTTGCGGAAGACATCTATAAAGCCCCAGGAAACCGTCTCCTGGTAGGCCCGTTTGGCGTCCTCATGGAAGCAGACGTGCTTGAGGTGCTTCTCCGGGCTATGCACGTCAATGGAGGTCGGGGCCACGTTCATGTCCCCGCACCAGATGGCTGGCTTCCTGGGCGAGAGGTGTTTCTCGAAGTACTGGCGCAACCTTTTGAACCATTCGAGCTTGTATTGGTACTTCGGAGAATCAATCTCGAAGCCTTGGGGGACGTAGGTGTTGATGATCGGAATGTTCTGTACGACCACCCGCAGCAGGCGCGGCTCGTCCGGGTCTTTCCCATCATCGAGCCCATAGAAGACCGCATCGGGAGGAGTCCGAGTCAGAATAGCGACTCCATTGTACGACTTCATCCCGCGGAACGTCAGGTGATAGCCGGAGGACGCGAAGGCGAGCGCAGGGAAATCCTGATCCTGGACCTTGGTTTCCTGCAGACAGAGTACGTCGGGCCGGTGGCGTTCAAGCCACTCCATCACGATGGGGAGTCGCTTGCGCAGAGAGTTCACATTGAACGTGGCAATCTTCATCTTCTGACGAATCGCTCACGATGAAGTGCTTCCCCCAGTCAGGAGCAGGTGGGGCGCTCATCATAGCACGGACATCACTTACCCGTTCAACGCGTGGAAGAATCAATGCCAGATTTCCATGCGAATCCCTCGTTGATCAACGACGGGATGGGGAGGAAGCCGCTGAGCCGTGCCGTCGGCGATCCGAAGTGCCGTGTACGCTAGGGCGCAGGCATCGAGGACGTCGTCAGGGGCGACTTGCCGGCGCGTGAAGGCTTTCCATCCTTCGACGAAGGTTCGCCTGATCCCTTGAAAGAAATGACGAGGGGCCCGATCCAACGCATGCAACCGTTCTCGCTGCCCTCGCGATGTTTTTTTGTTGAAGCGCATCGGATGGCCAGCCAGCGCCATGAACGCCAGTTCCGGATGGGCTTCGTGTATCACCTTCTGGAGTTCCGGCGTCATCAGGCGATCAACCTCACGAATTTTCGGCAGGATGCCGTACGCCTGGATGCTGAGACCCTGCGCGCGAACATCTTCGTAGCATGTCGCGCCAAGCACCTGGCGGCTGGGCGGACTGAACACACTGCTGGCGCGACGGCCGAGCATTCGTCGCGCCTCTTGGTCACAGACCCTCCCCCCTCGTTGCGGCCGGTCCAGCAAGCCGATGGGAATGTCGACGGCGATGGCGGCTGGCGCTGGGAATAGCAAAAGGATCTCCTCAAATTCCGTGCAGAGCCTGACCTGCGACGATGAATTGGGGGGGCCTTGCCCATCCACCAGCACCACCAGCCACCCGGCACGGCATCCATCCACACCGGCCACGAGCTGGCCCATCTCTCACCTTGTCAGCGGACGAAGGTCTCTTTCACGCGCCTGGAGACCAGGAAGTACGGCCCCGCGACCGCGCACACCAGGAAGGCGCCGACCAGATCGAGTTTGGATTCCGTGTCTGCTTGACTCGCGACGGCGGGGAGCTGGCGAGCCGCAAAGTAGTCGCCGACATAAAAGAGGAAGGCGAAGACGAGAAAGCTAATGGTCAGGATGGGAACCAACCGTCTTTTTTGAAAAAACAAGACGGTGAGTACGATCGAGCCGATCAGTAGCACCAGATTTCCCACCAGTTCGAAGAGCAATATCGGGGCGTTCAGGGGATGGTAGGCCTCTGTCCCAGGCGTTGTCAGAAGCGACCATACGTCCTTGGAAAAAGCCGGCAGGAGATCCACCGCGATAAACTCGGTGAGCCTAAGTGGAAGCAGCAGGATTCCAAGAGCGAGGAGGAGCAGCCAGCCTCGTAGTTTAGGTGATTGCGGAGGATGCGGGCCAGGTTGCCGCCTGTTACGCATGCGCGTCGTTGAGACGAGGCCTCACGGCTCCAGCGTCCCATGAGGCGACCGCCTCATGGGGCCTACAGGGCGATGCGCGAAGGACCGGGTCATTTCGGGTGCGGAGAAGATTCCATTGCTGCGCTTTGCGCCTGAAGAAACTCCAAGAGGCGTTTGTTCTCATGAGCTGCGCGAAGAAACTTGAATGAGATCCCCCTGTCGCTGACAGAACGGACGATTCCAGCCACTTCAACGGGAGGCTGCCGCTCATCCAGAACGATCTGTAAGTAGAAAATATCGCCGGGTTTCACCAGCGTCTTGCTCTTGATGACACAGCCACCCATCGAGATGTCCAGCACCGTGCCATCTCCGCGGACTCGTCCTCCTGAGAAGGACAAAAAGAGTCTGACCGGGATTCGCTTGTGTTCTCGTCGATCCACGCGATCCGTGGAATACCTTCGGCCCAACCGAAATGTCAGAAACCGGAGACTGCAGCCCTGGCACCGAAGGGGGGAGATGAAGAGGAGGCTGGCAAGGCGCTCCACGAGAGAGAAACAGGGCGTTCTGAGCACTGATTCGCTTCGACATTGGGGACACTGGAGCGGTGCTGCCATGACTCAGCCTCGCGCGACGATCACTCGGGCTATCAACGTACGTTTGGTACTAGTGTATCAGACCGTCGCACCTTTGTCGGTCTTTCCCGTGCGAAACGTCGATAGGAAACGGCGCAGGATCGCCTGTTCCACGCGCGACGTGCGCTGCCCCGGCGAGGGAACGCGCAAGAGGAGATTGATGCGCCCTGGCTCCGGCAACTGAATCGTCACCCGCGGCTCGACCGATGGGGCGTCCACCCAACTCTTTCCTTCCACCCGTTTCATGTGCCGACGCGCCTCTTCCAGGAAGGGGCCACATTCGTCCGTGGCAGCTTCCAGCAACACTCGCTCGGCCTTTCGCCAGTCGTCGTCGGCCGCCAGCGGGACCGTCATGACGTGCACGATGTAGTCTTTCATATAGGTCTCATTGATCAGGGGTTCACTCAGCAGGAGGCTGTTGGGAAAGACCACGGCTCGTCCGGTGTATTGCTGAGACATCTGGCCCGGACCGATCTCCAGCAACGTCGTCGTCAACCAGTTCTGATCAAGCACGTTACCGCGCAGGCCATGAATCTCGATGCGATCCCCCAGCGAGTAGACCTTGCCTCCCATGCGAAGGACCGCGCCGCTCAGACAGAGGATCAACTCCTTGGTGGCCAGCACGAGGGCCACGGCGACGGCGATCAGCGACACGGCGAACGCGCTGAGCTCGTGCGCCCAAATAAAGATCAGGCCGATGACGAAGGTCACCCCCAGCGTGTTGCGGGCGTGGTTCGCCCAACGTCGTCGGGCCTCGACGGTCAGGCTTTGGTTTCTCGAGACAGCGCGAACGAGGATGGCTCGCAAGATCAGGACCACCGCTAGGAGCACGAGCGACTTCAGTCCGTCCAGGATCAGGGTACTGTCTGACGAGGTAAGCCAGTCCATCATCGTGGCAACTCCCCTTTCATCTTTTCGCACGCCGATTCAGTACGGGGACCGTGGGGGTTCTTCACTCCGGAGGCCTCCCTATCGCGCCAGCACCTTTCGAATAAAGGCTCCGAGCCGCCTCAGGACCAGGTCCGGGATCTCGTGCACGCCCCGGAATCCCACCCATTCCACGGCAAGTCCGGCCTGAGCGAGCAGGTCGCGCAACTGCTCGGCCAAGAAAAGCGGCAACAGCGGGTCTTGGCTCCCATGGCTCTGCAGCACCAAAAGTCCCTGCCGCTTGGGCATCAACGGGACCCATTCCTCTTTGGCGATCAAGGTCCCTGATAGTATAGCCAGCCCTGCAAATGGCCGGTCCGTGCGAAGGACCAGATCGCAGGCGAGCATCGCGCCCTGCGAGAATCCTCCGAGCACCAGCTGCTTCGGATCGGCTCCCAGGCGTCGCTCCGCCTCGTCCAACAGCGCCAGCATCCGTGCTCTCGCCTCAGCCAGCCCGTTCGGAATCTCGCGGGACAGGTCACGCACGCGACCGGCGGCGAGGTCGCGGTTGCGGCGTTCCAGGTCCAGCATCCACCAGGCGCGTGATTCGCCGAAGCCCATGTGCAATGACAACGGACCTTCGGGAAAGAGAAACCGCGTCCCTCGCGGCGCGTTGAGTGCCGGCCAGATGGACACAAGATCGTCACCGGGAGCGCCGAACCCATGAAGCAGCACCACGACCGGGCCATCGCCCCCTCCCCTGCCGTCTGAGCCTCCAGTCAGGCGAACCTGCAGTCCGCCAAACTGCTCTAGTCTCATGGAGCCACAGGACTCTCTCTACATAAGCGGTCAATTTCCGCCCGCATGGGGATTGATTCTTGGGCCCCACGCTTCGTCGTCGCCAGGGCGCCGGCGGCATTGGCGAAGACAATGGCACCCTCCAGCGAACGGCCCTCCGCCAGGGAGCAGGCCAGGGCTCCGTTGAACGCATCCCCCGCCGCGGTCGAATCAATCGCCTGGACCGGACAGGCCGGAAACAGGCGAGCGGTGGTCGCGTCGCGCAGAAGGGCCCCACGCTCTCCCAACGTCACGATGACCGTGCGGGCTCCCTGTTCAATCAGCACGCGGGCTGCTTCGTCGGGATCGGACATTCCGCTGAGCGTGCTCGCTTCCCCCTCGTTGGGTGTCAGGACATCCACGAGCTTGAGGAGTGCCGACGGTAGCGGCGATGCCGGCGCGGGATTCAGAATCGTCAGGAGACCCTGGGCCTTGGCGATCGAAAAGGCTTCCTGCACGGCAGCGAGCGGGACTTCGAGCTGAGCCAGCAGCACCGCTCCCCGCGCGATGAGAGGCGAGGACCGTCGAACATCCTCGAGGCTCAGCATCTGGTTGCTGCCGGGCGCCACGGCAATGAGGTTCCGGCCTCCTGCATCCACTAGAATGAGTGCGACCCCCGTGGGTTTCGTCGGATGCCGCTGCAGCCCTTCGCGGGGAAGGCCGAGAGCCGTGAGGTGCTGTTCGATGCGACGGCCGTACTCGTCGGTCCCCAGCATGGTCAGCAGCACGACCTGGGCCCCGGCGCGGCTCGCTGCCACCGCCTGATTGGCCCCCTTCCCACCAAAAGACTGGTAGAACTCTCGCCCCAGAACCGTCTCGCCGACGGTGGGCAAGCGATCCACCGCCACCGTGAAGTCCAGATTTGCGGAACCGAGGACGACCACGTTCGGCATGCGCTACAGTCTCTCGGGCCTCATCATCAGCAGGGCTATTGCTCCGACTCGTTCGTCTCTCTCCATCGCCTCAGCGAACGATACAGTGCATAGCCCTGCGCAAGCAGGCCCGTGGCGATCAATCCCAGCGCGGTCGGCAACCAGATGGAGTCCGGATGCTCCAAGCCGTGCATGCCCGCCACGAATCCCAACGCGATCGACACGATTCCCACTGATCGAGCGATGAAGGCGCGGTGACGAGCGGTCACCCGTTCTTCTCCTGTTCTGTGGTCCCCGTTGTCCACCTGCGTTCTGGCGCCGCTCCTGTCATACGGAGGAGGAATTATGGGCTAGGGCGTGAGAAATGACCAGCGAGAAAAGGTTGCGGCCTGGCCCCGTTTCTTGTTCTTCGCATCAACCACGTTCCAGACAATGGCGTCTTCAACCAGGAAGCGTCGCCCTGTGTTGGAGATACGCACACCTCGGTAGTCATCAATGAAACCCCGGGCGGCCGCTCGCGCGAGCATCCGTTCGCGTTCGGCCTGGTTGACCGGGTCCGCGGTCACTCGTGAAGGCGTCCTGGTCAATTGCTCCCAAGTCATCTCCCAAAGTTCCAAAGCCATCCGATTTCCATAGTTCAGCACCGGATCTTCCTCGGTTCCGTGGGAGACCAACACGAAGGGAGCGGCAAAGAGCGCCTGAGCCTGGGCCTCCGCACTCCCTGTCCGTTCCATCAGCTCGCGACCGGTCCAATGGCAGAAACTGTCAAGGAGCAGTTGGCTCCAGCTCATGATCGCCGGCTCTTGCCACAATGCGGGGGGAAAACGAGGAGAAGGGCTGACCAACTCTCAGCTCGGGCTTTTCGATGGACTGAGAATCATGTCGAGGTCCTGCAGCCCGATCCTGGCTCGGTCGGTATAGGTCTGGTAGGTTGCGCCATTGTAGGTTGCCAGAACCCGCTGATAGGTGCCACGGGCTTGCTCGTACTGCTTCTTCAAGACAAAATATTTTGCCAAGGCCAACCAGTTCTCAGCCGCCGTCTCGTTCGCGGATTTCACTTGCATCCAGTCTCGATCCACTTGATTCGTCGCTGTTTGATGGGCACGCCGGCGGATGCCCGCTTCCATGTCGCGGGCCAGGGCTTCGATCTGCTCATTTTCGAGCACCGCCGCGGTCACACGATCCGCTTCTAAGTGGTCGTAAAAGGCGCGGACATAGGTTTTCATTGTGCCGGCTCGCTGCTGATAGACATCCTGGACACAGCCCCACAGCAGGAGCGCGAGCAAGAGCGAGAGGGTAGACGCGGCAGAGAGGCGCATGGGACAACCGTGTCAATATTCTAACACGTCGCTGCGCCCGCGTTGGAGGTTATTTTTCCCCCTTACTTTCTCATCTGGCGAGCATAGAGCGGCTGGCCATTTTTGCCGACCAGGGTCATGACGATGTCGCCCTTTTTGAGAAAAGCCTTTTGCCGATCATCCGCCCGATCCTGCGTCATAGATACACAATGCCAGGTTTCTGATGCGCCGGGAGAACCCTTCGCTTTGATGGTGACCATCCCGTCCTGATTGAAGGAGTAGGTCACGACCGCGGTCATGGCTTGAAACATCTTTTTCGGGTCCCCGCCAAACGCCTTGGCGGAATGAGCAGACTTCATGCTCCCATCGGCAGAAAAATGAAACAGTTGATGGGGCAGCAGATAGGGTGCATTGGGATCCTTGAACTGGAATTCCGAGATCCACTTGACGACTCGCCATGTCCCAACCAGATCCTGGGGCTTGCAGAAACGGGAAGGGAGCTTGTCGGCAGCCGCGTACCCGCTCTCCGGAACAGCAAAGGCTAGCAAGAGCACCGCGGCGCTGAGTTGTTTCAACATAGGGGCCCCCTCCTTCTCATGTCACGTACTGCTGTCTCCCCGTCCGAACATGCTGTTGAAAAACTACGGAGACGATCATTTGGTCGCCAAGGCTGGAAATGGTCCTAACAGCATCGGAACATGGTCCAGGATGTTCAAAAAGGCCGCCCAGCAAGGCCGCAGCGAGTAAGGGCCTGAGGCGTACTCTTCCCCGTACGTTGAGGGTCCGAGCGATGCGAGAACGAAGCTGGAGGCCTTTTTCAACATCCTGCGAATGCTCGATCACAAAGGTACCAGATGAACCAGCGTTGGCAAGGAGCTGCTAGCCAGGCAGGGTTGCAAAAGGGGACAAGTCTAGGCGATTATTAGACTTTCCTGGAAGAGTTTAGGAGTTCCACTGTGGCAGCGAAAACAATGTTCGAGAAGATCTGGGAATCGCACGTCGTGCGTGAAGAGGCGGACGGCACCACCCTCCTCTACATTGATCGGCACCTCGTGCACGAAGTGACCTCCCCGCAGGCCTTCCAGGGACTGAAGCTGGCCGGGCGGCGTCCCCGGCGGCCTGGCGCCACTCTGGCTGTGCCGGACCACAATGTCCCGACCACCGACCGCCGGTTCGGCATCTCCGATCCCGTCAGCGCAAAACAGGTCAAAACGCTGGAGCAGAACTGCAAGGACTTGGGAATTACCTTCTTCGGCATGAATGACATCCGGCAGGGCATCGTGCACGTGATCGGGCCAGAGCAGGGATTCACCCTTCCCGGCATGACCATTGTCTGCGGCGACTCGCACACCTCAACCCATGGAGCCTTCGGCGCGCTCGCCTTCGGGATCGGCACCAGCGAGGTGGAGCACGTGCTGTCCACACAATGTCTGCTGCAGAAGCGGCCCAAGACGATGGAAGTGCGGGTGGAGGGCGCACTGTCACGGCACTGCTCGGCCAAGGATATCATTCTGGCCATCATCGGCAAGATCGGCACGGCGGGCGGCACAGGTCACGTGATTGAATATACCGGCGGCGCCATCCGCTCCCTGACGATGGAAGGCCGCATGACGCTCTGCAACATGTCCATCGAGGGCGGAGCCCGCGCCGGCCTGGTCGCGCCAGACACTCACACCTTCCTATACATCAAGGACCGGCCGCTCGCCCCGAAAGGAGAGCTGTTCGAGCGCGCAGTGAGGGCGTGGATGCAGTTGACCACTGACCCAGGCGCGAAGTTCGATCAGGTCGTGGAGCTCCGTGCGGATGAGATCGCGCCGCAGGTGACCTGGGGCACGAGCCCAGGCATGGTGACCGGCGTGAACGGCAAGGTGCCTGATCCCCGCGAGATGCCGGATGAAAAATCCCGCAAGGCCGCGGAACATGCCTTGGAATACATGGCCCTGACCCCCGGCACGCCCATGACGAAGATCAAGCTCGATCGGGTGTTCATCGGCTCCTGCACCAATTCCCGAATTGAAGACCTGCGCCTCGCGGCCCAGTACGTGAAAGGGAAAAAGGTGGCCCCAAGCGTTCACGCGATGGTCGTCCCCGGATCCGGGCTGGTCAAACAGCAGGCGGAACAGGAAGGCCTGGATCAGATTTTCAAAGAGGCGGGTTTCGAGTGGCGCGAAGCCGGCTGTAGCATGTGCCTGGCCATGAATGCGGATGTGCTCCAGCCGGGCGAGCGTTGTGCCTCCACCAGCAACCGGAACTTCGAAGGACGACAGGGCAAAGGCGGGCGCACCCACCTGGTCTCCCCTCCCATGGCGGTCGCGGCGGCGGTGGAGGGACATTTTGTGGATATTCGGTATTGGTCATAATCACCAGTTATGAGTGCTGAGTTCTGAGTGCTGAGTGCTGAGTTGGGAAAGTTCAAACTCAAGACTCAGAACTCACGACTCAGAACTGGATCAAAACAATGCAGCCCTTTACCACCCTAACCGGTCTCGTCGCTCCGTTGGATCGGGTCAACGTGGATACCGATCAGATCATTCCGAAACAGTTCTTGAAAACCATCGAGCGGACCGGGCTCAGGGAGGGACTGTTTTTAGACTGGCGCAAGAAGCAGGACGGCACGCCGGACCCGGAACTCTTCTTGAACCAAACCCGTTACAACGGGGCGACGATCTTGCTGACCCGCGACAACTTCGGCTGCGGCTCGTCCCGCGAGCATGCGCCATGGGCGTTATTGGATCAGGGCTTCCGCTGTCTCATCGCGCCCAGCTTCGCGGATATTTTCTATAACAATTGCTTCTTGAACGGGATTCTGCCGGTGGTTCTGAATGCCGAGGAGGTCCAGGCGCTCTTCCAGGCGGTTCGCGCCAGCGAAGGCTACCAGCTCACCGTGGATCTCGCCGAACAGACCGTCACCACCCCACAAAAAACGATCTACCGCTTCGACGTGGATCCCTTTCGCAAAAACTGCCTCCTCAAGGGCCTCGACTCGATCGGGCTCAGTCTTCAGCACGAACCAACCATCGCGGCCTATGAGAACAAGCGCAAGACCGAAGCCCCATGGCTCTTTCCGGACCTGTAACGGCTGGCTCATTCGCGCGACTCCATGACCCTGTTACCCACGAGCATCTCGCTGACCTTCGCCATGCGAACCTGGTGGTCCAGAATCAAGGCGGTTCTACTCGGCTTGTTCGTCGCTTCGCTCTTCCTTGTCTCGTTCTACCTGCTCATTGTCCTCAACTGGAGCTATTCGGACGGCGACCGCACCGGGTATCTCCAGAAGTTTTCACGAAAGGGATGGCTTTGCAAAACGTACGAGGGAGAGCTGGCAATGACGACGGTGCCCGGAGTGGCCCCCACAGTCTGGAACTTCAGCGTGTGGAACGATGGGGTTGCAACCAAAATCAATGGGATGCTGGGGAAGCGGGTCGTCCTGCACTATCGAGAGTACCGTGGCATTCCCGGCGATTGCTTCGGCGAAACCGACTATTTTGTAGAAGGCGTGGAGGTTGCTGCCGAATGAACCTTCTCATGAAAGTGCTGCTCGCACTGGTAGTTGCACTGCTGCTTCTGGTTGGAGCGCTCCACCTGTGGTTGGGCTCCTTGATCAAGCGCGGCGTGGAGCAAATCGGGCCGAGGATCACCCAGACCAGCGTGACCTTGCGTGACGCTGATATTGCTCTGTTATCCGGACGCGCCGAGCTGAAAGACCTGACCGTCGGCAATCCCAAGGGATTCCAGGCGCCCAGCGCATTCAGGCTGCACAACGTCACCATGCGTCTGGATTGGAAATCGATGCTGTCGGACACCGTCGTCATCGAGGAAATCCTCATTGATGGCCCGGAAATCACCTTCGAAGGAACCCCTACCAGCAGCAACCTGGGGATAATCCGTGACAACACCAAGGCCTTTGCCCCCACTCAGTCGTCGGAGAATGGCCCCGCAACGAAACGCGACTCTCAGCGGGGCTCCGGGAAAAAAGTGGTGGTCAAGCAGTTCACCATGACGAACGCGCGAGCGAACATGTGGGTGCGGGCGGGGGGATTCGAGACTAAGGCGCAGGGCGTCACTCTGCCGGACATCAGGCTCACGAATATCGGCAATGCATCGGATGGCGCGTCGGTCCAGGTAGTGATCGCGACCCTGTTGACCTCCGTCGTCACCACGGCCACTCGCCTGGTCATAAGCCTCGACAAACCGCTGGAGAAGGGGGCTCAAGCGGTCGGCGAATCCACGAAGCAAATTGGCCGGTCGGCAGAAAAGGCCGCAACAAAGACCTTGGAAGATGTCAAAGGACGCTTCAACAAATGAGCGGACCGGGGCCCCTGGCGCAACTAGGCACTATTGATTCTCGCACCTGAAGGTGCCTATCATACCGCCGCTGAAATCACATTCTTCCTTACAGAGAGCGGATCCATGCACCGCGCCAACCGTCCCCTACTGGCTTACCCTCGTCCGCTTGAGGTCCAGGATTAAAGCGGGCATCCTTGGTTTTAGTGTTGGCGAGAAGTGGCTATGAACCAGTGGGTCCCATGGTCAAGTGGTGCCGGGTGCACTAATATACAGTTTCCTTCAGCCCACCGCTTCTCCACTCCGAACCGTTTAAACCGATCCCCACCTGTCTCACCCTGCCGCAGACACTCCTGCTCCACCTGGTGGCAGAACCGGCATACCTAGAAGCTTATGCCGACTCGGGATGAGGGAGAGCCGTTTGATAAATCAATGAGATTCGACAGGGGACCGATCTGCAGTTACTCCAGACACAGGCAACCGTTGCGCACCCCCTTCGAAAGAGGGGATTGCGAAATATCAGGAAGAAGCCTAGCTACGTACCACGCACTGCTCTAAATCTTACTCAAGTATGGAGGGGGAGGAGAGGCATGAAGCGTGTCCGGCCGCTCAGGCAGGTTCTCATCCGTTTCGGAGGGCTGTTTCTTGTCTCATTGACTGCCTGTAGTGGCCTGCTCGGTCCCTCGGCGAACATTCCCGAATACCGGATGCCGTCTGACGCCGAAATGGAGCAGATGGCGCAGCACATGATGGGCAAGGCGCCGGCCAAACAAGCCCCGGTCACCACCGATGGCGTACAAGTCGTCTTTCAGACCGGTCATGCCGGCGGCATTCGAGGCGTGGCTTTGAGTCCTAACGGTCGTTACATCGCGTCGAGTGGCGCGCAGGACGGGACAGTCAAAGTCTGGGATGTGGCCAGCGGCCAAGAAGTGCGGACCCTGACCGGCTTCGACATGCTAGGCGCCGACATGCTTGCGTTCAGTCAGGATGGTGCGCGGGTGGTCACCCAGGAGATGACGGGCGGGGTAAAGGTCTTTGAGGTGGCGTCCGGCCGCGAAGTGCGCAGCGTGGGCTCGCTCACATCCGGAGGCGCGATAGTCAGCGCCGACGGACGAATCGCCATTTCCCGCGAATCGAAAGGCGCTACCTCGCCG
>VBOJ01000089.1 GCA_005877775.1 Nitrospirota bacterium | reverse complement strand
GGCAGGGAAAGCCGACGGCAGCCGGAACCGTGAGTGCCTCCGGTGAGGGAACCCCATGAAACGGAGCGACCGGGAATCCGTGGCCTGCCAGAAACGTCTTCTGCTCGAGCCGATTCTGGAGCACACGCAACACGCGACTGGCCGGCCTGACCGGAACCCGCCGTTCCAGTTCATCAGTGACAGTGACCGGGATATTCTCCCACTCGTAGGTGGCTGCGCTGATGGATGTGGCAAACTGCTCAAGAGCAGCATGGTCGGTGAACGGCGCGCTCAGTGGACAATTCGCGAGCTTGAGCGCCGGAGCATCGGAGTCGGGGTCCCAGACTGCGATCCTGTAGCCGAGGCGTTGCGCCGCCATCGTAAACATGGCCCCGAGCTGGCCCCCACCGAGGACCCCTAGCATCGCACCCGGTTCGATCTGGCTCTGCTTCACTGCTCTTGGCTTGTTGGAAGCTACCGCGGCTTGGTACGCTTCGGTTTCGATTCACCCGAGGATCCGATCACGGCCTGCGTCTGTTCGGCTCGAAACTGTTTGAGGCGCTCACGGAGGACCGGATACCGACCAGCCAGGATCTGGGCCGCCAATACCCCGGCATTCTCCGCTCCTCCGATAGCGACGGTGGCCACGGGCACTCCTCGCGGCATCTGCACGATCGAGAGGAGCGAATCGAGGCCCCTTAAGTTCTCGGTCGGGATCGGAACGCCGATGATCGGCAAATGCGTCTTGGCGGCCAGCATCCCAGGGAGGTGCGCCGCCCCCCCGGCGCCGGCGATAATGACTTCAATCCCCCGCCGGTGCGCCTGCTCGGCGTAGGCAAACAGACGGTCCGGCGTCCGGTGCGCTGAAACCACCAGTAATTCGCTCGGCACGCCCAGATGCGTCAGCACCGTCACCGCCTTCTCGAGCACCGGGAAATCGCTTTTGCTTCCTCCCAGCACACCGACCAGCGGAGATGCCCCGTGTCCCTCCTCCGGCGCACAGGGCCACGACAGGGCAATGTGCAATTCACCTGAGACCAGGCTCTGAGAGGCCTTGAGTTCGACAACCATCGGATGTCGCACAGAAATGGTCTGCTCATTCACCAGCACGATTCCACCGCGCTCTACGTCGGCCAGAATCCGTTTCAGGTCCTGAAGCCCGTCCTTTGCTTTTCCTGCACGCCGAGTGGCCATCTCATGACCCGTTATAAGCGAAGAGCTAGTAGCGACTAGCCAACAGCTTACTGTTCTTTGCTGCTCGCTAGTCGCTACTCGCTATAAGAAGCTGTGCGTTTCAGCCTACCTTAGCGTTCTGGCACTCGCGGGTCAAGGCGAAAGACGCACGAACCGAATCCCCCATGGGGGGCTTGGAGCGTTCTGGCCCAATAATTGACCGAAGACCGCAGAATCCTATATGATACCACGACGTTTTCATCACGGATGAGGCGCCGCGGTGCAGCGGATCAGAGCCAGCCTAAAAGGGAAGATGAAATCGCTCGTCGAGCAGCCGACGGGATTGGACGAGATCGATGTTGACCACTTAGCCACCTCCGCCGAGCTGCAATCCTGGGAAGCTGTTCAGATCCCGGATCGGCTACGCTTCTCTGCCAGGCTCGCGATCAAGCTGTTGCTCCTCTTTGCCCTCGTCATCGCCTTCGTCCCCTGGACCCAGACTATCACGGCCACTGGTCAGCTCTCGGCCTATTCTCCTTACGAACGACCTCAGGATATCGAGGCTCAGATCGCCGCTCGCATTCAGAAATGGCACGTGCTCGAAGGCGTGCGGGTGAAGCAGGGCGACTTGATCCTGGAGCTGAGTGACGTGGACCCTGCGTTTATGGCACCTGACTTGCTGTCTCTGCTTGAACAAAGGAGGGTCGCGCTGGAGCAGAACCGTTTGGCGGCGTTGGAGCGTGCTGATCAGCTCGAAAAGCGAATTAAGGAGATGCAGAACTTAGTCCAGGCTGCGGTCCCGTCCGCTCAAGCCCGGGTGGTCGAAGCCGAGAACAGGGTCCGGGAAGCAGAGCAACGGGTGGCGGCGGCCAAGGTCCATGTGGATACCGCTGAGCTCAACGTAAACCGACACAAAGACCTGTCTGAGCGAGGCCTTGTCTCGCAGCGGGAACTGGAAGTGACGATTCAGGCAGCCATCGCCGCCCAGGCCGAGATGCAGGGCGCCCAAGCCGGGCTCACGGCGGCGAAACAGGGGATGAAGGCCCTGGCTTTTGGGCGCGATCAGATCAGCGCGGATGTGCTACAGCGCCTCCTGGATGCGGAAGCCGCGCGGGCGGGGGCCTTCGCCGACGCCGCGAGAGCAGCAAATGAGGTGGCAGACGTCTCGCTTCGCCTCTCCAACGCGACTCAGCGGAGAATCGCCAGCCGCATCTTCGCTCCCATTGACGGCACGGTGGTACGCATGGCCGAAGTGGGCCCCGGCGAGACGGTCAGACCTGGTGACAAGCTGGTTCGGATCTCCCCCTTGAGCGCGGACAAGGCGGCGGAGCTCTGGGCCGACGGCATCGACTCTCCGTTGCTGAACGTGGGCCGCAAGGTGCGGCTGCTCTTCTTTGGAATCCCGGCTATTCCGCTGCCGGCCTGGCCAGAGCTGATGGCCGGCACCTATGGGGGCGTGATCAAGGTGGTGGACCAGGTGGACGACGGCAAGGGCAACTTCCGCTTTTGGGTTGTCCCGGACCCCGGAGACAGGCCTTGGCCGGAGCAGAGTCATGTGCGGCAAGGGACCAAGGTCATGGGGTGGGTCATCCTCAATCGAGTGCCCCTGTGGTACGAAATGTGGCGACGGTTTAACCTCTTCCCGCCCGATTACCAGGAGAGACCACCGAGCCTGATAGATACGCTCTTACCCAAGGCCGGCAGAGGTGCCAAGTAGACACCCTCACAGGGCTCACTCACCGCTCTGGCCGGTTTTCCTCCCCCGCACTGTTTTCCGGTGCATCACCAGGTTGTGCAACGAAACTCCTCTGCACAACGGGCCTCACGAAAGGAGACTCCCCATGATCCGGACGCGTCTGTTCGCCCTGATCGGACTGTTGCTGATGTTCTCGGTCGCGGACCTGCCCTCGGCAATCGCGGCGGAGAACGCCAAGGCGAAAGCCTTGCCGCCGATTCCATTGACGCTTGAAGAAGTCCTTGCCTGGGTGGACCGGTCCCATCCGTTGCTGAAAGGATCAGGCACCGAAAGGATCGTGGCCAGGGGCAGACTGCTGAGGGCCCTAGGCGCATTCGAGCCGGCCTTGGTCAACGATTGGGAACTGGAGCGGCTCGTGAAAGCCGGGCAAACCGTCAGCGTTGGGTTCAACGATAGTTTTCTGGATGTGAGACACCCCTCGGGAGTCAGGGCCACCGGGGGCTGGCGTGTCGGCATCGGCCCTATCTCGATCGCAGATTTGGCAGTCGGCGAGAAGCAGCAACCGATCATGGGATTTTCTATACCCTTGTTGCGGGGATTAATGGTGAACCCGGAGAACGCCGAACTGCAGCGGTCGGGCCTGGCCGACCCTCGCGCCGACATCCAGATCGCGCAGACCCGGCAGGACCTGCTTCTGGCCGCCGCCGGGCAATACTGGGATTGGGTCGCCGCCTGGAAACTGGCTGATGTGCAGCAACGAGCGCTGAAGGTGGCAGAAGACCGGTTTAGCCAGGTCGAGCAGCGTGCAAAGGCTGGCGCCGTGGCTCCGCTTGACGTGGTGGAGGCCAACCAGGAAGTACAACGTCGGAAGGAGATCCTCATCGCGGCCCAGCGGGCGATCGAACAGGAGCAATACCGGCTGTCGATGTTTCTCTGGGACAAAGACGCGCCGACCACCCCGGAGGGGGAACGAGTCCCCGAATTCCCGAAGCCAATCGAGCTGCCGACGGCCGAAGTGGTACAGACAGACAAAGTGAACGCAAAATCGATGCGCCCCGAAGTCCGAGAGGTCGCGATTGAAGCCAAGATGAATAATATTGACCTGGAACTGGCCAAGAACAACCTTCTTCCCATTCTGAATGCCGAGGCGGAGCCATCCAGGAAAGCAGGCGAGTTTGTCCTTGGACTGGGCTATCGGTTCGGCGTCGAGATGCGCATTCCGTTCCTCCAGCGCCGAGCGCGAGGTGAAGTTCTCGAAGCCCAGGGGAAAGCGGACCGATTCGTACTGGTCCAGAAGTTCCGCGAGCAGCAGGTGGTGGTGGACGTGGACAATGCGCTGTCGGCGATCGAGCGAGCCAAAGAACGGATCGCAGTCGCGTTCCAATCACTGCAACTGGCCAGAACACTCGAACAGGGAGAGCGGTTCCGGTTCAGCATGGGTGCCACCAGCGTGCTGTTTGTCAACCTTCGCGAGCGGAACTCCGTGGATTCCGAGAACCAGTGGATCAGAGCGCTGGCGGACTACCGGAAAGCGCTGGCGTTCTACCAGTGGGCCATTGGGGCCTGGGGCAAGAGCCCGGCTTCAGTGGTACCAGTGAGCTACAGGCCAACCCAATAGATGAGTGAGACGGTGGCATTTTCTTGTGTCCTTTGCTAGGCTAGGTAGCGATTAGCTGTCCCACAGGTAGCCATGGGTCCGCGGTGAGACGGAGCGGGGACTGGTTTCCTGACAGGGAACCTAGGCTTCAGGTCCACGCCCGCCAGTGAGAAACAGGATGAGCGACGTCGGATCCTTCGACATGAGTCACCAGCAGAAGTCCATTCAGGTGCGGGACATCATCGCCCGCCTCAGCCTGCTCTTCCGGCTTGAACGGCGCTTGCTCGGGCTCGTCATCTCCTATGCGCTGGCGATCGGCCTGTTTTCTCTGATCATTCCCTTAACGGTCCAGGAACTGGTGAACACCTTTGCCTTCGCCATCCAGCCGATCATGATCGTCACCCTGGCTGGAATCATGGTCCTGACTCTGCTGTTCGTCGGCGCCTTCCGCGCCCTACAGTTTTATGCCATCGAGATCTTCGAGCGACGGGTCTTCGCGCGGGTTGCGCTTGCGCTGACCCAGCAACTCCCCCGTTTTCAAGCGCAGGGGTTCAGACCCAAGTACACAAACTATTTCAACGAGGCCGTCCTGATGCAGCGCGCCATCGCGACGCTGATGGTGGACATCATTAACGTCGTCGTGGGTGGCATCGTCGGAATGTCTATTTTGGTCTTCTACCACCCCTATTTTCTCGCGTTCAACTTGGCCCTTCTCGCAGGGTTCGCCTTCATCTTCATGGTGCTGACCCATGGCGGCCTGAGAGAAACCCTGCGCATGTCTCACGCCAAGTATGAAACCCTTTACTGGTTACAGGAGATTGGCTACAACCTGCTCCATTTTAAGGCGACCGTCAGTGAGCCGCTGCTGCTCAGGAAAACCGACGAGTTGGTCAATACGTACCTGGCGGCCAGGCGGAGCCGCTTCCGTGTCCTGATCCGGCAATACCTGGGTTCTGTGGGGTGGCAAGCCTTGGGACATAGCGGGCTCATCGCCACTGCTGGGTGGTTGATGGCGGTGGGTCAGCTCACGCTCGGCCAATTTGTGGCCGCTGAAGTGATCGTCGGCACATTGCTGCTGAACTTTGACTCCGTCGTCAAGCAGATGGAGCATGTGTTTTATTTCTTTACCTCGTTGACCGAGCTGGATTTCCTGTTCTCGCTTCCCAAGGATGCTGCGCCGACGACGGTGTCCGTTCCGCTGCCGGATCCGACCATTCATGGGGTCAGGCTGACCTGTAAAGATCTGTCGTTCTCCTACCCTGACTCGACACCAGTCTTTGAGAACTTTAATCTGGAAATCACCCCGGGCGAGAAAATTGCGATCTTCTCTGAGACCATCACCGGCAAAACCACCCTGGCCAGGGTTCTGGCCGGCCTCACCGCGCCGACGTCGGGGGTCATCCGGTACAACGGGGTGGATCTCCGTGACTTAGACATGGCGTCCCTGAATACCTGCCGCGGTCTGGTCCTGGACTCGCAGCTTTCGCTGTTCGCTGGGACCCTTGAAGAGAACATTACGCTCGGGCGCTCTGCCATCCCGTACAGTGACATCCTCTGGGCTCTTCGTTTCGTCGAGATGGAGGAGGAAGCGGATGCGCTTCCGCTAGGCCTGAAGACGCCAGTCCGGGTTCAAGGGAAGGTCTTCACGACCAGTCAGGTCCTGAGGATTTTGGTCGCGCGCGCGATCGTCAGCCGTCCGCAAATCCTCATCTTCGACGGGACCTTGCATACCCTCGTCCCGATCATTCGTGAAACCATCCTCCGACGGCTTTGCTCCAAAGAAGAGACCTGGTCGGTGATCTTTGTCTCGAACGACCCAACCCTCACGGCCCACGTGGATCGTCGCCTGGTCCTGGGCTGACCGTACCAGCATCGCTCAATGTCCCTCCTGACTGGCGGGGCTTCTCTGTTCGCTGCCGATCTGTTAGACTAGCCGCAACCAGTGGAGACGGCGCCACTGCACAGCAGCGGGCACCTCAATGGACAGCAGTCACGCGGAGACAGACGAGTGAGAACTCCGTTTCGATTCCAGATTGTTCGGCCAGCATTCAGCCAGATCCTTATCAGTCTGCTGATTGCGGGACTGGGGCTGATGGGAGCCCGTGCCCTCAGCCAGGTGGACCAGGACCTCCGCATCATGTACACGGAGTACACCCTGGGCGCGACGGACCTCGCCCACATCTCAGCCGACATCATGCGGTTCCGGACCACGATCATCCGGGCCTTGGAGGCTCCGACTAAGAAGGATTTCGACCGCATCACCGCCTCCTTGCCGGATCAGCGCGCTCGCATTCAGCACGCCATTGACCGATATGCCGCAGCCAGCCTCCGCGTGTCCCTCAGCGGCCGGAGCGAGCCGGAAGATTTGCAAGCGGTCAGGGAAAGCCTTGACCAGTATTTTTCGGCGGCCAGCCACACGGTCAATCTCCTCGTCCAATTGTGGGTAGCCCGCTCACCGCAAGAAGCCGCGGAGCTGCGCAGCAAGGCGGAGCTGTATGCCGCCGATAACTCGGGGCCGAAACTGATCCAGGTCAGTCTTGCCCTGGACCGTCTCCTGGAGACCGTCGCCGAGGTCGCGAAAGACATGCGCGACGAAGGAACCAAGACGATTCGAGAAACCAGCGCCGCGCTGATCGTCGGCAGCCTGTTGATCGCATTTCTGAACCTGCTCGTGAGACGACCACCCGCCACACGTGATGCTGCCTCAGATTCTCCCTCTGTAGCACAAGACCGCCAGCAAGCCCCCCCATTTGCAACCTCGCTGAAGCGTACCGATCCCCTTTTCCGTCGCGAGTAAGCCGTCTGGAGGGAGTTCTGGCTGCGACCGGCCGCACCTCAGCGCTGCGCTGCTTCGGGCCATGAGCGACCAAGGGCTGCGAGTAACTGGGCCCGCTCCTGATCGGATAGGTGCTTCCATCGTCCGACCGGCAGACCCTGGAGCGTGATGTGCATGATGCGGGTCCGGTTCAGCGCGATCACCTTGTAGCCAAGCGCCTTACACATCCGCCGGATCTGCCGGTTGCGACCTTCCGTCAGGACGATGCGAAACTCCTGCTGCCCATGCCTGCTGACGACGCAGGGTCTCGTGCGCTTCCCGAGGATGACCACGCCGTGACTCATACGGTCAAGAAAGGCTTGATCAAAGGGCCGGTCGAGCTGCACGAGGTACTCTTTCTCATGGCCATGTTCGGCCCGTAGAATCTGATTGACGATCTCCCCATCGTTGGTCAGCAGAATCAGACCGGAAGAGTCCTTGTCGAGCCGGCCAATGGGAAAAATTCGCTCCGGATAGTTGATAGACGCAACGATGTTCCCGGGGACGTGAGGCTCGCTGGTGGTGGTGATCCCGACTGGCTTATGAAACTTGAGATAGACCGGTGCGTTTCCCCACGGCACCATCAGGCCATCCCGGGCGATCACGTCGGTCGGGCCGACCTGATCACCGAGCACAGCCACACGGCCGTTGATCGTCACCCGGCCCTCTTCGATGAGTCGGTCCGCTTCCCGTCTGGAACACAGGCCTTGCTGGGTAAAGAATTTATTGATGCGGCAGGTTTTCTGATCGTGAGGCGTGAGGCGTGAAGGGTGAGGGGCGACAAAAGAAGAGGATGACTCAGGGAAAGACGCAGGACTCAAGTTAAGTTTCTTCCGACCATGCGTTCCTTTCTGTTCTTTCATCATTCTTCACGCCTGACGCTTGACGCCTGACGCCTTATGACTTCTCGCTGCCCCGACGCGGCCCAGAATGCGATAGATCAGCCGGGCGACCGCGAACTGGGGAGCCACGAACCCCTCGATCGGCGCAATCTCGCTGACATCCATGCCAACAATGCCGGGGCCATTCGCCAGGGCTGTCACCAAGGCAAGGGTGTCGTACCAGCCGAGCCCTCCCGGCTCCGGGGTTCCCAGAGCCGGCACCAACGAGGCGTCGAGCCCGTCGCAATCAAAGGTCAGATAGACCGGCCCGGTGCAGACTTTCACAACCTCCGGCACCCACGTAGCGGCGCGTCCCTCGTAGGGGCCCGAGGGATCCAAGATCTGCGAGGCAAAAAATGTCGAGATGGTCTTGGTCTTGTGGATCAACTCGACTTCTTCGGGAGAAATGGACCGGATGCCCACCTGAACGAGCGGGAGACCGTCCTCCACCACGCGCGCCATGACGCTCGCATGACTGAAGGGATTACCTTGGTAGGCCTGACGCAGGTCTCCGTGGGCATCCACCTGAACGACGCAGAGGTCCGGCCACCGTCTCGCATGAGCTCTGATGGCGCCCAGCGCGCCGGTGTGTTCCCCAGTGAGGGTCAGGAGGAACCGACCCGGTTTGACGTGAGGACGGACAAAGTCCTCAATCGCCTCGACCGCCTCCCGATCGACCTTCCCACCCAGTTGTAACGGGGCAGCCGTCGCCACGCCGTTCCAGTCTCGGTACGGTTCGGATCTCAGCGTTTCGTCATAGAGCTCGACTTGGTGGGAGGCTTCGAGAATCGCCGACGGTCCTCGATCGGAGCCCTGCACGTAGCTGGACGTATGTTCGTACGGAGCAGGGAGCACATAGACCCCGGCTCGGTCGGGGCGGCACCAGGGCTCATCGAGCCCGAGAAAATTCTGGTCCGGGCCGAGCCAGCCTTCCGGAATCGTCATGGCCTTACTTCGCCGCTTGTTTCCCACTTCGAAGCCGCAATCTCTTCGGGAGATTCTCGAGAGGAATGAAGACAGCCAAGGCCACGACGGTCGTCCAGCGGTTGGCCTTGCCGATGGCGGACTGGGTAATATTGTGGCTCCGGACGATCTTGCCGCCCATCTTGAAGACCTGTTCCCGTTCTTTCCAGGCTATATTGGGATCGAATTCGATGCCCAGCGTCGTGGCTAACATCTGGGCCGCGATGTCCTCCGTGTACTCGCCCGACTCTTCGTCCGTCTCTCCATAGGCGTGGTGCTCGGAAAGATAGCCGTAAGTTCGCCGATCCGTTGGAATGGCAAGCCCAATTGAAGCCGAGATCAACCGATTGCGTTCGTTGGTTTCCGACCGGGCCATCACACAATAGACGATCTCGCCGGGGTTGAGCAGGCCTTCTCCTATCTTTCGTGGAATGATTTTGCAACCAGGTGGAAAGATCGACGACACGCTCACCAGATTGCAATAGGCGATCCCTGCGCTCCGTAACGCTTCCTCGAACGATGCCAGTTTTTCTCTGTGGACCCCGACGCCTCTGGTCAGAAACATATGAGTCGGAACCATCGTTTCTCCCTTCCTCCTTTGTTGGGCCCCAGCTCAGTCCAACAAGGGACGACCATCTCGCACCGCCCGCTGCACAGGCGTATCCTGCCGGAGGCTCATGCCTCATTGGCACCGGGCCGCAGTTGTACCAATTTCTGGAAAGGTTCGCAATATGGATGAGAGGTTTTTTTGAAGGACGAGCGTTTGGAGCAGCAATGGCGTTCAGGTGTTCCCCGATTCTTTGAGGTTGAGCACCAGCAGCTTGAGCTCAGTCATCTCTTCAATCGCATAGGGCACGCCTTCCCGACCAAGCCCTGAGTCCTTGACTCCTCCATAAGGCATGTGCTCGGCTCGGAACGTGGGGCTCTCATTGACGAGCACCGTACCCACCTCAAGATCACGGTAGGCGCGGAACACCCGTTCCACATCTCGGGTGAACACCCCGGCTTGCAGGCCAAACTCGGAATCATTCAGGGCCTCCAGCGCCTCCTCGAACTGTGTGTATCGCGTGACCGTGACCACGGGACCGAACACCTCGCGGCACGAGACCTTCATCGTCGGCGTGACATCAGCCAGCACGGTGGGTTCGACCAGCGAGCCGGACCGCTTCCCGCCCGCCAGTAACCGGGCTCCCTGCGCGACCGCCTCACTGATCCAATCTGCAACACGACGCGCGGCTGCTTCATTGATCAGGGGGCCCACTACCGTCGCTTCGTCGGATGGATCGCCTGATTTGAGCGCCCTGACGCGAGCCAGGAACCGCTCGACGAAGCGATCATACACGGAGTGATGCACGAAGATTCGTTGGACAGAAATACAGGACTGGCCCGAATAGACATAGCCTCCCACCGCGCACCGCTGAGCTGCCAGGTCCAGGTCAGCGTCCGGCTCGATGATGACACCGGCATTGCCGCCCAATTCAAGGAGCACGCGCTTTTTCCCGGACTTGGCTTTCAGCATCCAGCCGACCCCCACGCTGCCGGTGAAACTCAAGACCTTGAAGCGTGGGTCCGTCACCATCTGCTCCGCCACCGTGTTGTCGCAGGGCAAGACGCTCAAGGCGCCGGCCGGCAACCCCGCCTCCAGCACAATCTCGCCCAGCATCAGCGCGGTCAACGGGGTCTGCGGAGCCGGCTTCAAGACGATGGGGTTCCCGCAGGCGAAGCAGGGGGCGACTTTGTGAGCGACAAGATTGAGGGGGAAATTGAAGGGCGTGATGCCGAGCACCGGCCCGACCGGAAACCGGCGGACAATTCCAAGTGACGCATCCGTCCCGGGAGAGAGGTCCATAGGAATGACCTCCCCAGGAATCCGTCTGGCTTCCTCCGCCGCCACCGTGAAGGTCTGGATCGCCCGGCTGACCTCACGGCGTGCATCGGCGATCGGCTTGCCCGCCTCGGCTGTAATCGTGCGGGCCAGTTCCTCGCGACGAGCGGTGATCCTCCCGGCAATAGTTCCGAGCGCGGCCGCTCGCACATGAGCCGGGAGGCGCCGCATGCCCGAAAAGGCCGTGACTGACGCCCTGATCGCATCTTCCGCCTCCGTTTTCCCGGCTTGGCAGACTTCGGCGACCCTGTCCCCATTGAACGGGTTGATGACAGGGACCGTCGTGGCACTGTGCTGCCACCGGTCGCCGATCAGGAATGGATGCGCCGATCCCACGTGAAACACTCTCTCATAGGCTGACCCTCACTCCGTCGGTTCACTCACTGACAGCTGACCGGACTGAACCGGCATCTGTTCGACCTCCGCCTCAGCGCTCAGCGCTTTGGCAATCAAGTCTTCCGTCCCCCAGTCCCGAATGGATTCCAACGTAAAGGCCTCATAGGTCGAGACGCCGTGGCAGGTCGGGCATTCCGGCGTGGGCACCTTCCGTCTGAAGACTTCGCTCAGGCAGGACATACAGACGAGCAGATCCGGCTCACCCTCTCCGCACTCGACCGTCCAAAATGCTTGTTCGTGTGACATGGTTCACCCTTCTATGATGGAGTTCTAAAGATTGGATCGGCCGCCGTTGGAAGGATAGGCTCCTCCCCGCAGAAATTCAACTCTTTCCCTTGGCGTCAGCCACCCCTAGCAGGCGGTCGATCTGCTCTTCGAACACCTCGAATGGAAACGCACCGGGAATGACGATGGGAGGCTCCTTCTCCTGCTCTCCGCCTCTCGTCCGCAGCAACACAAACCCTGGGGTGCCCCTAAAGCCAAGACTGACGCCTTCGCTGCGATCCTGGAAGATCGGATCAGTGTGACGAGCCTCCTTGAGACATGTCACGAACACTGGCTGATCCAGGCCGATCGCCTTGGCATGGCGCTGAAAGGCGGCCTCGTCCAACCCTCCGCCGTTTGTAAACAGCCGATCATGCATCTGCCAGTACCGGCCCTGATCACCGGCGCAGCGCGCCGCAATGGCGGCATCCACGCCCGGCCCCTGGAAGGCTCGTGGAAAGTCCCGATAGAGGAACCGGACTTTTCCCGTCTCGATATATTTGTCACGGAGTCGAGGCCAGGTTTCCTGAAAAAATTTGACGCAAAACCCGCAAGTGAAATCGGAATATTCGACGAGCGTGATCGGCGCCTGGAGATTGCCCCTCGTCCGCCCATCATCCCGTCCCAGGAAATCGGAGGCCTGTCCATTCCCCCACAACAGGGCCATCAGGAGCACGAACCCGACGATCACTGTTATCCAGACGAGGTGCCGCACGACCTCTCCCTGTCCTGATCCCGATCAAACAGGTTTGCTCATGGCATTATTCGTCACGTTGGCCCACCGAGCGACGCCGCTTGACCGACTGGCGGTGCTTTTTCTCGGCCAGTCGGCGCTCGACGGCCCGCTTCGACGCTCGGGTTGGCACGCGCGGACGCGGCACCCGGTTCAACAGGCTGAGCCGCGCAATCAACCGAGCAAAGGCCCTGTCGCGGTTCCGGTGTTGCGATCGCGACTCCGCCGCTATCACCCGGACTCCGGAGGGCACATGCACCAAGCGAACCGCCGAGTCCGTCACGTTGCGGTGCTGTCCGCCCGGTCCACCGGCTCGGAAGGTCTCGACCACCACTTCACGTTCCAGGACTGCGCGGTCTAGACTGTACGGAGGCTGGGAGGACCGCGGCGTGGGTTTCATCGTCCAGACTCAGCGCCAGCCACGGGAGGCGCGACAAGCACCATCAGGACGGCTAGCCCAGATCCGAAAATCTTTTCGCTGCGATCTAGTTTCCAGTTATTTTCGGCTCGGGGCTAGCGTTTCGGTCCAAACCTCTCCAGAAGCCCAACCATGAGAAGCGGCCACACCAGCGTCGCATCGCTCAACACCTCGGCAAAGCGGCCGCCTTCCCCGGGAGGAACGAACTTGCCCCAAGAAATCCCCTCGTTATATGTGCAGCCGCTGAGGCCGCCCCAGTGGTCAGGCTCCGGACAAATGCGGACGCCGTACTGAAACCGCGGAGGCTTCACGTTCAACCCCAAGCGCAGATTGCCGATCTCGATGTAGGGCGCCACCTGTTGAGCCCAGTTTCTGGGCACGCCCCCCCCAATCGTAAAAATGCCCAATCGCTTGGCTGAGAGCAACCGATTCGTGTAGCTGTTTAAATCCAGGTACGGATTAAAGGCAGGTGGGTTCTGGTGAAGAGCGCGCAGCACGCCGAGATCTCCGTCTCGGCTCTGCGCCTGCCCGCGTGCCCGATCGACGTTTTGTCTCATGGTCCAGGTCGCCACATCAAGACCCATCTCGGAATCCGTAAAGGCCGGGATATAGACAGGCACCCCTTTCAGGTACGCGCTCTTCAGAATCCCGGTCCCTTCAAATTCATCAGCCAGGGTCTTCCCCAGCTCCCTGGTCAAGATCTCAGAAGACAGATCGACCTCTGGATCAATCCGTTTGAGAGTTTGCGTGACGACGTGCTCCACATAGTTCAGGTTCGCCTCCATCTCCAGCGTGTCATAGATGCGGTTGTACCCTTTCCTGAATAACTCCTCGTCGCGCATGGAGGGATGATGGCGATAATGAGTCTTGCCCACCGACTCAGTCAGGCCATGCGCAATCAGCGCGCCGGTTGACACCACCGCTTGCACCATGCCGTGATCGATCATGCTGCTGATGATCTTCCCCATCTTGGCGATCGTCATCGCGCCGGAGAGGGTCAGCACGACGAAGCAGTCAGGATCGCCGATCATGCTC
>VBOJ01000280.1 GCA_005877775.1 Nitrospirota bacterium | reverse complement strand
TCTCAGAGGACAAGCTCAAAGCCCAGGGCGCGCGCTGTATGGACTGCGGGGTGCCCTTCTGCCAGAGCCATAATGGCTGTCCGGTGGTGAACCTCATCCCCGAATGGAACGATCTGGTTCATCGCGGACGATGGCAGGATGCGCTGAAGGCGTTGCATGCGACGAACAATTTTCCTGAATTTACTGGACGCCTCTGTCCGGCCCCCTGCGAGTCAGCCTGCGTCCTGGGGATTAACAGTGACCCTGTGTCGATCCGGGTCATCGAGTGGAACATCATCGACAAGGGGTTTGACGAAGGCTGGGTGCAGCCCGTTCTGCCTGCCGTGCGAACCGGTAAGACCGTGGCGGTCGTCGGCTCGGGACCGGCAGGCCTCGCCGCTGCTCAGCAACTGGCTCGCGAGGGCCATAGTGTGACAGTCTTCGAGAAGGCCGACCGAATCGGGGGATTGCTGCGCTATGGTATTCCCGACTTCAAGATGGAGAAATGGGTCATTGACCGGCGGTTGGAGCAGATGAAAGCCGAAGGGGTGCAGTTCAAATCCAGTGTCAATGTCGGCGTGGATATCAGCGGGGATGAATTGTGTCGCCAGTACGACGCGGTCTGCCTCGCACTCGGCGCCGAGCAGGCCCGGGAGTTGCCTGTTCCCGGGCGAGAGCTGAAGGGCATCCATTTGGCGTTGGATTACCTCACCCAGCAGAACAAGCGAAACGCCGGGGATACCATCCTGGACGAGCCGATCACGGCTAAGGGGAAGCGTGTCGTCATCGTCGGCGGCGGCGATACCGGATCCGACTGTCTGGGGACCACGCACCGGCAGGGCTGTACGGGAGTACATCAGTTCGAACTGCTCCCCGAGCCTCCGCCGCAGCGAGCGGACTCGACTCCCTGGCCTCTGTGGCCGATGCAGCTTCGCTCCTCGCACGCACATGAAGAGGGCTGCGACCGGCAGTGGAGTATCTCGACGACCAAGTTCAGCGGGCGCAATGGCCACATCACCAAGCTGCACGCGCAGCGGGTGGCCTTCGAGAAAGGGAAGTTCACACCCATGGTGGGGACCGAGCTCGAGATGGATGCGGATCTGGTCTTGCTCGCGATGGGTTTTACCGGTCCGGTGAAGAACGGCCTGTTGGACAGCTTGGGCGTGAGGTACGACGCGCGGGGCAACGTGGCGGTGGACGAGCACTTCATGACCAGCGTGGAGGGCGTGTTCGCCGGCGGCGACGTGAAACGTGGCGCGTCGCTCATCGTGTGGGCCATCGCCGAGGGCCGCAAAATGGCTGCTGGTGTTGACAAGTATCTCCGAGCCGGGAAGTTGGCCAAGGTCTCCGCCTGATTCTCTCTGCTCTTCCGGCTCTCCAAACCCTCTGTCAGATCCCCAAGAAGTCGCACCCCCTGCTCGCAGGGCACTGAGATGGGCAAATCACAACGCCTTGCTCTCGTTCTTGGCACTGCGGTGCTCCTTGCCGGTTTCTATTTCACCTTGGACAAGCTTCGGGTCACCGTTGAGCGTCACATGACGGACCGGTTCACGCAGGCCATTGACCAACTGGGAAACGACAAGCTCGAGATTCGCCTTGGCGGAATTTATGCCCTGGAACGGATGGCTGCCACCTCGGAGAAAGATCACTGGAAGATCATGGAAGTGTTGACCGCATATGTTCGAGAGCATGCCCCGTGGAAGGAAGACCAGAAAGTTGGCGAAGAGCAGCTGGCACCACGGCTTACCGCTGACGTTCAGGCGATCCTTACCGTCCTGGGACGGCGCTCCCGGGCATACCAAAACGGAGAGCATCAGCGCCTGGACCTGAGAGAGACGGACTTACGGAGGGCCGACCTCAGCGGTGCCCATCTGGAGGGAGCGATCCTCAGCGGGGTCCACCTGGAAGGAGCCAACCTCATCTCGGTCCATCTGGCACAAGCCATTCTGAGAAGGGCTGACTTGAAAAATGCAAACCTCACGGAAGCCCATCTGGACAAGGCGTTTCTGGGCCAAGCCCATCTGGAAGGGGCAATCTTCAAGCAAGCCCATTTGGAAGGAGCGTACCTCATCGGAGCGCACTTGGAGGGGGCAGATCTCTTGGGTGCCGACTTCACGGATGCGTTCGGCCTCACCTGGGATCAGATCAAACTGGCATTACGAGACAACAGGACTCGATTTCCACAGTACCTTACGGCACAAGGACAAGCAGAGATCGAAGTCAGATGACGAGAATCGCTTTCATTATTTCCCTGCTTATTGGATTACCACTGCTCGGCGTCATACTGGTCGGGAAGCCGCTAGCCAGCATGCGCCGTTTTCCTGGCCGTTCTTTCTTGGCACTGCAGTCTTCGTCATTGTGGCAGTCGCTCCGTTGCTGATCCGGGTGGTCACCTCACGCCCAACTCCTCATCCCTCAGGTCCTTCCCCTCACTCCTCCCTCCTCACCCCCCACGCCTGTCGTATCTCGTCGCTCGCGTCATCGCGTGCGGCGTCTGTCGCGATCAACGCTAGAGACGCTATTGACGCTATCGACAGGCCTGACTCCTCACGCCTGAGAGCTCACGCGTTTCCCTGGTGGGGCTGGGTCGGGCTGGGCATTACAAGCCTGGCCTGGTTGCTGGCCTGGAATCGCTTCCCGTGGCTCGGAGACCTGCAGTCCCATACCTTCACCCCGCTGTGGATCGGCTACATTCTCGTCATCAATGCGCTTGCGTTCAAACG
>VBOJ01000051.1 GCA_005877775.1 Nitrospirota bacterium | reverse complement strand
GTTCGAAGCCAAAATGTCCATGATCCCCTCTGCCCCGAATCCATCAGGTGTGTATGTGATGTTCGATGGAACTCCGTATGCGCATCTGATGGTCTATCAAGATCCGATGAAAATGAAATAGTAAGCCGCAGGTTTCACGAATCAGGAGAAAGAGAACAAGTCAGGTTTCATTGCCCTTTGGATTCCCGGTCAGGTCTTGCCATGCCGCATCGCCCGGCGAGGCGGGGCGAGGCGTGGGAGAGATTCATCTACTCGGCTGGGGACGATTCCAGATCGAGCCGGACTTTTCCCCAGAAGGCGCGGTAGACGGCGATCGTGTACACGAGCGTCAAGCTGAAGGCGATGACGAACCACACCAGGCGCACCGGCCGTCGCGTTGAAGATCGTGAGGCTATTCATCGGATCCGAGGTGGCGATCAGAATGTTGGGATAGCAGCCCCAGGCCGTGCTGCCGAGCATCGCCAGGATGAACAGGCTGAGGGTCACGAACGCGCCGGCATCGCGTTGCTGTCGTCGAAGCACCAGCGTGGCGGCGAGCGCCAGCACGCCGGTGACCGGGAGCAGATAGCCGATCGGATGAGCCGTGTAGTTGCGCGCCAAGCCCGGCTGCACAACCGGAATCGCCAGCACGGTCAGCACTGTGAGGCCCACCGTGATCCATCCACTCAGCCGAGCAAAAGCCGTGGCTCTCGCGTAGAGCTCGCCGACTGTTTTCATCGCCAGATAGTTGGCGCCGTGCAGGGCCAGAATCGCCACGCTCGTAAGCCCCACGAGCACCGTGTACCAATCCAAAATGCCCGGTTTTGGACCAGGCGCGAAGTCGGTCCAGAGCGCGACGAAGAAATAGCCCTCTGCATTCAACGGCACGCCGCGAATCAAGTTGCCCAGCGCCGCACCAAAGACGATGGCGAGCGACAAGCTGGCACCGGCGAACGTCAGGTCCCAAAACTGCCGCCACAGTGGATGGTCCAGATGCGACCGCAACTCCAGCGCGAGCCCTCGGAAGATCAAGAGCCACAAGACAATAATCAAGGCGAGATAGAAGCCGCTGAACCCTGCGGCGTAGGCTTTCGGGAAGGCAAAGAAGAGGAGGCCGCCGCTTGCGATCAGCCACACCTCGTTGCCGTTCCACACAGGACCGATCGAGACCAGGGCCGTGCGCCGTTCGGTTTCGGTCCGCGCCACGAAGGGATAGACGATACCGACCCCGAAGTCAAAACCATCGAGGACCACATAGACCGCCAACATCACGGTCACCGCTGCGTACCAGAACGTCTCCACGTCTCTCTCTCGTTCTCCTCAATAAACAGATGATGTGGTTGCGTGGTCTGCCGGGCGGTGGTTGACCGGCAGTGGCCCGTGTCGAATCATCTCCGCGATCAAAAACAGAAACAGCAACCCCAACAACAGATAGAGCCCGAGAAAACCGAGCAGCGTGAACAAGGCATTCCCGGAATGCACGAGCGGCGAGGCACCCTCGGACGTACGCAGCAAGCCATACACAAGCCAGGGCTGGCGTCCGAGCTCAGTGGTCATCCAGCCGGCTGTCGTGGCGATGTAGGGAAACGGCGCACACAACATGAGGAGCCACAGCACCGGCTTGGTGGTGAACAGGCGTCCTCGCCGGAGCAGGAGCAGTGCAAGCGCCATGACGGCCACGAGGATGGTCCCCAGGCCAGCCATGATGTGATACGCGTAGTAGAGCAGGGGCAAATTATCCGGCCAGTCTTTTCTCGGGAACGCATCGAGCCCCTTCACTTTGGCCCAAAGCTGTTCGTAGACGAGGATGCTCAATGCCCTGGGCACGACCAGCGGATTGTCCACCGTCATGGTTTCCATGTTCGGCTGGCCAACCAGAATCAGGCCGGCACCGCGCTCAGTCCGAAAGAGCCCCTCGAACGCCGCGCCTTTCACCGGCTGGTATTCGAACACCTGCTTGGCATTGCCATGGCCTGTGGGAAAAATCATGAGCGCGCACGCGATGGTGCCGGCCACCACGCCGGTGCGGAGACAGGTCTTGGCATGGGCTACGTGCTGGTCCGATAGCAAATAGAGCGCCCCGAGGGCGGCCATCGCGAACGACGCGGTGACGACGGCAGCCGTCATGTTGTGCGCGTATTGCCAGAAGAGCCAGGGATTGGTGAGCAAGCCCGAAAGACTATTCACGAACAGACGCCCGTCGTCGGCGACGGTGTAGGCCACTGGATGCTGCATCCAAGCATTCGTCGCCAGGATGAAATACCCTGACAGCCACGAGCCGAGGAACAGCATCAGGGCGGCGAACCACTGGACCCTCGGGCCAAACCGTCGCTCGCCGAAGAGCAGCAGTCCTAGGAACGACGACTCCAGAAAGAACGCGAACATGCCTTCCATTGCCAGTGTCTGGCCGATGACCCCGCCGGCAAAGTTGGAGAACTTGGCCCAGTTGGTGCCGAACTGAAACTCCAAGGGAATGCCAGTGACGACGCCAAAGGCGAAGCTGAGGGCAAAGATTTTTGTCCAGAACCGGGCAACTTGCTGATAGTGCTCGTCACCTGTCCAGAGAGCCCGGCTTCTCAAATAAAGGAGCAACAGGGCCAGGCCCATGGTCAATTGCGGAAAGAGATAATGAAACGTCGCCGTCGTAGCAAATTGGAGGCGGTCATACAGGAGTGCGCTTGCCATCAGTGATCCCTTCGACGCGCGCCAGAGGGAGAGCTCTCATCCGTTGCTCTCAGACGATTGGCCGGTTCACGAGGCAATTTCTTTCATTCAAGGTTCTCGCTCTGGAGAGTTATCGCTTCGGGACATCTGGCCGGGGATCCGGAACGAAGCCTTGGCGATTCGGCATTTGCACGGCGGGCAGGGTGGTGGCGTCCATGACGGCATCTTCGGGAATGATCTTATTCTGGTATAGCAACCAGGCGACGACGGAATAGACTTCGTCAGGCGTCAAGGATTGCGGCGTCGTGAAGGGCATCGCGCGGCGAATATAGTCATAGAGCGTGGTGGCATAGGGCCAGTAGCTCCCCAGCGTCTTGATCGGCCGGTCCGTTTTCAATGTACCGTGCCCGCCGACCAACCGGTCCATTGGTCCTTCCACTCCGGTCTGGCCGTGGCACTTGGCACATTTCTGCGCGAACACCTGCCTGCCCTCTTGCACCGTCCCGCGGCCTGGTGGCAGACCTTCGCCGGTCGGTGCGATGTCAATGTTCCATGCGCGGATCTCCACGTCTGTCGCCGTCCGTCCGAGGCCGTGGTTGCCTGATTTCTCCTGCGCCATCGCAGGAGTCGCTGATGCCATGCCAGCGAGGCCGAGGACTACGATCGATGTTCGCAATCCGTTCCTCAGAGAATTCGCACATCGCCAGATTACCACATCACCAGATTGCTCAGACGTGAACATTGTGCACCGCCCCGTCGCGCGAGACTTTCCAACTTTGGATCGCATTATTGTGATAGATGGAATGCAACCCGCGAACTGCGACCAAGGCCTGTCGGCTGGGCTGCACGTAGCCGGTCTCATCGGCGCATCGGCTTTGGAGGATGGCTTCTTGTCCATTCCAGCGCCAGGGGAACCGGAAGCGCGTGTGACACTTGGCCAGCACCGGCTTCTGGAGCTGAGCCTTCCGCCAGGTCTCCCCTCCGTCGGTGCTGACTTCGACTTGCGTCACCCGTCCTCGCCCGCTCCAGGCCAGTCCGCGGATCTCCACAAAGCCGGGCCGAATCTGCTGTCCGCCTGACGGACTGGTGATCACGGACTTGGCTTCCATCACGAGGGTGAATTGTCTGGCGGTGCCGTTCGGCATGAGGTCGGTGTAGTGTGACGTCTCCTCCCTCGTCATGAAGGGCGCCGCGCCCAGTTTCAGGCGCCGCAACCATTTGATGCAGACGTTGCCCTCCCAGCCTGGGATCAGGAGCCGCAGCGGATAGCCCTGTTCCGGCCGCAGGGCTTCGCCGTTTTGGGCGTAGCAGAGCAGAGCCTCTTCCAGCGCTGGTGCAAGAGGAATACTGCGGGTCATAGCGGCTGCATCGGCTCCCTCCGCCAGCATCCAGGTCGCGTCGGGTTTCATTCCGACCTCACGCAGGACTATCGCCAGCAGGACGCCGGTCCATTCGCTGGAGCTGATCAATCCCTGTGTCTGTTGAGCAGTTTGTCCTCCGGGTTCGTGCCATTCCCCTGCCGAATTTCCTGAACACTCGATGAAGGCCAAGCGGGAGACGGCCGGAAATCGTTTGAGCTCGTCCATCGTAAAGATCATGGGCCGCTCGACCAGGCCGTGGATCAGCAGGCGGTGCCGGGCCGGATCGATCAGAGGGACCCCATTGTGGTGTCGTTCGAAGTGCAAAGAGGCTGGCGTGACGATTCCGTGGAGATCCTGCAGCGGGGTGAGCGAGCTGGATGATCCGGCCAACCGCTGCGCCTGCTCAAACGATGACCGTTGCCCGTAGGCGCTGGGCGGCGCACCGGGCACCTTGGTGGGATCTTCCGGCACAGTCGGAGCGTCAGGAGTTTGAGCTTGGAGCGGCTGCAGCATGGCCTGGGCTGCGGCGAGTCCCGCCAGCGAAGCGGCGGTCAAGAAGGTCCGTCGGCTCAACGTGGGTTTCTGGCTCATAGAGATCTCCTCATCCATTGGGGGACGTGCGTCAGGCAGAACGGTTCGCGGTTTCTGGCTGTCGCCGAGCTCGCACGGAGACGGATAGGATGATTGGTTAGTCGTGGCCTCTGAAGTAGAGAACCTGGTTGATCCGGTCGTGGTCTTGGAACTGGTCCGGCTTGATGTGCTGCGAGTGGAGCATTCGGCCGTCAACGATCACCAGCCGGGTTTCTGGCGTGGCCGAGGCTCTTCAGTGTGCTCCGGTTACGGCGAGGAAGTCAATTGGTCCTGTGTCAGTCACACCCGATGCGTCGTCCGGATACGATGACTCCATCCGGATCGGCAAAAAAGACAAGCTGGCAATTTGTGAGGCCGCCATAGAAGGACGGCGGCAGCGTACGGTAATAGTCCGCCTGCCCGGGCATCCGGTCGATCGTCATGTCCCACACCATCTCAGTCATGCCATCGGGTGATTCTTTCGGGTGCAGGTTCGGAGGCCCGAGCTCATAATACAGGTCCTGCTTCTTCGCGCCGATCCATCGGGTGATCACGTCATCCCAGGTTTGATAGGGCCCGGCGACGCCCGGTTGGGGGCTGCTCGCGCAGCCTCCAACGAAGAGAGCCAAGCAAACCAACAAGACAGACGCTTGCAAGACGCCCATTGTTCGTGCTCTCCGAGAAAAGTGGTACGCTAGTTGCTGCCTATGGTCACATGACCACGACGTGACTGGCCGCAGTATAGGTGGAATCGCATGAAAAATCAGCCACTTCAATTGATCGCTGATCGCTTTGTCGAAGGTTTTGGCGTAAGATTCCAATAGCTTACCTAAAAAGGAGGGCAGTGGTGACTGGAATCTCTCACTGGGGGCGGAACGGCCGCCGTGCACTTGCGTGGAGCGGTGGTGCCATCCTCTGCTGCCTGGGTCTCTACGGCCTCTACCTCTTAGCGACTCTGACCCTCCCGCGCAGTGAAGAGCATCCACCTCTTCTGATTTATGGGACGCCATTTCTTCTCCAACCAGGCCTGCACATCGAGGAAGCTCGTCTCAAGGAACGCCTTGATCGCCTCGGCTATCATCAGGTTACCGAGGAAATCAAGTCCTCCGGCGACTATCGAATGACTCCCGAGCATGTGGATATTTATCTACACGACTATCCAGACGGGCATATGCAGGCGTTCCCCCTTCGAATCATTCTCGAAGAAGGGAGAATCGGACAGGTTCTCTCCCTGTCACAGAACGAGGAGGTGTTCCCGATCTCTCTCGAGCCGCCGCTGCTGAGCGGCGTGCTGGGCAAGTCCCGCCAGGTCCGAGAATGGGTTCCGATCGCCTCCATTCCACGGCCGGTGATCGACGCGGTCCTGGCGATCGAGGACCATCGCTTTTATAATCACCCCGGCATTGACCCGTTTGCGATGGCCAGGGCCGCTTGGACAAACCTCAAGAGCGGGGAGGTGGTGCAAGGTGGGAGCACAATCACCCAGCAACTGGCTAAGAACCTCTACTATTCCCCTCACCGAACCTTCGTGCGGAAGCTCAAGGAGTCCATGGCCGCCCTCATCTTAGAGTTGAAATATGGGAAGAACGAAATCCTGGAGTCCTATCTCAACGAAATTTATCTTGGCCAGACGGGAGCCGTCTCGATCTATGGGATCGGCGAAGCCGCCTCTCGGTATTTTGGGAAACCGTTGCAAGAGCTCACGATTGCGGATACAGCCCTTTTGGTCGGCATGATCAAGGGGCCCAATACCTACTCACCAGTCAAGGCTCCCGCTTTGGCCAAACAACGGAGAGATGTGGTCCTCCGGCGCCTTCGAGGAGAGGGGTTCCTGTCCGAACAAGAATGGAACGAAGCGGTCGGCAGTTCGGTGCAGGTCGCCCTGAGTCAAGAAAGCCTCACGGATGCCCCCTACTTTGTGGACTACCTCCTCCGTCAAACCGAAGAATCCACTGGAGGCGCCCTCCCACCCGGCGCGAAGGTCATGACGACCCTGGATCCCGTGATGCAGCGGATCGCGGAAGATTCGTTGCAGGCAGGGCTGAAGCGTCTTGAATCGAGTTACCGGTCCTTGAAACGAGCGGGGGGACCCCTCCAGGGAGCGTTGGTCGCTCTGGATCCAAAGACAGGCGGCATCCTGGCCATGGCTGGGGGGAGGAACTACCGCCTCAGCCAATTCAACCGGGCGGTGCAGGCGAGACGGCAACCAGGCTCACTGTTTAAACCGTTGGTGTACCTGGCCGCGTTTGAGGCCAGCCGTGAGTCAGCGGTTGAGACCGTCGTCACGCCTGCCAGCCTCATTCTCGACGCCCCTGTGAGCTTCGCGACGGAGAATGGCTCCTGGTCCCCCCAAAATTATGACCGCCAATTTCGTGGCACCGTGACGGTCCGGACCGCTCTGGAGCAGTCCCTCAATGTCCCGGCCGTGCGAATCGCCCAGTCGGTCGGCACTCACCGGATCACCCAGCTCGTGCGTGATCTGGGGATCCGCAGCCCGATGGAGGAAAATCTCTCCATTGCGCTGGGAACCTCGGAAGTGTCCCTGCTCGAGGTGACCGCTGCCTTCGGCGCTCTAGCGCAAGGGGGGCTGGTCGTCTCGCCAACCTCCATCCGATCCGTGGTCGCGCCGACTGGAGAGCCCCTGTGGTTCGCCATCATCGAAAGACACCAGGCAGCCTCTCCCCAGTCTGCGTATCTCGTGACGTCGCTCTTGAAAGGAGTGGTGCAGAGAGGCACAGCCTCCAGGGCCAAGGACATGGGGTTGCAAGGCATCGTGGCGGGAAAGACCGGAACGACGGATGAATATCGGGATGCCTGGTTCGTCGGCTATACCCCCGACCTCGTGATCGGCGTGTGGGTCGGGTTTGATGACGGGGCTGACCTCCGTCTCACCGGGGCGCAGGCAGCGCTCCCCATCTGGACCGACTTTGCCCGTCAAGTCATCCCGTCCAATTCACCGGATTTCCCTGTGCCCACCGGAGTCGTGACCCGCGACGTGGATCCGCAGACCGGGCAACTGGCGACGTCGCAATGCCCGGAAGTTGTGTCTGAAGTCTTCAGCGAGGGGACCGAACCAACCGACTACTGCGCGCTCCATGGTGGGGGGTTCTGGGACCGGATCAAGCGGAGCCTGGGACTGTAACGTTACTCAGGGGAGGGGTGGCTGTCTCACGCGATGAAGATCCTCTTCCCGCACTTACCGCAGTACTCCATGCCAGCCGCGACTGGGACACCGCATTCAGGACAGGTGAGACCATGGCGGCCCATGCCGCGTTTCCCCACTTGTCCCAGCTCCTGCAAGGACTCAAACAGCAGAGGCGAGTGACGGAACCAGACCACAGCCAGCCACAAGGCCGAGCCCATGATCCCCACGACGAACATCCAGTTGTAGATGGTCTTTCCGGTCGGTCCGAGGAATGGCCCGACCAGCAACCAGAGCACGTTGTATCCTGCCGACACGACGACGACTGTGACCAGAGGGACGATCACCTGACGTAGAAAGGACAGGCCTTTGCCTTCCGCGGGAAGCTCCAAGGCCACCCGCTGGCCAAGCAGCCAGAGTAAGAGAAGCGCGCTGCCATACCCCATGAATTGCACGATCCGGGATGCTGTGAGCTTCGTGTCGCCCAATGAGGTCTCTTTGAACAGAGGGATACTTCCCATGATGGCGCCGAGCAGCAGAGCTAAGACAATTCCACTCCCGTACTGGACAAGCCACCCCCACATTTTGGCCATGGGCTTTCTCTCTAGATTGCGTCCTTACCCGTACACAATCATGCCAGCCTTTTCGACCTCGGTCAATTTCTTCCTCTTTGTTTTGTCAGACCGATTTCACCAGCTGGCGCTTATATAGAAAGGTTCTCGATTGTTCTGGCACGACTTGAGAAAGGAGGAAAGACCTCCTTGTCGGTCGTTAGAAGCGGACGTCGAAGGTGAGACCAGGCATTACGTCTCGCCTGTCCCAGCGCCGACATCGAGGTTGGTGGGGTTGATCGGCAGGAGCTAGGGCTTTGCAGGAAGGTATGGGCTCCTCAACACAGAGACTGTGCGACGCTGTGCTCAACTCCCTTTCTTTTGAAGAGGAGGTATGCAGAGGGACCGAAGGTCAACCGGCACCCAGCCAAATACTTACAGTCATGCACTCCCACTTGAATCTGACGGCTCCAGCACACTTCAAACAGCGTTAAGATATGGTTCCTTTTTGAGCTCGGCGTGTGAATTTCGAGCAACTGTTGCACTTGCGGGGCCTGATCCATCAGGACCAGGATGCCCTCAGAGCTAATGTTGAGCGCGAACGCCCTCCCTCGATGGATGATGATGGAGTCCTCATCAAGCCCCTTGATCAATTCATAGTAGCAAGCGTGCCATAGTATACGACGCTCTTCCAGTCTAGGTTGCCGACGTGGCGGAGCGGATGCGTTGAGGCACTCGCGCGGAGATTCACTCTCTTCTTCTGTTTTGACAGTCTTCTTCCCTCTTGCCAAGCAGGAGGAAAGGATCCGATGAAGAGCATGACTGTCCATCAGGGTACCCTCGTACGCCACGGTTAAGAAATCAACCCGCCTGTCCAGAGTGAGCAAATGAGATGCCTGAAACAGGAGGGGCCCCGGCATGGTCTAAGCTATGAATTTTGCGCGATCCTTGACTCATTGGGCTGCCGCATGCGATGGCTGCGCTAACAAGCCGCAGGGAAATGGATTCATCCTCCTGGCGTCGACACACGTAGTTCATTGATTTGCAAGCCCATCGCCCTCTGTAGTGGATCTCCTACATCTGGCAACAGAATGAACAGTGTCGAGTTGCATGACTCCCACTCAAGCCCTTGAGATCCTTCAATACCGGCATGTCCTCTTGGGCTTCATCTGCCTGCCGGTGCCAGAGCGCCCGCCGTGCCTGCTTCTTCTCAGTGAGTTCCCCGAACACGAAAGTGTGGTGGAAATGCCTGGGCACAAATGCAGAAAAAATTAGTGATCCTGCGTCCCTTCTGGCAGAATCATGGTCGGAGGAGAGGGTGTGGTCATAAGCTCTCCCGCTTGGAAATGGCTGTACTCATTCCTCGTGCCTGGCGGCCTGCTGCTGCTCGCCGGCCTGGGATTCCTGCGCCCGCGGGGCTTGCCCGGCTGGATGCAGCCGATTGTCGCCGTGTATCCCTACATCGTCTTGGTGGTCGGACTCCTGTCCGGCTGGTATTTCGATCGCAGTCGAATGGTCCTCGCCATGCTGACCCTGGCCGTGGCCGACGGAGCCTTGCAGTTCTTTGGAGCCGGGGATGCTGCCACGCCGGGTATCGGCCGCATTGTCTTCCACGCGGTCGCATTTCTGCTGCCGCTGAATCTCATGGCGCTCTCCTTGATGACCGAGCGCGGCGCGCTGGCTCGGAGCGGGATAGTGTGGCTGAGCGCCGCTCTCTTGCAATGGTTCCTCGTGGGATGGGTCTGCCGCCCCGAATTGGCGGAGGTGGCCGCGTCGCTGGAGATCGCGTACGTCAACCCGCGCTTGACCGCATGGACTCCCATTGCACAGCCGGCGCTCTTGGCGTTCGTCGTCACCTTGGTGCTCCAACTGTCCCGCTTCCTGGTCTATAAGAACGCCGTCGAGAGCGGCTTTCTATGGGCGCTGGTCGCCTCCTTCATCGCCCTCCACGGCAGCCGTTTCGGGTGGAGCCCGACAAATTACTTTGCCACGGCCGGGTTGATCCTCTTTCTTGCGCTCCTTGAGTCGTCCTACAAAATGACCTATCACGACGAGTTGACCGGAGTGCCAGGACGGCTCGCTCTGGACCAAGCCCTGCACGGGTTGGGCCATCGATATGCGGTGGCCATCGTAGACATCGATCACCTCACGGACGTCAACGAAATCTGCGGGCACGCTGTGGGCGACCAGGTCCTGCAGATGGTCGCCAGCAAGATTGCCAGCGTGTCAGGCGGCGGAAAGACCTTTCGGTATAGTGGCGAAGAATTCGCCGTGCTCTTCCCGGGCAAGTCGGCGGGTGAGACTCTCGCCCATTTGGAGACTCTCAGAAAAACAGTTGAGGCATCACGCTTGGTCCAGCCAGGTCGCGGCCATGTCCGAGAGCAACCGGAACAGCCGAGTGGAGACAGTTCAACCGGTGAAGAATTGTCTATGACGATCAGTGTCGGTGTCGCTGAGCGCGACGATCGCAAGACAACGCCCGAACAGGTCATCAAGGGGGCCTATAAGGCCCTGTATCGTGCCAAGCTGGACGGCGGGAATCTGGTAAAGCGGTGACCGCGCTACTGCGCTCTCAACACGTCGGCTAATCGGTTTCTAGAGGGGAGCAGAGTTGCTTGATGGCCGCAACGGCTTGTGGGTTCTCGAGACTCGAAAGATCGCCGGGGTCCTGACCAAGAAACACTGCCCGGATGACTCGCCGAAGAATCTTGGCATTCCGGGTCTTGGGAAGATCCGCCACAACATGCACCGCTGCTGGCCGAAGGGGCTTTCCAAGCTGTTCACCTACGCGGCTCCTCAGCTCACTGGCAAGTGCCTCACTCGCGATCCACCCTTGGCGAAGAACGACGAAGCACACCAGTGCCTCGCCTTTCACCGGATGAGGGACGCCGATGGCGGCTGCCTCGCTCACCGCCCGATGGCCAGTCAGGATCGCTTCGACTTCGGCAGGCCCCAGCCGCTTGCCGGCCACCTTGATGGTGTCGTCTGACCGGCCCAGGATGTACCAGAACCCTTCCATGTCGGTCGCTGCCCAGTCGCCATGCACCCAGACCTGTGGCCACCGCGACCAGTAGGTGTCCAGATAGCGTTGTGGATCGCGCCAGAATCCATGCGTCATCCCAGGCCACGGTTTCGTGACCGCCAGTTCCCCCACTTTTCCCCGCACCGGTTGGCCATTGGCGTCAAGAATTTCGGCGGCTATCCCAAGGCAGGGGCCAGTGAAGGCACAAGGCTTACAGGGCTGCAGGACCGTGCCCCCCACAATTCCGCCGGACACCTCGGTCCCTCCTGAATAGTTGATGATCGGGCAGCGCCTTTGGCCGACCTGCTGGAAGTACCAGAGATAGGCATCCGGTGTCCAAGGCTCACCGGTTGAGCCAAGCACGCGCAGGGAGCTGAGATCATGCGCCTGCACCGGCGCTTCGCCATACCGCATGAGGGCCCGGATCGCGGTGGGAGACAGTCCCAGGATCGTCACTCGGTGCCGTTCCAGAAGCTCCCAGAGCCGTCCCTTGTGCGGCCAGTCCGGGACTCCTTCGTACAGCAGACAAGTCGCTCCCAACGTGAGGGCTCCCATGATCTCCCACGGCCCCATCATCCAGCCCATATCGGTGAACCAGAACAGCGTGTCCTCGGGCTGAAGATCGAAATGAAACGCCAGGTCTTGGGCAGCCTTGAGTGGAAAGCCGCTATGCACGTGCACGGTGCCTTTGGGACGCCCGGTTGTACCAGACGTGTAGAGGATCATGAAGGGCTCTTCTGCGGCCATCACCTCCGTCTGCACCTCCGTTGGAGACCCTTCAGCTTCACCAGGCACCAATTCATGCCACCACACGTCGCGCCCAACCTTCCAAGAGACTGGGCACCCGGCCCGCCGCACGACCAGCAGATGGTCCACCGTTGGGCAACGAGCTGCCGCCTCATCCGCAACCTGCTTCATCGTCACCAACCCACCGCGACGGGAGAAGCCGTCGGCTGTTACCAGCAGCCTTGCCTCACAGTCCTGCATCCGCGTGGCCACGGCCTCCGCTCCATAGCCTGAGAAGATGGGCGTGTAGATCGCGCCAATCTTGGAGCAGGCCAGCGTGATAATCGCGACTTCGGGAATCATGGGGAGAAAGATTGCCACCCGGTCGGCTCGGCGCACGCCCAATCGCCGGAGCATCACTGCTGCACGGCGGACCTCGGTATCCAGTTGCCGGTAGGTGAAAGACCGCTGTGATCCGTCCTCGCCTTCCCAACGGATCGCCAGCTGATCGGCCCGGGGGCCACTGCGGTACTTGTCTACGCAGTTATGCACCAAATTCAGACGGCCACCCACAAACCAGTGGGGCCACTGGATCCCTTTGCTCAGGTCCAGTACCAGCGTATACGGATGAGTCCACTCAATCTGCATCTCCTCGAGGGCTGCTTCCCAGAACCAGTCCATATCACCGATCGACCGCTCGTAGAGCGAAGGATAGTCAGCGATCCCATACCGCTGCATGAAGCGACGCAGTCGGCTCCGCTGCACATACTCCGGCGTCGGACGCCAGAGAATCTCTCTCTGCTGATCAGGTTCGTTGTGCGAGAGGGACATAGGTTTGCGGCGGCGGTCCGGTGTAGAGCGCGCGGGGCCGGATCAGCCGGTTATGGTCCTGCTGCTCGATCACGTGCGCGCACCAGCCGGCGATGCGCGCACAGACGAAGACCGGCGTGTAGAGGTCGCGGGGGATGTCCATCAAGAGATAGGTCACGGCCGTGTAGAAATCCAGGTTGGGAAACAGGCCCTTCTCCTGCTGCATGGTCCGATCCAGGATCGTGGCAATCTCGTACCAGCGGCTGTCGCCGCAGGTCCGGCTCAAGGTTTCGGCGTGGCGTTGAATGATCGCCGAGCGGGCGTCGCCTTTCTTCAGCACCCGATGGCCGAATCCCATCACCCGGCGCTTTGACGCCAGGGCGTCGCGAACCCAGCGCTCCGTCCGGTCTCGGCTCTTAATCTCCAGCAACATGGACGCCACTGCCTCGTTGGCGCCTCCGTGGAGCGGCCCCTTGAGCGTCCCGATGGCGGCGGTGATCGCGGCATGCAGATCCGTCAGCGTCGAGGCCGCCACGCGCGCCGCAAAGGCAGAAGCGTTGAACTCGTGCTCGGCATAGAGGATCAGCGAGACGTCCAGCACCCGCGCCATCGCTTTTGCGGTCTGGTTCCCCTGCCGGTCGGTCAGCAGGTATAACAGGTTTTCCGTGAAGCCCAGGTCAGGACTCGGTTGGACCTGCCGTTTGGCATGGGCGAGGCGGTACGCGGCGGTGATGAGGACGGGGATCTGAGCCAGCAACCGAATTGACTTGCGGACGTTGGCTGCATGGGAGCCGTCGGCAGCGTCAGGATCGGTCATGCCCAGCAGGGACACGCCGGTCCGTAAGATGTCCATGGGGTGGGCCTCCGGGGGCACGACGCCGATGAACGCCTCCACCGGTCCTGGCAGGACCCATTGCGTACGCAATTGGGAGGCAAAATCGTCGAGTTCCTTCCGTGTCGGGAGTCTGCCGAGCAGGAGGAGGTAAGCGACTTCTTCGAACGAAGCCTGTTCTGCCAGGTCGGCGACGGCGTAGCCTCGGTACCGAAGTCCGGACTCCCCCTCGTCCACTTGGCAGAGGGCCGACTCGCCCGCGAGCACTCCTTCGAGTCCGGGGCTGTACTCAGTCTTTGGGTTCCCGCCCGTATCGCTCATACCAGTCCTTGTCCCGTTTCTCGTAGTCCTCGTACCGCAGCAGATCGTAGAGCTGCTGGCGGGTCTGCATCTGCCCCAGCAATTCCCGCTGCGTCCCCAGCGACCGCAACTTGAGCAGCATCTCGTCGACGGCCTTCGCGGCCATCCGCAGCGCTGTGACCGGGAAGAGGATGATCCGATAGCCCAGCTCCTCAAACTCTCTCGCGCTCAAGTAGGGCGTCTTGCCGAATTCCGTCATGTTGGCGACCAGCGGGACCTTGATCCCTTCCTTTGCGAGTCGCTCTGCAAAAGTCCGGAACTCTTCGACCGACTCCAGGGCTTCGGGGAAGATGGCATCAGCACCCGCTCGCGCATAGGCTCGAGCCCGCCGGATGGCTCCCTCCATCCCTTCGAGCGCTCGCGCGTCCGTCCTGGCTACGATCAGAAAGTCCGGGTCGCGTCGAGCCTCCACGGCTGCGCCGATCTTTCGCGCCATCTCGGTCATCGGCACCAAGCTCTTTCCCGACAGGTGCCCGCACTTCTTGGGATCCTTCTGATCTTCCAGGTGGACCCCAGCCAGCCCGGCTCGTTCAAACTCGCGGACCGTCCGCGCCACCGTGAGGGGAGCCCCATAGCCTGTGTCGGCATCGGCGAGGGCCGGGATGGCCACGGCGCTGGCAATAGTTTTTGCGTCGGACACGACCTCGGCCATCGAGAGCAGGCCGATATCAGGGAGCCCCCGCGCCGCTGCGAGGCTAGCGCCCGATACGTAGGCCGCGTCAAAACCGGCTCGTTCGATCTGCATCGCCGTCAGCGCGTTAAACGCACCGGGCAACATCACCACGCGCCGCGCGATCAATTCCCGCAGCCGGCGCGCCTTGGTCGGCCCCTGTTTCTCCGTGTGATTCATGTGCAATTCATCCCCTTCTTGCCAATCTCAAGAACGGCATCAAGGATCCGATATCTTTCAGTCTGTCCAGCTTCCACACGAGGTCGATCACCTTTCCGGCCCGAGCACGGTCGAGCGTCCCCGCCGCGAGAGAGCGGAACTTCTCTTCGACTTCCCGATCGGACATGGGGTTCCGTGGATGGCCAAGCGGAAAGTCTACTTGTTTGACGTACTCCTTGCCCGCGGCCGTCCGGACCGAGACTCGCGTGGGCATGGCCTGCGGGTACCAGTCTTTGAATTCCTCTTGCTCCACCACGCGGACCTTTTGCATCAGGGCCCGGAGGGCCGGATCATTCAGCTGTTTCAGCCCGAATGATTGGAGGGTCACCGACCCGTCCAACAGGGCCACGGCCACGCAATAGGGAAAACTGTGGTCCGCGGTTTCTCTCGTTTGCGGACGCCATTTTTCAGGGTCGCGCCCGATGATCTCAATCGCCACATTATAGCTGCCGATCTCCACCTCGGAGATGCCGGCGAGGCCCTGAAGTCCCTCCGCCTTCATCAGCTCATCCCGGACGACAAGCGCCGCTTCCACCGCCGTCTGGGCGTGATACTCCACTGGATAATGTTTGATGTAGGTGTCCAGGATCATGAAGTGACCGCCTTTCTCGCCACCAAACAGGGGGAGATCCAGCGGTCCGGATACTAGTTTCATGAAGCCCTTCTCTCCCTCGAAAATCGGTGACGGTCCGGTCATGCCCTGCTGTGCGAGCAGTGCGGCGAACAGACCGTTTCGCGTGGCATTCGAAAAGGCGCAGGCCTTCCACATGGAGAGGTCGCCGACCCTCGTTTGTCGAAGCGCGACATTGGCAACGCCGGCCAGATTGAGTGCCTGGACGGTTTGCGCTTTCGACAGATTTAACACCTTGGCCGAGGCCAGGGCGGACGAAAAGGGGCCATAGGTGACATGGTCCCAGCCGCGAGGTCGGAGCGCCGCGGCGTCACAGAGACGACACTGGACTTCGTAGGCGAGGGCCAGCGCTTCAATGACCCGCTTGCCGGAGGCGTGAGCGGCCTCTCCGGCGGCGAGTACCGCCGCAAGGTTATCTGACGGATGCGCCGGCTCCTTCGACAGGTAGGTATCGTTAAAATCCAGATACCGGATCAACGCTCCGTTGGCGAAGGCGGCCAAGTCCGACAGAGTCTTGTGGCCGGTGCCCCACAGGGTCGCGCCCTGTGCAACCTTGACCGACTGGGCCAGGCGACGAGCAATCCGGCAGGGTGGCGCGTTCCAGGCACCCAAGGCGCAGCCCATGCTGTCCAGGATGCGGCGTTTGACTTCATGGACAACGAGGGCAGGGAGACGACTGTAGGACAGAAACCGATTGTACTCAGCGAGGCGGTCGGCGATCACGGAGGTGCTCCCTCCCTATCATCAGTGATTTTACCACATCCACCGTGGCGGGAAGACCAGGACTCTGTTAAGATGCACGACGCCTCTGCATGCCCGCCGCAGATGACGAGCGAGGAGGGACGCCGATGCCATACCAGTTCGTGACCGTTGCCATTGCCGAGCGCATTGCGACGGTCACCTTGAACAACCCGCCGGCGAATCTCCTCAACCAGACGGTCCTCAAAGAGCTGGACCACATCTTTGGTGAGCTGGAGGCTGACCCTGCGGTTCGGGTCGTCATCCTGACGGCTTCCGGCCGTCCCTTTTGTGCCGGCGCCGATATAAAAGAGTTGGCAGCAATCAGCACGGTGCACCAGGGTGCCGAATTGTCCGCCCGCGGGCAGGCACTGCTCAACCGGATCGAGCGATTCGACAAACCGGTGGTCGCGGCGATCAACGGCACCTGCCTTGGAGGCGGGCTCGAGTTGGCGATGGCCTGTCACATGCGGGTGGCGGCAGCAGAAATTCCTCTCGGCCTGCCGGAGATCAAGCTGGGGATCATCCCGGGGTTCGGCGGGACTCAGCGGCTTCCCCGTATCATTGGACCGTCAAAGGCAGCCGAGTTGATCCTGACGGGGGAAATCATCACGTCGGAGCAGGCCCTTGCCCTGGGGTTGGTCAATCGGGTTGTGCCTGTCCAAGAGGTGCTACAACACGCCAAGGCGATGGCCGCCATGGTCACGGCCAAAGGCCGCCTGGCCACCCAGGCTGCGTTGCGCGCGATTCGCACCAGCCTCGACAGTCCGATGGCGGACGGCCTTGCGCTGGAAGCGGAGCTGTTCGGGGAGCTGTGCGAGACAGCTGACAAAAAGGAAGGTACGACCGCTTTTTTGGAAAAACGCCCACCTAAGTTCACAGACCACTAGTGCCGTTCCAACTTATTACACCATGATGGGGTATCTTTGCTGTATGGCACTTATTCTCGCCCCACGAGCGAAAAGCACTAATTTCAACAAGTCCCGTTCCAGGTATGGGAACGGAACAAGTTGGAACGGTACTAGCGCCCGGCCTCCCGCATGACGCGACACCAGGTCTTTACCCTCTGCTTCTTCGCCGTTGTCCTCCTCTTGCTGTACCAGGTCGCGCTGGTGTTCAGTCCCTTTCTGTTTCCTGTCCTGTGGGCGATGGTCCTGGCCCACCTGACTTTCCCCCTGCATGCCCGGCTGACGACCATCTTCCATGGGCGTGAGACGCTGTCGGCTTCTGTATTAACCGTAGGAATCATGGCTCTCGGGGTTCTCCCGGTCATCATGCTGAGCTTCTTGCTCGTCCGGGAGGCTGGGTCCGCCCACATCGCCATCACGAACTGGATTCAATCGGGCGGCGTCGAGCGGTTGCGGGAGGAGATCGTGAAACTGCCCTTCGGCTCTGGAAGGGTCGAGGAATTGCTAAGCCGGGTCGTCGTCGAACAGGGAAATCTCAAGCGTGTGCTTTTGGAGAGTTCCAAAACCGTCAGCGAATTCCTCGTGCGCGAAGTGACGGGTCTCGTCAAGAACACCGTGCTCCTGGCGGCGGATTTTTTGGTCATGATCTTTTCACTGTTCTTCTTCTTCAAAGACGGCAAGCGGCTCTATGCGACTCTCTATCAGCTCATTCCGCTGGAAGAGTCCCATAAACAGCGGATCGTTTCACGCTTGGATCAAACGCTCCGGGCGGTGGTCAAGGGCCTGATCATCACTGCCATCGTGCAAGGGCTGCTGGCCGGGGCGGCCTATGTTGTGCTCGGCGTCCCGTTCCCAGTATTCCTGACCGCGCTCACGATGCTGCTCGCCCCACTGCCGATTGGAGGAACAGCCCTCGTGTGGGGTCCGGTCGTATTGTACCTCTATTGGGTCGGGCCTCTCTGGAAGGCACTGGCCATGCTGGTCTGGGGTGCGGGCATCGTCTCGACGGTGGATCATGTCCTCAGGCCGATCCTCATTGGCAAGGGAGCTCAGATCCCGTTTGTGTTTCTGTTTTTCAGTGTCCTTGGCGGGCTGGCGGCCTACGGGTTGATCGGACTCTTTCTCGGTCCGATCTTGGTGGGACTGCTCATCACGGCTCTGCAAATCTATCGCGAGGAGTTCCAGCATCAGGAAGAGCCTGGCCCACCGATATCCTAAGACTGCCGCCGTGCGATGGTCCAGCTATCGGTCAGTGCGTCATCGCTGAGCGAACGAGCACGCTAGAGAAGCCGGTTCCTCCAGGCTGTCTCGTCGCCCGAAGCCCCATTCTCTCTCCACAAGGGGATGAACCGGTCCTGCCAGAGAAGCTGCCCAGTCGTGGGGTCGAAGGTTCGGACCAGGAAATCGAGTTGGCCGCCGGAGCCTGTGAAGCGTCTCACGGGGAAGGTCCGGATCTGGTTCGCGTCGTCACTCTCTTCATCCACGCTCTCTATCGGGTTGAACTGATCCTGCCACAGGAGTTTTCCTGTGCGGTTATCGTAGGCCCTGAGGAGGAAGTGAGTGGAGGCCAAGGGGAGCCTCTGGTCTTGGGTGCGCTCTGCGACAGGGCCCTGCCTTCCCCTCGTCGCGACCACAGAGGCAGTCTCACCGGATCGCTTGACCAGCTTGAGCTGCCCCTCCCAGAGAAAAGCCCCAGTCTTGAGGTCATAGGCGCGGATGGGGAAATGCGCGATGCTGCCGGTGCTCACGCCAAAGCCACCGGCGAAGACCCGTCCTCCTTCCGGGTCATTGGCAGAGGCCTCGTCTTCCTCAACCACGGCGAGGGGGAACTGATCCTGCCAGAGAAGATCCCCTGTCTTGGCATCGTAGGTCCGGATCAGGAAGCTCGCGACACCCTCCGCTTGCACGCCGAACCCCGCCGCCACGATCGCCTCTCCCTCTGCCTCAACGGCGACGGCTGAAGGTATGGTGACCAGGTTGGAAAGGAACCCTCCTATACAGGCCAGTAGAGTCAGGAAGAGGAATGGTCTGGGGAGGATGGCCCTGTGCAACCTTCTGGTGCGGATCATGCGGTGCACTCCTGTTTCGCACGAAGCAGAGGCTTACCCCTCCTACAATCTTGCTCTGACTGAGGAAGGCAGTAAATGCCTCTTCCGTAGGAAGGAACCCCCGTAAAAGAGGGGGGAAAGGGGGCTATCGGGCTGGGTCAGAAGGTAGAGGAGAGTGATGAGATTGAACTGGAGGAGCCAAGGGCCAGTGGGAGTGGAAAGGCGGAACTAGCGGGGCGGGGGGGAGCTGTTGTCTTGAAGATCGACGATTCGTTGATGCTCGGCAATGGCTTCGAGTAACTCTGGAATCCCTTCGCCCTTCACGGCGACGGTGCGGATCACGCGGGGAACCCATTCCTTCAGGTCATGCAGGGTCATGTCTGCCCCCTCCCGATCGCCTTTGTTGACCGCGACGATGTGCGCCACCTCAAAGAGGCCTGCTTTCATCGCTTGGATTTCGTCGCCCAGCCCCGGGGCAACGACTGCTACAAGGGTCTGGACCACCTTGGCGACATCCACCTCGTCCTGCCCCACGCCGACGGTTTCAATCAAGATGACGTCATAGCCTGCTGCCTGGAGCACCGCGACCGCATCACGGGTCGAACCAGCCAGGCCCCCGTGGTGGCCTCGCGTAGCCATGCTGCGGATAAAGATTCCCGCATCACTCGTATGGTCCTGCATCCTGATGCGGTCGCCCAGGATTGCGCCGCCGGTCACAGGACTACTGGTATCCACGGCCAGGATGCCGACCTTCTTGCCCTGCCGCCGGTACGCGGTCACCAGTTGGTCAAGCAGCGTGCTCTTGCCAGCCCCTGGGTAGCCGGTGATCCCGATCACGGCGGCACGTCTGGAAGAAGCCTCAAGCTGCTGGAGCGTTGCCATGCCGGCCGGGTCTTGATTCTCCAGCAACGTGATGAGACGAGACACCGCACGCACCTCGCCGCGCTTCACTCGTTCTGCCAGGGCGAGTGGGTCCATCAGATTACTCCCGGTCTGCAGGTTCAAACCAGACATCCGTCACCTTAAAAGCAGGCGTCTTGGAAAAGCAGGCGCGCACCGGCATCCCAATTCGCACGGCCTCGGACTTGACGCCCTTGAGGCGGGACAGAAACAGAGTGTCGGCCCCTTCGAATTCGACGAGGATCAACGTGAAGGGAGTCTCTTTGAGGAACGCCTCTCCGCCGTAATGGCAGATGGTGAAGGTGTGAATGCGGCCGGACAGAGGCACCTCGTGCCAGGCGGTCGGCGCCCCGCACTCCATGCAGTGAGACCTGGGCGTGGCGTAGGTGTAGCGACAACCGGTGCAACGCGACCCCAGGAGCTTCCCCTTGCTGAGTCCGACGAAGAAGGGGGAGTCCTCCGCATAGCTGTGTCGGTAGTCGATTTCATAGTGATCGTGGACGATGAGCGGGTCCACGCCATAGACGATCGTTCCTTTCTCTCCCATCACGTATCTCCCTGTTAATCTTGTCTTCTGGCCAATGGTCAACTGCGAGTTTTCAGTTGTGAGTGTTTAGTCTTGAGTTGACGCTTCAGATCTTCCAACTGAGAACTCATAACTCATAACTCAACACTTCACTGCTTCAGATCGCTTCAAGAATTGAAACCGTGATATAGGTGCCTGTCCCAGCATGACTGTGGATGAGGCCGCGCCGGGGGTTCTTGAGCTGAAGGGTGGGATTGCCCAGGTGTTTGCTCATGGTCCCCTGCAGTTGCCAGAAGGCAAAGACCGCCTGCATCAGGCCAGTGGCGCCAACCGGATGCCCGCAGGCCAAGAGTCCCCCAGATGGATTGACCGGCAAGCGTTCTTGCTTGGGCAGGCTCATGCCATAGTCAATCCCCGGCATAAAGGGGGTACCGCGCTCCACGAACCGTCCCCCCTCGCCGTATTTGCAAAGACCCAGGTCTTCGTACGTCTGGATCTCAGATGAAGTGTAAGCATCGTGCAGCTCGACGAAGCTCAGCTCCTCCATCGGATTGTGGATCCCGGCCATCTGATAGGCCAGCTTGGCCGCCATGCGACCGCCTCGGAACGAGTGCACGCCAGGATACTTGAGATGCGCATAGTCTGATTCCTGTTCGTGAGGGAGCAGGATGACCTTGCCGTGCGGACGATCGGCCATCCGCATCGCGTCCGAGCCGGAGCCGACACCGATGATCTTCACCGGTCGCTCGCAGGCCTTTGCCGCCACTTCCTCGGAGGCCAGCAGGCAGACGGCTGCCCCGTCCGACATGGTGCAGATGTCCTCCATCGTCAAGGGCGTGGCCACCATGGGGGACTCCCGCACCTGCTTGATCGTGAGCCGCTTCGCTTTCTGGGAATAGGGATTGTACAAAGCGTTGATGTGATTCTTGACCGACACCATCGCCATCTGCTCGACGGTGGTCCCGAACTCGTGCATGTGGCGCTGGACCATCATGGCGTAGTAGCCGGAGTAGAATCCGCCGACGGGAAAATCGAAGTTGGTATCAGACGCCAACGCGATAAACTCGTTCCCCTTCCATGTATTGACCCGCGACATGGTCTCGAAGCCGAAGGCCACGCAGGAGTTCATCCGGCCTGATGCGACTGCTTCCCAGGCGGATTGAAAGCAAAGCCCACCGGTTGCCCCTCCACCTTCGATGCGCTTGGACGGTTTGGGACAGAGCCCCAGATAATCCTGCGCCATGCTCGCGGCCTTCAGTTGCCGCGTGAAGTGGTCCGAGAAATAGGATCCGACCGCTCCGTCAATCATGTCCTTGGAAAAACGCGGCACATCGCGCAGGGTGTAATCGTAGGCCTCCTTGACCATGAACCGGAAGTCTTTGTCCGGATGGGCCTTGGCGAACTTGGTGATTCCGCCGCTGATCATGTAAACCGGTCTCATGGCCTGAGTCCCCTCACGAAGTCCACAATCTCGTTCATAGGCTTGCCCGGTGTGAACAGTGCCCGTACGCCGGCTGCCTTCAGCCGCGGAATATCTTCATCCGGGATGATGCCGCCGCCGAAGACGACGACGTCCTCAGCCCCTTGCGCCTTGAGCAACTCCAGCACGCGCGGGAACAGGTAATTGTGCGCGCCGGAGAGCACGCTCAGGCCGATGGCCTTCACGTCTTCCTGGATCGCCGTATTCACGACTTGCTCAGGCGTCTGGTGCAGGCCAGTGTAGATCACTTCCATACCGGCGTCGCGGAGCGCCCGCGCGACCAGTTTGATACCCCGGTCATGCCCGTCCAACCCCACCTTGCCCACCAGCACCCTGATTGGTTTTGTCGAGACTGTCATGCTCGTACCTCTTCCAAGTAGTACTTTCCTTCGATGTCTTTTTTGACATACCCCATCTGCACGCGGGGATCATGCTCGAACATGAGCAGCCACTTCTCCTGAAAGGCTCGATCCAGCACCTTCCGTTTCGTTTCCAACGTCTGCAGGGGATAGAGGTCATAACCCATGATGTAGGGGAGCGGCAGGTGCGAGATCGTCGGAATCAGATCCCCCAGGTAGAGCGCCACCTTGCCCTCCGATTCGATCTTCACGGCCTGATGATGGGCGGTATGTCCATGGGTCACCATGACCGATAAGCCCGACAGCAGTTCAGTGTCTCCTTCCAGAAATTCCCACCGGTGCCCCTGCGCGATGGGCGCGAAGTTCTCTTGGCGATAGCTGGCTCTGGTGCGCTCATTGGCCTTCACCGCATCCTCATACTCGCCTTTTTGCACGAAATACTTGGCTTTTGGAAATGCCGGGACCACCCCGCGGCCATTATCTTGGACCGTGTTGCCGCCGGCATGGTCGAAGTGCAGGTGCGTGTTGATGATCATGTGGATATCTTTAGCAGCTAATCCGTGTTCCTTCAACGAGTCATACAGCGGCGGGGTCCGATCCACCGCAAACATGTTCTGGGACTTAGCGTCCAACTTATTGCCCAGGCCGGTGTCCACCAGGATGTTCTTCCCATGCGCCCGAATCAGCAGGCAATTGAGCGCCAACTGGATGCGGTTCTTCTCATCAGCCGGACAGCACTTCTCCCACAGCACCCGCGGCACCACCCCAAACATGGCCCCGCCGTCCAACCGGAATCGTCCATCCGTGACAGGGAAAATTTCAAACGCTCCGAGTTTCATGTTCTCCTGCTGTACTCCATTACCTCCCAGATTGACGGGATGGGCACGGAGGTTTGGTTGTCAGTTCAAGTTAACAAGGGCGGCGTGGTTGATCCCCAACTGCGCGCATCGAGGAAGCACCTTCTGAGCGTGCGCACTCTGCGAGCACAGGGGATTAACCAGGCCGCCCTCTCCGCCCTTCGCCAGCCGAGCTCTCCCCGTAATTATCCATCCTCCCCAAGCGGCGGCGACGGGGATGCCTCCAGCTGCGCCCATCCAATTCATCTACCACACTCCAAAATAAAATGATCCGCTGGGATGGTGGAGGGAGCGGCATTGCAGACCTGCCGTGCTGATGTGCCGGGGACCCGTTGCTCCCCCGAATGCAACGGGTGATGAAGCACGAGCGAGGCCCGACTGTTCATGGCTGCAGCAACAGGCATGAACAGATCGGAGAACCCCCACGTTCTGATGTGGGGGATGGGGGGAGCCGCAGTTGTGCTTCCGGTAGCTACAGCAGCTAGGCGGGTACGCACCAAAGCGGTCTCCACCACCCCAGCGGATCATCACAGCACCACTGGCTCCCGATACGTCCCAAACACTTCTTTCAGCGCGGCGCAGATCTCGCCTAACGTGGCCTGGGCCTTCACCGCGTCAATCAGATAGGGCATCAGATTCTCTTCAGTCGCGGCGGCCTCTTGCAAGGCCTGCAGGCTGCCGGCCATTCGGTAGGAATCCCGCTGAGCCCGCAGCGCGGCCAGCCCGTCCACTTGAGCCTTCTCCACCTTCGGACTGATCTTCAGGATCGGGACCTGACGCGACTCCGGCTCCACGTAGTCGTTGACGCCGACGATGACCCGCTCTTTCCCTTCCACCTCACGCAGGTACCGTTGCGAGGCCTCCAGGATCTCCCGTTGCGGGAACCCTCCTTCGATCGCCTTCACCATCCCACCCATCTTATCCAGCTTCCGGAAGTAATCCCGCGTACCTTCTTCCAATCGGTTGGTCAGCGACTCGACATAGTAGGACCCGCCGAGCGGGTCCACCGTGTTCGTCACCTCGCTTTCCTGCGCGATGATCTGCTGAGTGCGCAGGGCCAGCTTGACCGCCTCTTCCGTCGGAAGCGACAAGGTTTCGTCCATCGAGTTGGTGTGCAACGACTGAGCTCCGCCCAACACCGCCGCAAGCGCCTGAAGGGTCGTGCGGACCACGTTATTCATTGGCTGCTGCGCCATCAGGGAACAGCCGGCCGTCTGCGCATGGCACCGGAGCTGGAGCGAGCGCGGGTCTTTCGGATGGTATCGTCGCTCCATCTCGCGCGCCCACAATCGCCGAGCGGCCCGGAATTTGGCGATTTCCTCGAACAGGTCATTGTGCACGTTGAAGAAGAAGGAAAGCTGAGGCGCGAAGGAATCCACGGCCAGCCCGGCCTTGACTGCTGACTCAACGTAGGTGAGCCCGTCATAGAGCGTAAAGGCCAGTTCCTGCACCGCAGTCGACCCGGCCTCGCGGATGTGATACCCGCTGATGCTGATGGGGTGCCACTTCGGCACGGACTTGGCGCAATAGGCGATCGTGTCCACGATCAGCCGGAGATGTGGCTCCGGTGGAAACAGCCACTCCTTCTGCGCGATGTACTCTTTCAGGATATCGTTCTGAAGTGTCCCGCCAAGGCGCTCGAGAGAAATTCCCCGTTGCTCCGCCACCGCTAAGTACATGGCAAAGAGGACTGCGGCAGGGCCGTTGATCGTCATTGAGGTGGTGACCTGATCGAGCGGGATGCCGTCGAAGAGACGCTCCATGTCGGCCAGTGAGGAGACCGCCACACCGCAGTAACCGACCTCCCCACGAGCCTGAGGATCGTCCGAGTCCAGCCCCATCAACGTCGGCATATCGAAGGCCACGCTCAAGCCGGTCTGCCCATGCTGTAGGAGATACTTGAATCTCTGGTTGGTGTCCTCAGCTGTCCCAAACCCGGCGAACTGGCGCATCGTCCAGAGCCGGCCTCGGTACATCGTAGGATAGACGCCGCGGGTGTAAGGGAACTCGCCGGGCGCTCCGAGATCGGCGTCAGGAGACCATCCCTTGACATGGTCAGCCGTATAGACCTGCTCGATGTCCAGACCGGACAAAGAGGAAAATCGGCGTTTCCGTTGGTTCATCCCTTAGCCTCCTTAGCTGACAGCTAATAGCCAACAGCGCAGAATGCAAGCTATTCGCTATTTGCTGCTAGTGCCGTTCCAACGTGATGGGCATACTGACGACCGATGAACCGCGTCCAAGACCGTGGCCTATCCACTACGCCACAGAGAGCTCGAAGCAGTTGGAACGGCACTAGCTAGTAAGTATAGAACCCTCGACCGGTCTTGCGCCCCAACCACCCTGCCTCCACATATTTGCGCAGGAGCGGGCAAGGGCGGAACTTGGGATCGCCCAAATCCTGGTAGAGGACCTCGCAGATCGCCAGAACTGTATCAAGCCCGATCCGATCGGCCAGGGCGAGTGGGCCCACCGGGTGGTTGGCGCCCGTGGTCATGGCCAGATCAATCGCCTCGACCGTGCCTACTCCCTCGTCTAACGCAAAGACCGCTTCATTGATCATGGGGATCAGGATCCGGTTGATGATAAACCCCGGGACATCCTTGCACACAACAGGGGTTTTGCCCATGCGTTTGGCCAGATCCAATGCCAGGGTCATTGTGCTGTCGGAGGTCTCCATTCCCTGGACGATTTCGACCAGCTTCATGGCCGGAACCGGATTCATGAAGTGGATCCCTACTACTCGGTCAGGCCGGCCCGAGGCAGCACCCAATTTCGCAATCGAGATGGAGGAAGTATTGCTGGCCAGCACCGTCTGCCGGTGGCAGACCTTCCCCAACCGACCAAAGAGTTCCCGTTTCAATGCCGGGTCCTCGGGGATGGCTTCAATGACAAGCTGAGTGTCTCGCAATCCTTCCAGCTCGACCATCGGGTGAATGGAGGTCATGACCGCGTCGACTTGATCCGCACGCAGGGCCCCTTTTTCAACGGCCCGGTCCACCCCTTCGCGGATTTTCTTGAGCGCTTCGCGTAGCGGAGGCTCGGCGACATCTACGAGCAAGACCGGCCATCCCGCTGTCGCCAAGACCTGGCTGATGCCTCGACCCATCTGGCCTGCGCCGACGACCCCGATCTGCTTGACGTCGTCAATCTTCAGAGACGCCTCGTTAGCCGTGAGGGGTGAGGCGTAAGGGGGAAAAGCGGGTGGCATAGGACATTCAACTCCTCACGCCTGACGCCTCACGGTCTTTCGACGACGACTGCCAGGGCCTCGCCGCCGCCGATGCAGAGACTTGCGATTCCACGGCGAGCCCTACGTTCATCCTTGGTGGTCACAGGAATGTCTCCCAGCTACTCTGTTCCATGTATTGCTTCACTTTGCCCATGAACCGATCGGCTGTGGCGCCGTCGATCACGCGATGGTCGAACGAGAGGCTGAGGTAGCCCATCGGCCGGATTGCAATCGCGTCATTGACCACCACGGCTCGCTTCTGGACCGCTCCGACACCCAGAATGGCGATCTGGGGCTGGCTGATGATGGGTGTGCTGAAGAGGCTGCCGAAGCCGCCATGATTGGTGATTGTGAAGGTGCCGTCCTGGACTTCATCCGGATTCAGCCGTTTGGTCCGTGCGCGCTCGGCCAGATCAGCGACTTCCTTGGCCAACTGGGTCAGACTCTTCCGGTCGGCGCTTCGCACAACCGGCACCAGCAAGCCGTCCTCCAGCGCCACCGCGATACCGATGTGGATGTCTTTTTTGATGATGATTCCTTGCTCCCCCCAGGACGAGTTCAGGACAGGCACGTCCTTGATCGCTCGGGTGACGGCGTTGATGACGAACGGGAGGTAGGTCAAGCCGCGCGCTTCACGGATCTTCCCGATCCCGGTGAAATCAGCCTCGAAGAAGGTGACGACGTGGGCAGACGTCTGCCTGCTCTTGACCATCCGATCAGCGATGGTCTTCCGCATCGGTGTGAATGGCAAGATCCCCTCGTGAGGTGTGCGGGATAAGGCGTCAGGGGACCGGGCTTCGCCTAACGCCTCACGCCTGACGCCTGACGGTTTGCGCTTTGCGATGAAATCCAGGACATCCTTCTTCGTCACCCGGCCGCCGGCACCGGTCCCTGTCACCTGGGAAAGATCCGCGCCCTGTTCTTTGGCAAGCTGTCGGACAGCGGGGGAATAATGGTCTTCACCTGTGGGAGAAGGCTCCATCGGGCGGACCACCATTCCGCCGACCCTGTTCACGACGCCGGTTGCCGGCTGCCCTTCGAGTCGCGCGATGACGGTTCCGACCGGTACGGTCTGGCCGGCCTGGACAAGCACCTCAGTTAGAAAACCGGCCGTGGGGGAGGGGATCTCCAGGGAAACCTTGTCGGTTTCAACCTCCAAGAGCGGTTGGTCCTTTTCGACGCGGCCACCAGAGGGAATCAGCCATTTGACGATTGTCCCCTCGGCAATGCTCTCTCCGAGCTGAGGCATGATGACGTCGGTCGGCACGTGGCCTCGTTATTCGTTAGGCGTTATTCGTGAATCGTGGGAGGTGCGTACTCAATGCGTCACGTATGTCTCTGAATCTGCGCGATCAACGGTTCACGATGAACGTCGGATTAATATGCGGCCAGCTTCCTCGCCGCGTTGACGATATCGCTGACCTTCGGGAGAAAATATTCCTCCAGCGGCGTGCTGAAAGGAACCGGCGTGTCGGGCGCGGCGATGCGCAGGATCGGCCCGTCCAGGGAATCAAAACATTCTTCAGCCAGCTGCGCTGCGATCTCGGCTCCGATCCCGCCGGTCTTGTTGTCCTCGTGGAGCATGATCGCTTTGCTGGTCTTCCGGACAGACTCGAAGACCGTCTCTTTGTCCAAGGGCATGAGCGTCCGAAGATCCACGACTTCCAGGCTAATGCCCTCTTTCATCAGTGCCTCGGCGGCCTCCAGCGCCAAGTGGACCATCGCACCATAGGTAATCACCGAGATGTCGGTGCCGCCTCGCTTGACCTCAGCCTTGCCGATCGGAACGATGTAGTCCTCGGTTGGCAACACCGCCTTGATGCGACGGTAGAGAAATTTGTGCTCGAAATATATGACCGGGTTCGGATCGCGAATGGCGGCCTTCAGGAGGCCCTTGGCATCATATGGCGTCGAGGGAGCGACGAGCTTGAGGCCGGGCGAATGAAAGAACCAACCTTCCGGGCATTCCGAATGGAACGGTCCGCCATGTACGCCGCCGCCGAACGGAGCCCGGATCACCATCGGGACGGCTGCGCCCCAGCGATAGTGGTTTTTCGCTGCCACCTCGGTGATCTGATCAAAGGCGCAGGAAATGAAGTCCGCAAACTGCATCTCCACGACTGGCCGCATCCCCATCATCGCCGCTCCGATCGCAGCTCCCACAAAGCCGGACTCGGCCAAAGGTGTATCCAATACCCGCCACTCGCCGTACTTCTTCTGGAAGCCCTCTGTGATCCGGAAGGCTCCGCCATACGGGCCGATGTCCTCGCCCATGAGGAAGACCCGCTCGTCGCGGCTCATCTCCTCGTCCAGGGCTTCTGAGATCGCCTCGAGGTAGGTGACTTCGCGTCCCACTGCGGTCGTCGTCATGGTTTCACCTCGTGTTCATCAGCAAAGACGCCTTCTAAGGCCTCCGGGCCTTCCGGCAAGGGGCTCTGTTCAGCGAACTCCACGCCGGCCTCGACCTCTTTCTTGGCGCGTTCCTCGATCTCACGGAACGTCGCCTCGTTGGCATAGCCGAGCTGGGTGAGTGTGAGTTCCGCTTTGACGATCGGGTCCTTCTTCTTCCACTCCTCCAACAGTTCGCGCGGAACATATTTGGCCGAGTCGTGCTCCGAGTGGCCGTGCATCCGCATCGTTTTGCATTCGATGAAGGTCGGCCCGTCGCCGGCCCGCGCTTTCCGGATCGCTCGCTGCGCGGAGAGATAGACGGCCGCGACGTCATTGCCATCCACAATCTCACTCGGCATGCCATAGGCTTTGGCCCGGTCGGCGACGTCACGGATCGCCATCTGCAGCTGCAGGGGAGTCGAATAGGCATACTGGTTGTTGTTGCAGAAAAACACGACCGGCAGTTTGCGGACCGCCGCGAAGTTCATCGCTTCATGAAAGTCGCCCCGGCTGGTTCCCCCGTCACCCGTGTTGGTTATCACCACGCGGGACTCTCCGCGGAGCTTAAAGGCCAGGGCCGCACCGGTGGCAACTGGCAGATTGTCAGCCAGGTGGCTCACGAACCCGATGACGCCGCGCTTCAGATCCCCGATATGCACGTTGCCGTCCTTCCCCTTGGTGGGTCCGGTGCGCTTGCCGAGATATTGGGCAATCACTTCGCCGGGCGTGATCCCTCGGATGAGGAAGGCTCCCATGTCTCGGTGAAAGGGAGCGATGATGTCGTCTCGTTCCAGGGCAGAGGCATAGCCGACCGAGATCGCCTCCATGCCATTGCTGGTATAGACTCCGCCCACGATCTTCCCCTGCCGATAGAGGGCTGTGATCCGGTCCTCCAGGGTTCTGGTCAGACGCAAATAGTAGTACATCTGAAGCAGATCGGTTCGTTTGATGTCCTTCGCAACGACCGGAGCGTCCATGAGCGCCCTCCTCTATACCAGCACCCTTTTCCCTTCTCTGCCGTTCAGCGTGACTCGGCCATCACCGTTAAAGGTCCGGCATGTCCCTCCACGAAAGCAACGGTTTCTTGGCTTTGCAGAGCGGACAAGCAGCCGGTTCCCATTGCGGCATATTCAGATCGGCCGTGTAGTAGAACGGAAACTTCGAGGTCAGTTCGTCCATTAAAGGGAACTGCCCGCTGTCACGGCGGGCAAAGACCATCATCCCGGCCAGGACGCCTCCATGGTCGGCGACGACCTTCCCCAACTTGCTGAC
>VBOJ01000050.1 GCA_005877775.1 Nitrospirota bacterium | reverse complement strand
GTAGGCGCTGGCTCCGACCACGATCATCCGAGGGCGGCATTCCTCAGCGATGCGCTGAACCGCGTCGTAGTCGATCACTTCCGTCTCTCGGTTCACGCCGTAAAAGAAGGAGCGAAAGAGGGTGCCGGAAAAATTCACGCGGCTGCCGTGAGTGAGATGTCCTCCCTGCGCCAGGTCCATGCCCAGGATTACGTCACCGGGTTTCAGGACCGACAGGTACGCCGCCATGTTGGCCTGTGACCCCGAATGGGGCTGCACGTTGACATGGTCGGCGCCGAAGAGCTGCTTGGTTCGCTGAATTGCCAGGTCTTCCACCACATCCACGTACTGGCAGCCTCCGTAATACCGCTTCCCCGGATAGCCCTCCGCATATTTGTTGGTCATCAGGCAGCCCTGGGCTGCCAACACGGCGGGGCTGGCGAAATTCTCTGAGGCGATCAGCAGCAGCTTCTCGCGCTGGCGCTTTTCCTCGGCACGGATGGCGTCGAACACTGCCGGATCAGTTGCTCTCAAGGCCTTCAGTGACCCTACCGCGTGACTCATACGGATGACGACCTCTTTCTGAGTGTGCGCACGAACCCCACCGCGATCCGACCCTTCAGCCGACTGGTTCCTAGGCCTCTGCGGTCGAGACAGTCTCCTGCTTCTTGACTACGTTGACCGACAGGCTGGCGGTGACATCACGGTGGAGCTTCACTGGCACCGTGAACGTTCCAAGCTCCTTGATCGGCTGCGCAAGCTGGACCTTCCTGCGGTCTACTTCAATACCATGTTCGGCCAACCCTTCCACGATATCCTTGACCGTCACGGAACCAAACATTTTATCGTCCTTGCCCACCTGAGCCATGACCGTGAGCGAGACCGCGGAGATCTTTTTTGCGAAGGCCTCGACTTGCAGTTTCTCTTTCCGGGCCTTCTCAGCTGTCACGCGCTTGGCATGCTCAAGGGCTTTGACGTTACGGTTGCTGGCCTCCAGCGCCTTGCGTCGGGGGAGCAGGTAGTTTCTGGCGAAGCCATCGGACACATCCAAGAGGTCCCCTACGTGCCCCAGACCTTCAACCGTCTCTTGCAGAATCACCTTCATAAGGCTAACTCCTTCTGTGGGAAGCGGAAAATCATACTGAGCGCATGGGGAAAAGTCAATTGTGGACAGCCTCTTTGTTCTGACGCTAAGATACAGCCAGGCCTGTACAACACAGTCCCACGCTATCCGGCTCAACCCTTCTCGTGAGTGACGATGACCGCGAATCTCCTTGCCGCCCAATGAGATTGATTGATCTGATCGAGCACTGCTCGCGGAGGCTCGCGGCTGAGCGCGATGGCGCGTCGGCCCGAGGTCTGGACGCACCGGTCACGGCGTCGGAAGGCCGTCTCGTCTCGACGGCAGGAACGCTCCACCTCTACCGGTTTGACGTGCCGGCAGAGGCGCCGCTGCTCGAGGATCTGCCGGTCACCGTCATCCCGCCGGGAGACGGTGAGACGACCGAGGGGTTTGTGGTCGGGCGTCTTGAGCAGGCCGTGCTGATCCACACGTTTGACGCCTTCGGCCAGACCGTCAGTTCCCCTACCATTGTTCCGGACACCACTGCGTTTCTCGACTCAGCCTCGAAGCGGCTCGCGGAGATGGCACTCAAATCCGAGGCGTACCAGCTGGGGCCGGCTGAACGACTCCTCCCCTGGCTGAATCCGGAGCAGTCAACGCAGAGCGCCACGGCGCCGGTTTCGGCTTCCACGTCCGTGCTGACGACGGTGTGGAATGAAGATCCTGTGGCCCGGCAGGCCAAACTAGCATCGTTAGTGATCGAGTTGGTCCGAGACAATAAGAGGATCTTACTGGTCAGTCCTGATCACCGGCGAGCGGATGAGGTTATAGGCACAGTCGCTCGAGCCCTGCGAGGTGCCGGATTGCCCTTCAAGAGTTTGGTCAGCCGGTACGAAATGCCCGTGCTGGGGGAGGCAGTGGGGATGGCGCTGTCGGAGCTGGGGTTCGAGACACAGATGCACCGGTTCTACGAGAGGTCAAGAACCGATAAAGCTACGCTCCGTCGCAAGTACGACCGATTCCGCGAGCTGACGCCGCTCCTGGCCTATAAGGCACAGAAACAACAAGAGCTCGATGAGGTGAAGCACCTGGAATGGCGGCTTCTAACTCAGCTCAGCGAACTCCAGGGGAAGATCAAGGAGGTCAGCACCACGCTGGCCGACTACGAGGGGCTCCCGATCTGGAGGCGAGTGGCCATGCAGACGTTGGGCAAAAACGTGGTCTCGCTTGTCGAGTATCGGGACATCTACGAAACGACGGTGCAGGGACTCTTGCAAGAACTGGAGGTGGCGAAGCGACGCATTCAAGAACTGAGCGCGGAAGCGGCGATCCCAAAGGAGCTGCGCCCGGAATACAACGAGCTGAAGGAGGAGATCGCCCGATTAGGCGGCACCAAGCGGATCAGAGAGTTGCTGGCGGCGGAAGAGGGCACCAACCGCCAGGCCTTCATTCAAAACAAGCGGGTCGTCGTCACGACGGCTGCGCGTGTGGTATCCGATCCCTTGTTCGGCAGGGTACGGTTCGATGTGCTGATGGCGGACGAGGCACCCTTCATTCCAGCCCCTTTCTTGCTAGCCGCCGCTGGCTTGGTACGGGAACGGATCGTCCTGAGCGGAGATTCGCGCGACATCCCCCTCGTACGGGCCTGGGAGTCGTGTAGTTCCTTGCCGATCCATCGGTATCCAACTCACTCACCCTCTAAGGTTGGGTGAGTCCGTCAGTGCTCCACCACGCAGTCATCCTGCGCACAGCGCACCTTGACGGAACTCGGACGATCGGGGATAATGCGTTTCCCTGCTAGTGTTATCCCTTCAGAAGGGCTGCTCAAAATGGCTTCCAACTAGGCCGCAACGAGCGAGAATCCGAGGCGTACTCTTCTCGTAGGTTGAAGGGAGTGAGCGACCGCGAACAAATTTGAGGAAATAATTCTTAGGGATGCTCAAATAAGGCTAGAACAAGGCCGCAGCAAGCGAAACCCCGAGGCGTACTCTTTGTTGGTACGTTGAGGGCTTGAGCGAAGCGAGAACGCAGTTGTAGGCTTATTTCAGCATCCCGCACGTGCCGAAGTGGCGGAACTGGCAGACGCACTAGATTCAGGGTCTAGCGCCCTCACGGGTGTCCGGGTTCAAATCCCGGCTTCGGCACCAACCTCCTTCTCTATTCCATCCACCACTTCGGCCATCCTCTCTGGCTAAAGATACAGCCTGGTCGGCTAGCTGAGCGTCTTCTACCTGCTCGTCAAGGCAGGGCTGGCGTGGTGGTACAGACATTATGCGCCGGGTGATACTGTGCTGGCAGGGCTAGAAAAGGAAGCGAGGGACGCCAAACAGAGGCTTTGGGCAGATCCCGACCCGGTCCCGCCGTGGGAGTGGAGAAAATTTCAGGAAGGCGTGTCTCCTCAGTAGATGGCTTAAGGTCTCCGCCCCCCTGCGTCTAACATCGTTATAGATCCTCCACTCGTGACCCGAGCGATGAAAGGGCGAGAGTGTTTCCTGATGAATTTTTTAATTTTAGGTAAAGCCTTTACGAACGCTCTGGCCATTTCTGACCCGGTCGTGTTACCTCTCGGTAGAATAAAAGCGCCTACTCCGGCAGCCATTAAAGCGTCGCGTTCAACTGGATGGTGACGGATTTGGTCTCTTTTGTCAGAACAATCCACCCTCTTTGCCCAACCTCCGTCAGCCAATACTCATCTTTGGCGTTACTTGGGAAATGATCGTCATGAACTCGGACATCAGAACCTTCTGCGCGCAGGGCAGAGGCTATTTGCTTTTTCCCAAGGGATCGATCTAAGAAGAGGATGGGCTCGTTAGGCGGCTTCGCGGAAGCGCTCGCATCTGATAGCTTCTTCGATTTCTTCGCGGCTGCGACCATAGTCGTCGGCTAGATCGTCCACCGATTCTCCGGCCTTATAACGTGCAGCGATCACCGCTGTCGGAATACCCGTACCCACTAGAACGGGTCGACCGAAGGAGACATACGGATCGATAACGACGGCCATGGGTTCTTGAGGTGCTCTCTTTCTAGTGAATGGGTAGAGTCTTATCGGAAGGCCAGAGGTATCTCGCTCGATCCTCTTAAGGTGAGCCTCCAATAACTCACGAATAGCAAGCTGCCCCTCCTCGGAAATGTTGATTAACTTGCCATACTGTTCAATGAACAGGCTAATTCCATCGGTCTCGAACTCTCGTTCGGCCAAAGGATGCCTAGAAGGGAGGTGATGTCCGAGATACTGAAGAGCCTTGCGGACTTTATTTAGGGCTATGTCATGTTTTCTTCGAATCGCATCTAGAACATGGATCTCAACCAGATTCATGAAGGAAAGCCCCTTGCCATCTTCTTCGGGCAGTTCAATAATGGGTTTTGACACGCGAAGAATCCCCCTATCGTAACGTCGCCCGGTTACCCACCACCTAAGGGTAGACGGCGGAATTAGAAGGTAATGAGCAGCTTCCGTGATGGAGTAAGCTGGGAGCTCTCTGATGTCAGGCTTGTTTTGGAGGCGAACTTTCAAGATGAAGGGACTCCTCCGCTTCTAACGCCTTAATCATGGTGTGCGATGCCAGCCTTCTTGAACGATTAGACTACTCCGTACATTCTAACAGTTCATACCGCAGCCGACGCCGCGTTCCTCCTCTACAACTGCCAGGGGGGAGTAAACAGAAGTTTCCCTTAAGGTTGCATTGATTGTCAAGCATAGCTTGTCCAGCGTTGTGCAGTTTTCGACACATTTTCAACAATTTCATGCACGGTGGATGCAGTGGGAATGCAGAAAGAGAGCGCCTATTCCCTGGTCTGGCCTCGACTCACGGTAGGCCGTGAGGGCTTGCCGGCGCTGCTGCTTCTGTTGCTCCTCAGCAACCCGGCGCTTGGCTCTCTGGACCTTCCTCAACACCCGCACAACTGTCCGTAAGAATTCCGTTCTTCTTCGCGTGACCCGGCTCGCTTTGATTGCGGCTCCGTCCTTTCCTAACATGCCCCCCTACGTTTGGGGGATAGCATAAGTATTGACTTGAATCCAAACTAGTCCCCTCGCGCAGTGCATGCTCACCCATAAAGAAGGACTCATGCGGCCCTCACTATTGCTGGTGGCGAGATCGAGGAGACGATCACCCCAGACGAGAAAGGACGCCCCAAGCGGGTGGAAAGGTGGGTGGGGTATGGGTAAACTATGTTCACTTATCCTATTACTTGTTGTGACAAGCGCGACACCATTAGGAGCTAGCACGTTCGAGGAACGCCTTAACCAGCTCACGCCAGGTCAGTCGATCCTAAGCTACGAGTCCCAGTGGTGCTTGGAACAGGCAGAGCAAGGGAAGGTAATCCCGCTCCATTGTCGTAAGCATGTTTTGCTAAAGAATGTCCCGACTCCGTCTCCATCAGATGTCGAGTATTCAGATGCCTGGTACAAGGACTTCGTGGAAAAGGTGGACAGGTTCAGCAAGCGGGCCAAAGTCTATAGCTCCCAAGGGTGTTGGGAAGAGTTTAAGCAACGGGGGACAATCCCGCCTCAGTGTTTAGATGTCGAGCCTCCACCGCGATCTGTCCAAGACCCTGCGCTTCAAGCATTTTATGAAGTGCTCGACAGGGAGAGGCTCCGGGTATATGAAGACAGTGCGAGCCGCGCAAGTGCTAGGGCTCCCGTCGCGGGGTACAGTGATAGCGCAGCGAGGCAGTTGGAACGACAGATGGAACTAATGCAGTTACAGATCGACTCACTGGAAGCTCAGGCTGCGAATAATTCGTCGGACCTCGGTTTCCTTTGGTTCCAGTATTTCATGAACCAGAAGCAGCGATGAGGAATTACGGGAGCGGCGGCAGCGTGACTTGACTGTTTGGAGTGAGCGGGTGGTCGGCCGGTGGCGGCGATCTCGAACATGTGAGAGACCACCACTTCTTCAATTTTCACGGTCTCTTTGGAATCGAGCCTCTCAGCCATGAGCCCCAAGGAAAGGCAGTTCATCGTTTCACCTGCCTGAATCTGAACCTGCCAAGCACATGTCCTTTGGAAATAGTACTGTTTCAGGTTCTCCAACCTGCCGAAAGCCCCAAGCAGTCGCGAGGGCATGGCAGGTCAACCGCACGAGCATGTCGTCAAGGTTTGAGAAGGATTCAGGATAGCGAGCCGTAGCACTCCACAAAACCTCCCCCGATTCAATATCCACACCACGTACCCAGATGCTCGTGCTGTACACGGTAGCACTCCCCGACGCAGCGATGTTCCCGTAGGCCCCGCCAGAACTCTGATGGCCACCAGTCACTGGGGAATCTATGAATACCACGACCTCAGCGCCGAGAAGCTTGCCTACCCGCAGAACCTGCGCCTCGTCATCAGACGTGTGAGTGAGGCGAATAGTTTGCTCGTCAAGCACTTTCTGTAATTTGGACCGCTCGACTATTCGCAGGCCTTGTCTCTGTAGCCAACTCACTGCTGTTCCAGTAGCGCTAGGATGTCCACCCCAGACTACCGTACGTGCGTGTGGAGGCGGAAGAGACTTTCGAAAACCATCCGTAATGGGATCATCGTCCACAATGTTGCTAAACCTTCCCATGCATCCGTGTGAAAGGAAAACAACTAGGAATAGGCCTGCAATCGAAACTCGCATCAGGTCTTCTCCTTCTCGGCTTCGGCACCAACCCCCGTTTCGCCTAAGACCAACACCAGAAAAACACGAAGGGCGGCTGCCTCGTCTGAAGCGGCCGCCCTTCCTCTCTTCCGGGGTTTCGCCTAACGCCTCACCCCTTTCGCCTACCGCGTTTCCGCGTCGTGCTTCTGCTCCGCAATGTTCTTGCTGGCTTCGTTGAGGTCCTGATGCAGTTCTTTGCGTTCCTCTCTCGTCAGTGATCCGTCTGACTTCATCTCGCGCTCCTTGGCACGGATCGCTTTCTGTTCGGCTGTCAGGGCTCTGCCCTCCTCCTTCGTCAGTGCTCCGCTTTTGATCCCTTGCTTGATGCGCTGCTTCTGTTTATGTTCCCGGCGATCAACGCCAGGGGATTTGGGACCTGCGAACACCGGGGCTGCAAATGTCATGATCAGAATGACCGCGACGACGACCCGTCCAATCATACAGGCTCCTTTCGGTTGGAAGTGGCTGGCTCGACCAGAAGAGCGAGCCGGTCGTTGAGCACATGGCACAAACCGTACCCTGGATTCGGACAAAGATCAAGGAATAGCCGATTCCGTGATATATTGGTGCGCCACGATGTTGAAAGAGGACCTTGCCAAAGCCTTCCTGACGACTCGGTCTTTCAAATGGGACCAGACTGCCGGATTCAAGCTGGCCTCCGGAGTCATGAGCCCATTCTATGTGGATTGCCGGGTCCTCATGGCTCACCCGGCTCCCCGCAATCTAGTCGCCCAACTGGCGTTCCAGGCGATCAAAGACCTGCCTTTCGATTGCATCGGCGGGCTGGAGATCGGCGCGATCGCCATTGCCACCACAATCTCGGACTATGGCTATCGAGAAAGGCCTCGGCGGGAGTGGCGCACGTTTGTCGTCCGTAAGCAACCCAAGGACCATGGGCTCGGAAAGCTGATCGAAGGCGCAGCCAAGCCGGGAGACCGAGCGCTGATTGTGGACGATGTCCTCACGACAGGAGGGTCCATCATTAAAGCGGCCAAGGCGGCCCGGGAGGCCGGGTTGCGGGTGGACCATGCGCTGGTGATCGTGGATCGCAATGAGCAGGATGGGCGCGCGTCTGTGGAGGAACAGGCGCTGACGCTGACGAGCCTCTTGACCATCAAGGATCTGCTGGCAGTTTCGAAGAGCTAATGGCGTATGGCTAATGGCTTATGGCAGGAGACTCCGACTTCTTGCTGTGAGCCATAAGCTCTGCCGGCTACTCTGGCCATCGGCTATTCGCTATAAGCTATCAGCTCTTGTTGATCACTTACATCGGAACTGAAGCCCCCAGCGCCGTTCCGTCACCACCTCTTCCGCCCCCTCGATCACGCCTGACACGCGGCTGCGTCCCTTCGCTTCGCCCTCCCGAACGATCATGTACTGCTTCCCGCATCGTTGCTCGATGATCCGAAAGGCGTCGTCTCGAAACCGAGAAAAGAGATACCCGTTGTCGCCCTTGAAGGGGTAAGTCACCACGCCTCCTGACTCCGTTTCCTGGACCAGCTTGGCCCCTTCAGCGCATCCGGCACAGCCGAAGAGGAAGACCAGCAGGGTGGCTCTTGACCATCCTTTCATGGCAGCCGTATGATGATCACAGTCCTTTGCGTCGCCCATCTCAACACGAGGCTGGTTCACGGTCGCGCGTGAAGGAAAGGAGGCTGAGTCATGAGACCAAGAGTCTTGATGAGTTGTTTCGGGCTTGGCCTGGCGCTGGCGTTGATCGGCAGCAGCGTCTCGGCCCATCATTCATACCTGCTTACGGTCCAACAACTGAGAGAGGGGCTTGCCAAGGCGACCACGCCTTCCAATAAGGGCTTTTTCTTGATTGATGTCCGGTCGCCCCACGAACATGCCACTGGCGTGATTCCGGGGACGGATCTGAATATCGACTTCCGAGAAATCAAGGCTCGCCACAGCGAGATCGGGGCCAAGCCGGATGATCACATCGTCGTCTATTGCCAGTCCGGGCACCGCAGCAACATCGCGGCGGAGACACTGGCCGACCTGGGCTACAAGCACGTCTATAACGTGCGCGGCAGCATGAACGCCTGGTTGGAAGCCGGCTATCCGCTTGAACCGCCCCAACGCTGACTATGGTGACGGGTGGCGGTTTCCGGTGCGCGGCTGGATCCCGATGACGGCCGGCAGTGTGATGTGACCAGTCCCGCTTCCATCCAGCAACGAGTACCACTGGAACGGTTCTGGACCGTTCCGAAGGGGCTTCAATAACTCGGTCCCGATCAGCAGGTCTGACGAGGAACCGCCGTCCATGGCCATGGCCTGGCGTATGGAGGGGAACCCCACTCGCAGGCAGTCAGCCAGCCCCCGCAGCGTCACGATATCCGACGTCTTGATCAGCAGGATGTGCCCTTCCTCGTCCTCTGCCACGACTGTTTGGTGCGCCCGCTTGCCGGTCTGGCGGACGCGTGGCTTGCCGGTTCGATCCAACAACATGAGCGATTGCGCCGCCTCTCGGTAGGGCGGCTGGTCCTCGCGAAACCGCTCAAAGGCCAAATCCAGCACATGCGCTTTCCGTACCCCAGGGTTCACTGGTTCCGCGACGAACAGTCCTTGCCAGCGGGGATGACGCTTCGTTCCCAAGGGTCGTCCTTCCTTGAACAGCAGTCCCAGATAGGAATAGTCCTCCCGGAAGAGACCAGCATTGAAGAGCAGGCTCGCGTTGGTCAGTAGTTGCCATTCCTGAATCGTCACAGGCGCAGACAGGCCCTCGTCGAGAAAATGATAGGTCGAAAACCGGAACCGCTCCGGATCGACCTTCACCAGCAGCAAAGGAGAAGCTTCCTTGCACCGAGTGCCAGGCTCCCAGACTGTCACCGCCAGGCCCTCCACCAGGGTGGTCCACGAGACCTCCTGCGCCGCTAAGGAGTCATGGGACAGCAGGCAGGCTCCAGCAAGGAACAGCACGCGACACACGATGGTTGCTTGACCTCGAGCGGATGACATGTTCTCTCGTGCGAGGTTAATGCAGGATCGCATGCAATGCCTCCGACAAGGTCGGATATCGAAAACGGAATCCCATCGCCTCAGCTCGAGCTGGCACGACCCGCTGCCCGGTGAGCAGCAGTTCCTCCGCCATCTGACCGAGGAGGAATTTAAGCGCGAAGCTCGGCGTCCGAAGCCAGGCCGGTCTTCTCAGCGTCTGCCCGAGGACGCGGCTGAACTCCTCGTTGGTGACCGGCTGCGGCGCGGTCGCATTCACTGGTCCGCTGGCTGCCTCGTGAAACAGGAACAGCAGCAGCTCGATCAGATCATCCAGGTGAATCCACGAGAGCCACTGAGTTCCACTTCCCAACGGCCCGCCCAGCCCCAGGCGGAACGCTGGGAGCATCCTGGCCAGTGCGCCGCCGTTTCGTCCAAGGACCACGCCGATGCGAGGCACCACCACTTGCACGCCGAGTCGCTCGGCGGCGCGGGCTGCTGCTTCCCATTCACGGCAGAGGCTTGCGAGAAATCCGATGCCGGATGGAGCGTCCTCTCTCAGCAGGTCGTCCTGGCGAGGCCCATAATAACCGATCGCCGAGGCGCTGATCAGCAGCACCGGTCTCGCCTGAAGTTTGGCCAGGGCCGCCACAAGCGCGGACGTCGTCCCCTCGCGGCTTCTGCGCAGGCGATCTTTCGTCTGTTCCGTCCAACGCCCCTCCGCGATTGGGGCGCCAGCCAGGTTGATCACGATCTCTGCAGAGCGCAAGGCGGTCATCATCTCGTCTGTCGCCCCGCGAGACCCCTGCCAGCCGATCGCCGCAATGCGAGGATCCAAACGTGACCGGGCGGCATCAGGATTACGCGTGAGCACTGTGACCGTGTGCCTGAGCTCAAGCAGCTTCTGACAGAGCGGTCGGCCGATAAACCCTGTCCCTCCCGTCACGACGACGCGCATGGCGTGGTGGATTCACCCGATACCCAGGACATTCGCGGTTTTTTTCACATCACGCGGCTTCACCCAGAAGAGAGCGCCATAGCGACCCTGGCCGGCACACACAGCGTCAATGGCTGTGACGTTGATCCTGGATTCCGCCAGTTTCCTCATCAGGTCTGCCACGGCGCCGGTCCGATCATCGCCGTTGACGACGAAACACGTTTTGGGTTTCTGAACCTTCCACTTCGCTTGCTTCGCCGCGTACAGAAACACGGTTGGATCCTCCGGTACAAAGTCGAGCTGGGCTCGGCGGTTCCGCGGGAAGCCGGAAAAGGCCAGGAGATTGATGCTGGCGGCACGGAGCACACTCAGCATCCTGGCCCCTTCACCGGGCTTGTCGGGCACCTGCACTTTGAAGTATTGCGCGGTCCGAACTGAATCCACAGCGCCTCCTCCACCCAGTTCGGCAGTGGGTGTCATGGTTATGGAAGTGATGTCCTGGGGACCTGAGGGCGGGGGCTATTCTATCCCCCAAGCGCTCGTGGCATCAACGAGAAGAATGAGGAGCCCCTCGAGGAAACCTCGAGGTCACTCTCACCATGTTCTTGCTTCTGAAGATTGGCAGGCCAGTTCCAGTTGGTTGGTGTTGAGAAGCGTTACCAGTCTAGCATGTCGCGCACCTTTCGAGCCAGCGCCTCCGGCGTGAAGGGTTTTTGGAGAAAACCGGTCCGTGCTTGGTCCGTCCCGCTGCGCAGTCCCGCGTCGTCGATGTACCCTGAGATGTACAGCACTTTCATGCCAGGATGGAGAGGCATGAGCTGGTGCGCCACCTCACGGCCGGTCATCCCCGGCATGACGACGTCGGTGACGAGCAGGTGGATAGGGCCCTGGTGCTGGTTGCTGATCAGGAAGGCCTCGACGCCGTGTCGCGCCTCCAGCACCGTGTAGCCGTACTGCCGGAGCCCGTCCCTCACGAGAGTTCGCACCCCTTGTTCGTCCTCCACCAGCAGAACCGTTTCCATGCCGTACGGGGGCCGATCCGGCACCTTGCGTGGCTCCGCCGCTGTGGTGGCTTCATCGATTCTAGGCAGATAGATCGTGAAGGCGGTCCCTCGTCCAAGCGCGCTCTGAACCTGGATGCCGCCGCTGCTTTGTTTGACGATCCCATAGACGGTCGAGAGCCCGAGCCCCGTTCCTTTCCCCTCTTCCTTCGTGGTGAAGAACGGCTCAAAGATGTACGCCTGTGTCGCGGCATCCATCCCGCACCCGGTGTCACGCACTACCAGCTGCACATAAGGACCAGGTTGGGTGGGAGCGAGCTGGCGAGCCGCGGCCTCGGCCGCCTCGACGTTGCCGGTCTCGATCGTGAGCTTGCCTCCCTGTGGCATGGCGTCACGAGCGTTGACGGCCAAGTTCATGATGACCTGCTCGAGCTGGCCGGGATCAGCTTTCACCCGACCCAGGGAGGGGTCCATCCTGGTGATCAGCTCGATATCCTCGCCGATCAGGCGCCGCAGCATTTTCTCAAGGTTCCCGACGACGGCATTGAGGTCCACCACCTGCGGATCGAGCACTTGTTTCCGGCTGAAGGCGAGGAGCTGACGGACCAGTGACACGGCGCGCTGCGCAGCCTTTTGTGTCTCCTCGACCTTCTCACGCATGTGGTGAGCCTGGTCGAGCTCGTTCAGGAGCAGCTCGCTGTATCCCATGATGATCATGAGGAGATTATTGAAGTCGTGCGCGATGCCGCCGGCCAGCCGGCCGATGGCTTCCATCTTCTGCGACTGGCGGAGTTGTTCCTCGCTTTGACGAAGCGCCTCCTCCGCGCGCTTGCGTTCGATCCGCTGTTCAAGTTCCCGTAGGGCGCGATGCACCGAGGGCACGAGCCGAGACAGTCGCTGTTTCAGGATATAGTCCGTCGCGCCGCGCTGCAGGGTTTCGATGGCGAGTTCTTCGCCGAGGGTGGCGGAGACGAAAATGAACGGCACATCGGGGCACTTTTCTCTCGCCAGGGCCAAGGCGGCGATGCCGTCGAAGGAGGGAAGGGAATAGTCCGCAATGATCAGGTCGAACCTGCCCTGCTCCAGGGCCGCAACGAAGTCTGCTTTGGTGTCAATGCGCCGAGCCTCGCAGGCGATGCCTTCCTCAGCCAGCGTCGACACAATCAGGTCGGCATCCGTCTGGCTATCCTCCAGATGCAGTATGCGCAACGGCGACTTCACGCGCGTCCCTTGTTCAGGAGGTAGATTCACCCTGTTGAGCAACCGTTCGCTGTGGTCCGGGCCAGCCCCGGCGGAGGTTCGTTGACGTCCCCCCAGAAGATCCCAAGCGCCTTGATCGCGTTAAAATAGCTGTGGAAATCGACCGGTTTCACCACGTAGGCGTTCGCCCCCAGTGCATAGCTCTGTACGAGATCCCGTTCCTCGCGCGAGGAGGTCAGCATCACCACCGGAATCGGTTTCAGGCCGGTGTCGGCTTTAATGGTTCGCAGGACTTCCAACCCATCGACCTTGGGCATCTTCAGATCGAGCAGGATCACGGCGGGGTTGCCTTGGCGGCGCGCGCTGAAGCCTCTTCTGCGGTACAGGTAGTCCAGCGCTTCGACGCCGTCGCGGCAGACGACGATCTCGTTAGCGAGGTTGTGTTCAGCCATGGCTGCCAGGATCAGTTCCACATCGCGGGGATTGTCTTCAGCCAGGAGGATGGGTCTTGGGGTGGTCATGCTGGCTCCATGCCGGTTGGAAGTGAGAAGTAAAACGTCGCGCCGCCGTCCACCGTACCTTCGGCCCAGGTTCTGCCTCCGTGGCGATGGATGATGCGCCGGACGTTGGCGAGCCCGATGCCGGTGCCGTCGAACTCTTCGGCGCGATGCAGGCGCTGGAAGACGCCGAAGAGCTTCTCGACGTACTGCATGTCGAACCCTACGCCGTTATCGCGAACGAAGACCACCTTCTCCCCCGGTCTTCCTGAGGCACTTCCGATCTCGATGGTGGCGAGGGGGCGCGTCCGGGTGAATTTCACCGCGTTGGATATCAGATTGATCAGTACCAATCGCAGCATGGCTGGATCGCCGTGCACCGTGGGCAGCGGGCCGATCCTCCACGCGATGTTGCGTCCCTGCGTGTCATGCCGCAGCTCGTGCTGGACTTCTTTGACGAGTTGGTCCAGATACACGGGTGTGTCCCGCATCTCGGCACGCCCCATCCGTGAAAAGACCAGCAGGTCGTCAATCAGTTGCCCCATCTGTTTGGCGGATTCGGAAATCGTCGCTAAGTACCGACGGGCTTTCTCATCGAGGGTTGTGACCGCGGCCTTTTCCAGCAACCCCACATATCCGTCGATGTGCCGAAGCGGGGCTCGGAGGTCGTGGGAAACGGAATAGCTGAAGGCCTCCAGTTCTTTGTTCGCGGCTTCGAGTTGTTCGCCGCGATGGCGGAGTTCCGTCGCGACCCGCTTTCGTTGAGTAATGTCGTGTCTGATCAGATAATAGACGGAACCAAGCAGGACCGATTGCAGCAACGTGGCGAGGGCCAGGAGCAGGATCGTGTCGTGGGTGCTCGCTTGCGACTCCTCGGCCCGACGCGTCAAGGTCTTGTTCTCCTCATTTTCCATTTCCTCGATCAGGAGGCGGATCTCGTCAATTTCATTCTTGACCCGACTGGCAAAGATGAGGTGACGCACGCCTTCAAAGCCCTCGTTCGTCCGCAAGGCGATCTCAGCTTTGCTGGAGTCCAGGCTTTTCGTGATGAGTTTCTCGAGAGAGTCGAGCCGACTCTGCTGGGCGGCGCTATCTGCTGTGGTCTCCCTGAGGTAACGAAGCTGCTCAGGGAGACGAGAAACGGCGGTGCGGTACGGGCTGAGATAGCTCTCCTCTCCCGTGATGAGATACCGACGCTGTCCCAGATCCGCATTCTCTGCGGTGGAGAGGATGCCTTCGAGCATTTGGAGCGCCCCGTGGCTGCGGGCATCCGCGTGACTGTTCGCGATCAGTTTCTTCGTGTTGAAGTAGGAGACGACGCCAATCACGAGGACGAAGGCCAACACCAAACCGAACCCTGCCACCATCCTGTTTTCGATAGACCAGTGCATAGGAGCCAGCAGCCGTTACTCGCGACCTACATTGGGCGGCAGGAGACAGGACCAGCCAGTGGCACGTGCTGTCGTGGGTGCGGACCGTGGGCAGGGACGCCGCGACATGCGAGGTGGATGTCCGTTCTGGCGCCACAGACTCGGTCTTCCGCTCGGCCTGGTCACCGCGATCCGGAGAAGGGCGGACATCGAATGAACCCTCTGGGTGAACCCTGGCGCGGTCCTGATAGAAGCCGACGCGCCGTGAAGACCGTGCCTGCGCGTTCCATGCCGGCTATTGTAGCAGATCAGGCCGATTGGTCCAGCCTTTACGAATGGCAAGCGGCGCCGGCTCAGCCTCCGAAAGGAGGGACAGTGGGTCGCATCGAGGCGGTGGAGTCAACAACGTTGGAAAACATGAGGGTGGCGGCCACGACCCAGTCGATGAACGGCTGTGGATAAATCCCTAGGATCAACGTGCCGGCGAGCCCGACGTAGACCACAGCTTTCATCGGTCCTGAAATGCTGAGCGGAGAGGGGTCCGTCGGCTCGTTGATGTACATTTTCTTGACGATGACCAGATAGTAGTACATCGAGATCACGATGTTGATCAGCCCCACGATGATCAAGGTGTAGAGCCCTTCCTTGATCGCCGCCACGAAGATGTAGAGCTTGCCGATGAAGCCTGCCAGCGGCGGGACGCCGGCCAGAGACAATAAGAAGACCAGCATGGCGAAGGCCAGGAACGGAGAGCGCCGGTTCAAGCCGGAGTAGTCCTCGATTTCGTCGCTGCGAATCAGATTCCCGACGGCGATGACGATCGCGAAGGCGCCGAGGTTGGCGAACAGGTATGTCAGCAAATAGAACAGGATGGCGTCGCCGCCCATCTTCGTGCCGGCCGCTAAGCCGATGAGGATGTTGCCGATCTGCGCGATGCCGGAGTAGGCCAGCAGACGCTTCATGTTGCGCTGGGCGATGGCCACGATGTTGCCGTACGTCATGGAGAGAATCGAGGCGCCGACCAGGAGCAGGACCCAAGCCGGCTTGAAGGCGACCAGCGACACAAAGAACATGCGGATCAGGATCGCGAACGCCGCTCCCTTGGGCGCGATTGAGAGAAAGGCAGTGACAGGGGTCGGCGCGCCGTGATAGGTGTCGGGGATCCAGGAATGGAACGGCACCGCGCCGATCTTGAACCCCAGCGCCGCGAAGATCAGCAGGAACCCGATCACGAGCCCAGGAGTGTAGGAGGCTGCCGCAATGTCCTGAAACACGAGTTTCCCGGTCTCGCCATAGACGAGGCTGATGCCGTACGCCAGGATCGCGGCCGCGAACACGCCCAGGATGAAAAATTTGAGCCCGGCTTCATTCGAGGCGGCGTCATCGCGCAAATAGGCCACCAGCACATAGAACCCGAAGGTCGAGAATTCCAGCGTGATGAAGACCGACAAGAGATCATTGGCCGATGCCATGAACATCATGCCCAGGGCCGACATGAGCACCAGGAAATAGTACTCGCCCTTGAAGAAGCGGAAGCGCCGGACATAATCCACTGAGGCTAGAATCACCAAGATCGTGGCGCCCACGACAAAGATCTTGAAGAACAGCGCCAAGCCGTCCACCACGAACATATGGGCAAACAAGCTTCCGGAAATTCCGGCGAGATCGAACCACAGAAGGCAGGCCAGCACACCACCCAGTCCGCCCACGCTGAGGTAGGCCAGGTGTTCCTTCGGCAAGCGCGGCATGGCGAAGTCCACGATCAAGACCACGCACAACCACACCGTCAGCAGCATCTCCGGGACGAGCAGGAGCAGGTCCGCGCCGGACAGGGTCAGGTTGAAGGTCATTCCGATCCTCGTGAGGCGTGAGCCTGCGACGAGCTCAGTCGAGTCGGCGTGAGGGGTGAGGGGTTATCGGAGGGCAGCAGCGACCGGCTCAGATCTCCGGAGACCTTCGCCTCACTCCTTACCCCTAACTCCTCACGGGTTTGCTCCGCCAGCGGCACAACCGCCGTGATGCGGGTCACGAGAGGGTCTACCCCGGACCGGATGACGTCGTAGAAGTGTCCAGGGAAGATGCCAAACGCGATGCTGCAGGCGATCATGAGCAACAGCGGGAGCCGATCCACCGGCGCCACCGCATCGTGCGCATGGCTGTACTTGTGCTCCATCGGTCCGTAGAACACCCCTCGCATCATTCTGAACAGGTACGCCATCGTGAGGGCGATCCCCGCCACGGCCACTAGAACCTGGAACGGATATTTGTGCCAGCTTCCGACGATGATCATGACTTCGGCGATGAAGTTCACCGTGCCGGGCATGCCGATCGAGGCCATACAGGCCACCATGAAGCAGGCTGCGACGAACGGCATCCGGTTGACCAGTCCTCCGAGCGACGGAATGTCGCGCATGTGTGTCTGGTCATAGATCCACCCGGCCATCGCGAAGAGCATGCCGGTGGCCAAGGCATGCGCGAACATGTAGAGCACCGCGCCGGTCAGGCTGATGTAGTCCAGCGCCGCCATGCCGAGGAAGACGTACCCCATATGGCTGGAGCTGGAGTACCCGATCACATACTTGGTGTCCCGTGCGTAATAGGCCACAAATCCGCCGTAAAATATATTGAAGATGCAGAGCACGGCCGCAATCGGCATCAGCTCGTGGGTGGTCTCGGGCAGAATCTCGAAGGCAATGCGGATGATCGAAAAATGTCCCAGCTTCATCAAGACGCCCGCGTGCAACATGCTGGTGGCGGCCGGCGCCGCGGCATGGCCGACCGGCGACCAGGAGTGCAGAGGCCAGATCGGCGCGATCGAGGCGAACCCAAAGAAGATCAGGAGCCAAATGATCGTGGCCAGCGAGCCGGAGAACTTGGCCTGCTCGCGCAGGACCAGGATGTCGAACGTGTTGAGGCCCGAGAACTTATAGATCAACAGGATGCCCATGAGCGCGACGACCGCTCCGACGGACAGAAACAGCGTCAACTTCATCGCGGCGTATTCCTTACTGTTGGCGGCAAAGTTGAAGATGAACCCGACCGAATCGCGCTTTTTCAGGCCTTCGGGATCGGACATGTCCAGGTAGCCCTTGGTATGACTGCCCCAGACCCCCAGCAGGAGGTACATCGGGATGACCGACATCTCATAAAAGAAATAGAGGAAGAACAGGTCCAGGGACATGAACACGCCCATGGTGGCGGCAGCCAGGATCAGCAAGAAAATGTAGAACTCCTTGGTGCGGTCCTTGATGTGCCAGGAGATGAAGATCCCGGCAAACAATAGAATGGAAGACGCCAGTACCAGCGGTGCCCCGATGCCGTCCACGCCGAGGTAGAAGGCGATGCCCAACTCCTTCGACCACTCAAACCGCTTCACGAACTGAAATCCACCTTCCACAGGATCGTATGCGAAGAACATGTAGAAGGAGGTGAGCAGCGACATGCCGGCCGCGGCTGCGGCAATCACGCGGACCAATAGCGCCTGTTTATTCGACACGAACAGTAACGTGGTGGCACCCGCGAAGGGCGCGAACAAAATAATCAGCAAGGTCGAGTCGATCATAGAATGTTACTCGCGCGAGATGAGCCTTGTGGCCTGGACTGCGCCCGCTGACCCGTGGTCCAACCGTTGAACGAGCGCCTGCACCGAGCCATTCATGATCCGCAGGAACGGAGCCGGGTAGAGTCCGATCCAGAAAATCATAATGGACAACGAAACGGCGATGAACAGTTCGCGGGCATGCAGGTCCGCCATCGCCTGACCCAGCCCCTGCGCCAAGGGCCCGAACATGGCCCGCTCGTAGTACCACAGGAAATAGGCTGCTCCCAAGATGACGCCTGTCACCGCCACCGCGCCATAGACCCAATGCGCCTTGAAGGCGCCGAGCAGGATCAGAAACTCTCCGACGAACCCATTGGTACCCGGAAGCCCGATCGAGGCGAGTCCGATGATCAGCAAGAACGTCGCCAGCAGCGGGACTTGTCGGGCGAGCCCGCCGAAGGCTGACAGATGGGTGTTGTGCCGCCTTACGTAGAGAAACCCGGCCATAAAGAACAGTCCGGCGGTGCTGAAGCCGAGGTTGATCATGGTCAGCAAGCTTCCCTGCAGGCCCTGGAAGTTCAATGCGAACAGGCCCAGCACGACGAAGCCCAGATGGCTGATGCTGCTGAACGCCAGCAGTCGGCGAAAATCCGGTTGGATCAGAGCCACGATCGCTCCATAGACGATTGCGATCAAGGCCAACGTCGCCATGATCGTCACCACTCCCTCGCTCTTTGAGGCGTCCGGCAAGAGAGGCAGGCTGAACCGGATGAAGCCGTAGGTGCCGAGCTTGATCCCAGCCAGGACAACCGCCATCCCAATCGGGCCCTCCAGCAGGACGTCAGGGAGCCACGTGTGGAACGGAACGATTGGAGCCTTGAACGCCAGCCCCGCGAAGATCAGCCAGAAGATCAGGATCTGTTGGTCCCTGGGAATTGGGACCGTCAGAAGCTCGAGGAAGTCGAAGGAGTAGGAGGGCTCAATGTGGTGTGTGACCGCCCAGTCATGGTAGTTCAGGTTCAGGAGCGCGATGCCGACCAGCATGAACACACTGCCCAACAGGGTGTACAGGACGTACTTGAGAGCGGCGTACTGCCGTTCGACTCCGCCGCCCCACAGCTTGATCAGGAAATAGCTGGGGATCAGCATCAGCTCCCAGAAGACGAAGAAGAGGATCAGATCGATCGAGACGAAGATGCCGATGATGGTGGTCTCAAGTGCCAGCAAGGTCATGAAATACAGTTTGATCTGCTGTCGAACCGTATCACAGGAATGCACCACGATCAGGGTAGTGAGCAACGCGGTGAGGCCGACGAACAGGACGCTGATGCCGTCCACCGCGAGGTGGTAGCTGATCCCGAGCGGCGGGATCCACCGCAGTCGCTCGGAGAATTGCATCGCGGCGGAGTCCGGTACAAAGCGCAGCAAGACGATGATCGCGAGGACGAGTTCCAACGCCGAGACGGCCAGCGCCGCGTTCTTGATCAGATCCTCGTCATCCAGCAGCCACAAGGAGAGGGCTCCGAGCAAGGGGAGGAAGAGCAACAGCGACAGGATCGGAAACCCGAAGGCAAATTCCTCTAGCATGACGCGCTCACTCCATTCTCCGGCTATCGCAAGGCCAGGCCGAACACGGTAGAACCGGTCCACCAGGCCAGGATCAGATGGACCAGAATGAACAGCCCTGCCACAATCATGGCGGCGTAATGGTGCACCATTCCACTCTGCAGTTTCCGCCAGGATCGCGCGGCCAGATGGTTGGCGTATCCCGCGACATTAATGAGTCCATAGATCGCATATTTCTCGAATCCTGTGCTGAGCGCCGAGCCTGATTGGGTTACGCGCCAGACGCCCAGCACGATGCCATCGATCACGGTCCGATCGAACCAGTCACAGACCATGCCAAGCCGTTTGGTCGGCTCGACCACCAGCAAGTCATAGAGCTCGTCGACGTAGTATTTATTGAGGAGCGTCTGGTAGGCGTGGGGCGCAACGGCAACCCACTCCTGCGCCGCCTCGGGACGGATGCCGTAGAGGTAGTGTGCCAGCCCCCAGCCCATCAGGGCGATCACGGTCGCCGCCCCCATCAGTGCCACGACGAGTCCCAGTCCGGCCGAGTGCACTTCGCCGGCCCCGGCAGCGGCCGGACGGAGGAAATCATGGAACCACCCTTCCTCAGGCGGCACCCCGGGGAAGCCACCAATCACGGAAAGGACTGCCAAGACCACCAGCGGTCCGGTCATGACCGGGGGGGATTCATGGATGTGCTCGGCGACGTGGTGGTCGACTCGCGACTGCCCGTAGAACGTCAGGTACGTGAGTCGAAACATGTAGAAGGACGTCAGGAACGCGCCGAGTACGGCCATCGCATAGAGCGCGTAGTAACGATGCGTGAAGGCATGCGCCATGATTTCGTCCTTGCTCCAGAACCCGGCCAGCGGGAAGATGCCGGCAATGGCCAAGGTGCCCACCAGGAACAGGCTGTGGGTCCAGGGGAGCTTGGCCTTCAGCCCGCCCATGTTCCGGATGTCCTGTTCGCCCGACAGGGCGTGGATCACGGAGCCGGCCGAGAGGAAGAGCAGAGCCTTGAAGAACGCGTGGGTCATCAGATGAAAGATCGCGGCCGTGTATGCGCCGATCCCGCAGGCGAGGAACATGTAGCCGAGCTGGCTCACGGTAGAATAGGCCAGTACGCGTTTGATGTCGTTCTGGACGAGCCCGATCGTCGCGGCAAACAGCGCGGTCAGGCCGCCGACCCAGGCCACCGTGGTCATCGCCACCGGCGACATGTCGTAGATCACATGGTTTCGGACGATCATATAGACGCCGGCCGTGACCATGGTGGCAGCGTGAATCAGCGCGCTGACCGGGGTGGGGCCTTCCATCGCATCCGGCAGCCAGGTGTACAGGGGGATCTGGGCTGATTTCCCGATCGCGCCGATCAGCAGGCAGATGGCGATTGCCGTCGCCATCTCCGGTGAAAGCTTGCCGGCTTGCGCAAACACCTGGGTATAGTCCAGTGTGTTGAAGTTCACGAAGACCAGAAAGATCGCCAGGAGAAATCCGGCGTCACCGATTCGGTTGACCACGAACGCTTTCGTGGCGGCTTTGGCGGCCGAGACGCGGTCGTAATAGTATCCGATCAGGAGGTAGGAGCAGAGCCCCACGCCTTCCCATCCGATGAAGAGGACGAGATAATTGTTTCCCATCACCAGGAGCAGCATGGACACCATGAACAGGTTCATGTATGTGAAAAAGCGCGTGAAGCCACGCTCGCCATGCATGTACCCGACCGAGTACAGATGGATCAGGAACCCGACGCCGGTGACCACCAGCAGCATGATGCAGGTGAGAGGGTCGATGAGGAAGGCCAAATTGATCGTCAGGTCGCCGCCGAAGATCCAAGTATAGACCGTCACTTCCTGCACGGCGCCGGTCTTGAGCGTATCGGCGAACACGACGATCGAGCAGAGGAAGGACCCCGCGACCGAGCCCCAGCCCAGCCGATGTGCGAACTCATGCGAGTAGCGAGTCCCCAACAGCCCATTCAAGAGGACGGCTGTCAGCGGGAGGGCGGGGATCAGAATGACAAGCAGATCGAACACGTTACCACTTCAAGAGGTTGATCTCGTCGACGTTCGTTGAGATTTTCCCGCGGAACACTACGATGATAATGGCCAACCCGACGGCCGCCTCCCCGCCCGCGATGGCGATGACGAAGAGTGCCACGATCTGACCGGTCATGGATTCCAAGTAGTGGGAAAAGGCCACCAGATTGATATTGGCCGCATTCAGCATGATCTCTACCGCCATCAAGACGATGATGAAGTTCCGGCGGATCAGCACGCCGATCAGCCCGGTCGCGAACAGGGTCGCGCTGAGTGCCACGTATGCGCTTAACGGGACCATAACGACTCGTAAGGCGTAAGGGGTGAGGCGTAAGGGGTCACGACACCCTGTCCGCCTTCGCGCCACATGCCTAACGCCTTACCCCTCACGGTTATCAATGTCGGCGGACGTCGGTGTCTTGGCCAACACAATCGCCCCAACGATTGCGCCCGTCAGGAAGACGCCGATGATCTCGAACTGTAGCAGGTAGTCGCTGAACATCTTGATGCCGATCGCATAACTGGCTCCGTCCTTGAGGACCACCTCCGTGGGCGCGTCACCCTTCAACCCGCCGAAAGGAGATCCCACGATCAAGAGGAGGAGCTCGCCGCAAATTGCCACGGCTGCGAACAGAATCAACGCGAACCTTGAATGCAAGTACCGTTCGTCGGTCTTCAAATTGAGCAGCATCAACACGAACAGGTACAGGACCAGGATCGCACCCGCATAGACGATGATCTGGACCATGGCCAGGAATTCCGCGTTCAAGAGGACGAACAGGCCGGCCACATGCAGCAGGAGAGTCAGGAGCGCAATTCCGCAGTGCACCGGGTTTTTCAGGGCAACCGTGAGGAACCCGGCCACAATGCTGACCAGAGAGCAGTAAGCGAAGAAGGCAAGGACCATAGGGGGTACGGCTCAGGTCAGGTGTTTGGGTGGCAACGGTTGTGTTGGTTTGAGAACCGACTGGGGGAAGAAGTAGCGGTAGTCGTGGAACATCTGATCGTTTTTCTCCTGATTGTGCGCGTACAGGTATTTCTTGGCATCCTCGATGAATCGTTCGCCGATCTCGTAGAGCCGTTTCTTATCGAACAGGAGCGTACGTTTGTCATGGGTTGAGTATTCGTACATCTTCGTCATCGCCAGCGCATTCACAGGGCATGCCTCCACACAATAGCCGCAGAACACGCACTTGGTTATGTCGATATAGAACTCGCTCGCGTACCGTCGCAGGGGAAGGGACTCATCTTCGGTGCTGACGACTTTGATGCAGTGGGAGGGGCAGGCGACCTCGCACAGATCGCAACCCACGCACCGCTCAGCCCCGTCATCGTAACGCAGCAACGCGAGGGCCCCTCGGTGGGTGTCAGGAATCGTCCGCTCTTCTCGCGGATATTGAAAAGTGATGGGGCGATGGAACATGTGTGTGAAGGTGACCTTCATCGCGTTCCAGATCTCGCGGAACATCACCGCGTCCAACAGTTGTTTTGCCAACACGCTCACGCTCATGAGGCTCTCCCGCTCAGGTCCCTCCCTGTCCCTCCCCCTTCACACAGGGGGAGGGATGGGTGGGGGTGTTACAGCTTTTCGATCGTCACCTCGGCCAGTTTGAAATAGGGCACGCCGGTGTCGGCATCCACCTCGACCGGCATCAAGTCCTTCACCTGAGGCTCGTTGAAGTGCTCCGGGAAGAAGCACGAGCCGGGCAGGACCGTCAGGTCAGCCTGCACGCCAAGCTCCAGCGATCCCTTCGGCGAGGTGACCCGGACCCGCGCGCCTTCCCCCAGTCCCATCTGCTCGAGATCTCTCGCGTTCATGTGGAGCCGACCGGTGTTTGGCAAGATTTTGATCAATCCGGAGGCCTGCGTGGAGAGCTTGCCGGAGTGGTAGAGCACCTGACCCATCAGCAGAGTGAACGAACGCCGAGCGGTTCCCCCGCTCGCCGGCTTCCGCTTGAGATCGCTGCGATACCGATTCCTCACCTCCGCGGCGTAGCCATTCGCGAGATACGACTCCGGTTTCGGCGAGATCTTCCGAGGCTGTCCCAGGTTGTAGTAGCCGGGCAGGAGTTTCATGATCTCGTTCTGGATGTCCTGAGCAGATTCGTACGGCAGCTCATAGCCGAGTCCGTTGGCGATGGCGGTCATGATGTGCCAGTCAGGCAGACTCTCCCCGATGGGATCCATGGTCTGCCGGATACGCAGCACCTTCCCCTCGAGGTTCGTGAACGTGCCGTCCTTTTCGGCATAGGTGCAAGCCGGCAGGACGATGTGGGCCAGTTGGGCGGTCTCGGTCAGAAACGGATCCTGGCAGATCAACAGCTCAAGGTTCTCCAGAGCGGCTCGGACTCCGACCGACGAGGGAAGCGTGGCGAGCGGGTTCTCCCCGATCACGTACAGCGCCTTGATGTGCCCGCTCCGGCAACGCTTGAGCATCTCCATGAGAGACGCCCCACTGCCCGCCGCTGGCAGCGCAGCACCCCAGGCCTTCTCAAACTTCTCGCGCGCTCCCGCATCGTCGAACCGAGCCTGGCCTGGGAAACATTCCGGCAGCGCGCCCATGTCCGCGGCGCCCTGCTCGTTGGGTTCTTCGGTGATTGTATTCACGCCGCAGCCAGGCCGCCCCAGCTTCCCGGTGATCCAGGCCAGGTCCACCAGGTTCAGAACATGCCTGTATCCACCGGTCCGGCGCACAATCCCCTCGCCGCATAGGATGATCGCACGTGGCGCCTCCGCGAAGATGGCAGCGGCCTGATGAATCTGCTCGACCGGCACACCGGTGTGCGCAGCGATCACGTCAAGTGGGACCCTAGAGGCCGCCTGCTTGAGCGCAGTGAACGCTTGCGGGTGCTTACTCGTGGCTTCTTCATCCACGAGGTCCTGCTCAAGCACCGATTTCACCAGACCCTGGATGAACAGCCCCTCGGTCCCCGGCGCCACCAGCATTGGATGCGATGCAAGCGTGGCGATGTTGGTCTGGGCGGAGTCCACAACGATCACCTGCGACTTATAGACGCGGATCGCCTCTTTCACTCGAACGGCGGTTAGCGGGTTGGTTTCGGTAATATTGGTTCCGACAAGGAGGATAGTCTTAGCCTTGGTGATGTCCTCCCAATCATTCATCATCCGGCCGATGCCCAACGCATGCTGGACCGCGTGGACGAAATTTAGGTGTCCGTAACGGGCGCTGCTGTCAAGCTGATTGGTGCCGATCGCCGCGCGCATGAACTTCTGGAACAGGTAGAGTTCCTCGTTGCTGCACCGGGCCGTGATCAGCCCGCCAATTGCCTCGGGGCCGTGTTGGGCCTTGATGGCGGCCAGCCGCTCGACCACAGTGTGGATCGTCTCCAACCAAGGGGTCTCGACGAGATTCCCGTCACGGCGCACCAGCGGTTGACGGAGGCGCGCCTTGCTGTCGATGTATTGGAACCCGAATCGCCCTCGCACACAGATGCCGCCATGCCCCTTTGCCGTCTCGGCTCGGTCCCCCCACTTGTTCTTCCAGGACAGGGGAGAGGTAACACGGACCACTTCGTTGTCCTTGGTTTCGATGTACATCTGGCAGCCGTCGCCGCAGTAGTTGCAGGTTGTCGTGGTCTTTTTGAGCTGCCAAGGCTTGTACAGATACTTGGAATACTTGTTCGTGATCGCACCGACCGGGCAGACCGCCAAGCAGTCGCCGCAAAACTCACAGGAAAGCGCGACATCGCCCTTGGCCACGACCTGGGTGAAGCCGTCCTTCTTCATGAATTGAAGGGCATCAATCATCAGCACGTCTTTGCATACGTTGATGCACTCGCCACAGGCGATGCAGCGGTTCATGTTGAAATCCAGGACGAGGCTCCGGGTGTCCTCCGGAATCAGCTTTTGCTTGGCGTTGGCCAGGGTGGTCACCTGGTGCTGGAAGGCCATGTCCTGCAACTCGCAATGGCCGTCTGCGTCGCAGACCGGACAATCCAGCGGGTGGACGGACAGATGTTTCTCGACCGCCTTTTTTCTGGCCTGGAACAGGTCGTCCCCCTCGGTGCGCACCACCATGCCGGCCGTGGCTTTCGCGGTGCAGGAGCGAACCGGCGCCTTTTTCCCCTCTACCATGACTAGACAGACGCCGCAGGAGCCGAAGGGGTCAAACGTATAGTGGTAACACATGGCCGGCACGATGTTGCCCGTGCTGGCAATCACGTCGTAGAGCGAGACCCCGTCTTTAGCCGTCACGATCCGGCCGTCAAGGGACAGCTCGATCGTCGCCGCTTCGACGTCAGGGTTCGTCGCTGGTTTCAGAGCCATTCTTTTTTCTCCGTTAGGCGTAAGGAGTGAGGAGTTAGGCGAAATCCCAACGGGCTCCCCACACCCCTCACGCCTTACTCCTCACGCCTCACCATTTCACCGGTCGCATTCGCCCATGACAATATCGTAGGTCCCGAAGATCGTCACGGCGTCCGCGATCATATACCCCCGCGACATGTGGTCAAACGCCCCCATGTGAATGAACGAGGGAGCTCGAATCTTCAGGCGGTATGGCTTGCCGCCCCCGGCACTGACGATGTAAAAGCCCAGTTCGCCTTTATGGGCTTCCGTGCCGCAGTAAATCTCGCCGCGCGGCGCGTCGAATCCCTGCGAGAAGAGTTTGAACTGCTGAATCATGGAGTCCAAGTTCGTGAACACGCGGTCCTTCGGAGGAAGGGTCACGCTCGGTACATCGGCCATGATCGATCCCTCTGCCGGCATCTGGTCCAGGCACTGCGTGATAATCTTCACACTCTCTCGCATCTCCTGGACTCGGATCCAGTATCGGTCGTAGGTGTCGCCGTTCTTGCCTACGGGCACGCTGAATTCGCAACGGGGATAGGCCGCGTAGGCCTCAGACTTCCGCAGATCGTAATCCACGCCGGAGCCACGTAGCGTGGGACCGCTAAGACCGAAGCTGACCGCGTCTTCGGCTGAGATCACCGCTACCCCCTTGGTGCGGGCAAGCCAGATCCGGTTCTTTTCGAGAAAGACCACGTACTCATCAATCTTGGGCGGAAAGTAGTCAAGGAACCGTCGGAGCTTCTCTGTCAGTGACGGCGTCAAATCCCGTTCCACGCCGCCGATCCGGTACCAGCTCGTGGTCAAGCGCGCACCGCACAACTCGTCGAACCAGTCCAGCAGGATCTCACGGTCCCGGAACGCGTAGAAGAACACGGTCATCGCGCCGATATCCAGCGCTTGCGTCCCCAACCAGAACTGATGGCCGATGATCCGCTGGACCTCCGCCACAATGGTGCGCAGGTACTCAGCCCGCTCCGGCACTGTAATGTTCATCAGCTTCTCGACCGCGCGACAATAGGCGAAGTTGTTGTACATCGCGCAGACATAATCCAGCCGGTCCGTGTGGGGGATGAACTGATGGTAGGTGCCATCTTCCGCCAACTTCTCTACGCCTCGATGCAGAAATCCCATGACCGGCGTGGCCTTGACAATCCGCTCTCCTTCCAGTTCCAGAATTACTTTCAAGACGCCGTGAGTGCTGGGGTGCTGCGGGCCCATGTTGAGGAGCAACTCCTCAGTCCGAAGGGTCGGCAGGGTCGAACTCTCCGGATGAGCAGGGTCCACCTTATAAACGGTGCTCCGCTGGTCTTCATAGGCGTTGCTGCGCTGGTCTTCGATCGGCTGCATAAAACCCGTGATTCGTTATGCGTGATGCGTTATCTGTGTTGAGAAACGCCCAATGCGTCCCAAATACTCATTCCTCAGGACTCATCACTGATGAGGCATTACGGCCTCGTTTCGTTCAGGAACTCAAACGTGTCCCGCCACCCCTTGCCCCGCAGGGGAAAATCCTTTCTCAATGGGTAGCCCTCATCATAGTCATCCGGCATGAGAATGCGGCGCAGGTCTGGATGATTGCGGAACCGGATGCCCATCATGTCATAGACCTCGCGCTCCATGAAATCGGCGCCTTTCCAGAGGTCCGTCAGCGAGGTGACTTCGCAATCCGATTCGGGCACACGGGCCTTGAGCCTGATGCGATGGCGTTTGCGGATCGAATAGAATTCATAGACGACCTCAAACCGCTCCTCGTCATCAGGCCAATCCACGGAACTGACGTGCACGATGTAATCGAAATCCATGTCGGGATCATCATGGAGAAACCCAGCCACGTCGTGCATTGTCTCGCGACGCACGGTCACGGCCAAATCGCCGCGCCATTCAACAGACTTGACGAAACCCCCAGGGAATTCCCGCTGGAGGCGTTGGGCTATTGGATGCATTCAAAAACCAGTGCTAAGTGATGAGTGCTGAGTTGTGAGCTCAATTCAAAACTTCCGAACTAGGCCTTCACGCGTTTTTCACTTGCTCAGGCTGTTTGACGAACACCCGCTTCTGCATGATCCGCTCTTGCAACTTCAAGATGCCGTCGAACAGCGCCTCGGGGGTTGGGGGGCACCCCGGCACGTAGATGTCCACTGGCACGAAGCGGTCCACTCCCTGCACCACGCTGTAGCTGTCGTAGATGTTACCGGACGTCGCGCACGAGCCCATGGCGATGACGTACTTGGGCTCGGGCATCTGATCGTAGATCTTCCTGATGACGGGAGCCATCCGCCGGCAGACCGTGCCGGCTACAATCATCAAGTCTGATTGGCGAGGGGAGGCCCTGAACACGCCGGCCCCGTACCGGTCCATGTCATAGCGCGACGAGACCGCCGCGATCATTTCAATGGCGCAGCAGGCCAAGCCGAACGTCATAGGCCACAAGGAGCCTTTCCTCGCCCAGTTGACGACCTTTTCCAGCGACGTGGTGATGATATCCAGTTCCCCGTCCTTTTCATGCCGTCCGATCTGTATCAGTCCCATAAAAACCCCAAGAGCTTATAGCTGATGGCTAACGGCCGATAGCCTGGGCGGAAGAGCTTATAGCTTATGGCAAGAAGTGGAACTCTCCGGTCATTCGCCATTAGCCATACGCCATCAGCTCTTGTCCTCCGGCCATATGCCATCGGCTCTTCTCCGTTTAATCCCACTCCAGCGCCCCCTTCTTCCAAGCGTAGACGTAGGCCACCAGAAACAGCCCGATGAAGACCAACATCTCGACCAGTCCGATGAGGCCGATCTTATCGAAGACCACGGCCCACGGATAAAGGAAGATGACCTCGATGTCGAAGATGACAAACAACATGGCAAAGATGTAATACCGAACGGGAAACGGCATGCGCGCGTCGGAGAACGGTTCGCTGCCGCATTCGTAGGGGCTAAGCTTCTCCGTCTCCGGGAACTTAGGGTGCACCAGATAACTGACAAGCAACGTCACCACGCCGAACCCCATCGCAATCAGGATGAACAATAGAACCGGGAAATACCGGGACAAATAGTCAAGGAGCAATTCAGCACCGCTCACAAAACCCTCGCTCTCAACACCTTGACTTCCCAAGAAGATTTGGCATCTTAGCCCCTATGTGTTTGGTAAATCAAGCGAACAAAGGACCTAACCCTTTCCAGCCGAAAGCCCTAGCCCCCTTCTTTTCGATATCAAAAATACCTTGTTTTCTGATTGCTTGACCTGACTCTGGTCTAGCGGCCAAGATGTGAGACGAAGCAGCGTTTAGTGGGAGGTGGGCGTGTTCTTCATCTTGTCCGAGGCCATCCTGAGGCCGACCGGAAGACGGTTCGACCGCGCATCCCATTCGGCTTCGAGCGGGAAGACCGCTTTCGCTTTCTTCCGCCGATGGATTTGTGTCTCGATTCGGCGTTTTGGGCTCTCCCTTGATGCAGAAGCCTGCCCAGGGGCTCGCTTCGTTACATTCACAGTAGAATCTCCTGGTGGTCTCTCACCTTATCACCCGCTAGAACAGCCTGTCAAACTCGCACATTCTTCAAACTTGCTTGACTTCTCAGCGTGATTTGCTATGGTTGCCTCGTTAGTGCCCTGCATATTTTCTATGCTGAACAGGCTAACCACAGTCTTCCTCCCGTCCTTGGCTTGGGTCTTGCTCGTCTCGCACGGCGCCTTCGCTGCAGATGCATATCTGCAAGGTCTGACGAGGGGGGATGGCGCCATCGCCTTTTTCTCTGGTTTCATCCGCATGAGTGTGCCGGTTGACGGGGTCGTCGGCCAAGTCACAGGCGACAACCAGACGACCGGCAACAGGATGCTGATCGGGATGGCCGATCTCTTGTATCTGCGGATGAGTCAGCCAGAGGAAGTGTCCCCGGGCGATCTCTATATCATCTACAGGCGTATCCGAGAGGTGTTCCACCCTCAGTACGGAAACCATCTCGGCGACCTCTTTCAAAACCTTGGGATCGTCAAGGTGGTCAAGGTCGAGCCAGACCTAACAACTGTCCGCGTTGTCCGGGCCTATGGCGCAATTTCTCCGGGAGACCGAGTCATCCGGTTAGAGCCGCCGTCTCACGAGGATTCTGCGCCTTCAGGCCGGACTCTATCCGACAATCCAGGCATGATTGTGGAAGTTCAACAGCCACGATTTCTGATCGGCCAAAGGAATGTGGTCTATCTAGACTGGGGTCGCGAGGAGGGGCTGCAGCTTGGAGATCGACTCGAAGTCTTCCGGGTCGGAGCTGGCCTGCCCAACCGTGTCATCGGCGAGCTGAAGATTGTTGCCTTGGAGGACACCACCGCGACGGCGTTCATTGTGCGCTCGACCGCACCGCTCCTGCGCGGAGACCGGTTTATTTTCAAAGAAGCAACCAAAGAAACGGTCCGGCAGGAAGAAGAAGTGCTCAAAGGTCAGAGGGAGGAGCTGGAGCGCGTGGCCAGGCTGCCGGAAGAGCCTGGTTCCGGTCGCGCCCCGATCGCGATTCAGCAGATCGGGGATCGCCTGAGGATTAATCTGGATGAGCTGGTGGATCACGTCGAGTTCGAATCCGGGGAGGCCACCTTCAAGCCGGAAGGACTCAGGATCCTTAAACAAGTGAGCGAGATTCTCAAGAGTGTGCCCGACAAGCACTTTAGGGTCGAGGGGCATGCGGACAATGTCCCGATTGGTCCGAGTTTGAAGGAGAAGTTTCCGTCAAACTGGGAGCTGTCCAAGGCTCGCGCGACAAGCGTGGTACGGTATCTCATCGAGGAGGGAGGCCTCGACTCGGCGAGCCTGTCGGCGGTCGGGTACGGAGATACGAGACCGGCAGCCAGTAACGAGACAGAAGAAGGCCGTCAGGCGAATCGGCGCGTCGAGATTCTCCTGCTCCCCCACAGTCCGACTCAGCCGTCGAAAGAGCAGGCTCCTAGACAGCCTGACGCCGGGGCCCTGCCCCCAACGCCGTCGCTTCGTGATCAACCGGCATCAACTCCCCCCGTTGCCCAGCCTCCGTCGCCCCGCATTTCAGACCCCGTTCCGCCCCCGCTCGATCAGCCACCTAATCAGCAGCCGGGCATGATTCGCTGACAGAACCCTCTCTCCTCTGCTCGTCAGGCTGTACTCAGGATGCTTGCCTGCTACTGAGCTCGGAGGCAGCCAGGCGGTAAAGGCTTAGTTGTCCCACTCAGGCATGCTTGGTAGAATGCCGCATGCCTCACGCGTTGCCTGCCGCTGAGTCTGCATTCCCCGTTGCGACCCAACCAACTGTGGTGGACCGGCCGGCCATCGCTGAAGTGATTGTCCCTCGACATCTGAACCGGTCCTTCACCTACGCGATTCCAGAACAGCTCCGAGATCACCTGCAGGTGGGGAGCAGGGTCTGGATTCCATTTGGACCGAGCATGCTCCAGGGCGTGGTCGTGGCTCTCTCTGCGCGCTGCAGCCACGGGGATTCTCAAGATCTTGTGAAGAGCGGTCGCCTGGCGGGACGGCTCAGAGAGATTGCGTCAGTCATCGACGAAACTCCAGAAGCGGGCATCACCCCAGCCCTGCTGACCTTAACTCGTTTGGTCTCTGAACGGTACTTGGCCCCCTGGGGCCAATGCGTCCGGTTGATTCTGCCGACCTTGCCGGCAGACAGGCACTCGTCTCGGTACCTCATCACTGAAGAAGGCCGAACGAAGCGGGAGAGCCCTGGACGACTGGCATCAACAGCCCGCCAGATCCTCGCCAGACTCATCGGTGCACCCAAGGGGCTGACCATGACCTCTCTGCGTCGAACAGTCACGGGTCCGGTGGCCCGCACGCTGCGGACTCTGGCACGCCACAAGTGGGTGCAGGCAATTGAGCAAGACCGTCGAGGTGGTCAGGGCAGTCGGACTGAGCAGCGCGATTCGTCGGCCAGCGAATTGGCTCCTGCCAGCTCACCAAGGCAATTCCACAGACCGCAGGAGTCCGCTCCAGCTTCATCACGAGAGTTGGCCTGGTGGGATCATCTCTGCAGCGCTCTCGACAGAGCCGAGCCCAGGTTATTTTTGCTGCAGGGTCCGGCGTCGCAGCGTCTGAGTTACGTGATCCGGGCCGCCGAGGAGACGCTGGCGCGGGATCGGACGGTGATGATTCTGGCCCCAGAGGTTGCCAGGGCCGCGGCCATCGCTGAGCTGGCCAGAGCGCGATGGGAAGATCGGGTCGAGATATTCCACAGCGGTCTGACGCCGACGAAGCGCGGGGATGTCTGGCGTCGCATCCGAGCCGGGACCGCCAGCATCGTGGTGGGGACACGGTCGGCGGTCTTTGCACCCCTTGCCTCCCTTGGGCTCATTTGCGTGGAAGACGAAGAGGATTCGTCTTTCAAAGAAGAAGCAGAGCCCCGCTATCATGCCCGCGAGGTCGCCCGGATGCGGGCCAGCCAGGACAAGGCCGTGCTCTTGTTCGGCTCGGCCCATCCGTCGTTAGAGACGGTGCAAGCGATTGGAGCCTGTGGCGAGACGTTGTGCATCTCTGGCGACGGCGCCATGTCGCCTGCGATCCAAGTCGTAGATCTGCGCCGGCACCCCCATGGATCTGTCCTGACGGAACCCATGCTCGTCGGCATCCGTGGCGCCCTTGAGGCTCGGGCTGGGGTCGTGCTGTTCCTCAATCGCAAAGGCTTCGCGCCCGCACTTCTCTGTCGCGACTGCGGCGGCGCGCAACGTTGCCCTCACTGTAGCGTAACCCTCAGTTTCTATAAACGAGCTGCCAGCCTGTCTTGCCACTCCTGCGGCGCATCTGTTCCGGTCCCTGAAGCCTGCACCTTTTGTCTCGCTGCGCGTCTTGAGCCGGTCGGGTTCGGCACCGAACGGGTCGAGGAGGAAGTCCGGCGCTTGTTTCCTGGTGCCAGGATCGGCAGGTTGGACCGGGATACCGCTCCAACCACCGCGAGGGCAGACGCGATTCGAAGTCTGGCCCGGGCCGGCGAGTTTGATATCCTGATCGGAACCCAGATGCTGTTTCAAGGAACCCCACTTCCTCCCGTGGGGTTCGTCGGCCTTCCGCATGCGGACGCCGGGCTGCATCTACCGGACTTTCGATCGGCCGAGCGGACCTTTCATGCGATTCGAGACGCGGTGACGTTGGCTCGTCCCAGCGAAGCTGGCGGGAACGTTGTACTGCAGACCTATCTGCCGACTCACCACGCAATTGCTTCGGTGGTCAGCGACAACGAATCGGGCTTCTACGACCAAGAGTTGGCCTTTCGTCAGTCGGTCGGATATCCGCCGTTCACTCACCTCGTCAGCCTGCGCGTGTCCGGCACGAACGCTGGGCTGGTGAGAGAGGCGGCTGAGCGATGGTCTGGGCTACTCAAGGCAGCGCTCCAACGTGGATCATCTGGTGAGGAGAGACCAGCCCCTCATGAGACCTTCGGCGATGACGTCACAATCTTGGGGCCCATTCCGGGCGCTGTGGCCCGCGTTCGAGGGCGACACCTCTGGCAACTGCTGGTCAAATCAGCCAAGGCTGAAGCAGCCCGACTAGTGGTGAAGCAGACGTTGGATGTTCTGGAAAAGCGACCGGGAGGGAGTGGATTGAAGTTCGATGTGGATGTGGACCCGGTGGAGATGGGGTGAGTGGAGTGAGGTGTGGCTAACGGACGCGCGCAGTAAGGGGCTCTCCTAGTCACCTCGAAAACGGAAGGGATAACAGAGTGCTACTCTAGCGGGGTTTTTGACCGATCTGCCTTCCGGGCTCCTCGTTGCTCGCTGATGCGGCTGCCTCTGCCTCTTTTCGCCAGACCCATTTGAATAGACCGTACGCGAAGGTCAACCAGAAGATGGATGAGAAGAGGCCGAAGAGAACTGCGGTCAGAATTTGTCCCATCTGTTGTTCAGTGGGCTCCTCCGTCGCCATCCTCACTCGGGCCATTGTCACAATCGGCCAGGCGAGGCTCTCGACCCCCAGCAGCAATGTGGCCCAGGCCCAGACGATTGCGATGCTGGACCTTTGCCATGTGAGAAACGCGGCGGTACAGAGGGCTATGCCGACCGCCAAGGCAAGTGGCATCTCACCCCACATGAGCCAACAGCCCATGGTCACAACGAGACTGCCCAGGACCGCGTTGAGTTGAGGAGTCCCCATATGATTTGAAAGCATAAGCTGATGGAATAGCCTCGCGCTTCTTTTCCGTGGAGTGTGAAGCGTTTGTCCTATGAAGTCAATTCCGCCTCTGTGCTCACTGGGCGGTTGCGCGGTCTCGGCTCTTCCGGTATCGTGTGCGTGAGTTCAATCGTCCAGAAACAAGGCCAGGCGAGTCGGACAACCTCATGGCGAAGATGCTCCTGTTTACAGATCTGGATGGAAGCCTGCTTGATCCGGTCACCTACTCATTCAATGCAGCCAACGAGGCGTTGAGCGCCCTTCGAACCAGCGACACTCCGCTCGTGCTTGCTTCGAGCAAGACCAGGGCCGAAATCGAACCGATCCGGTTCCGTTTGAATCATCCCCACCCCTTCATTGTCGAGAACGGTGGAGGGCTCTATATTCCGAAAGGCCTCTTTGATTTCCCGGTGGAGAAGACTGCGCTGCGTGGTCCCTACCAAGTGATCGAGATTGGGACGCCCTACATTAGGCTGCGCGCCGCATTGAAGGAGATTGAGCAAAGAATCGGGTGCCCTCTGAGGGGATTCGGCGACATGTCGGCAGAGGAAGTAGCAGAGAGGACGGGGCTTAGCCAGCCTGACGCCCTCCTGGCCAAGCAGCGAGAGTATGATGAGCCGTTCGTGATCGAAGGACCTCACACGATGGAGGAAGAAATCCAGCGCGAAATCAATGCGCGGGGTCTTCGCTGCACTCAGGGAGGGCGCTTTTTTCATCTAATGGGGGGAAGCGATAAAGGGCAGGCCTGCCGGATGCTGATTGACTGCTACCGTCGTCACTTCAATGGTCAACGTGGCCCACTCGTCACCGTCGCGATCGGCGACAGCCTCAACGACCTCCCGATGCTCGCTGTGGTGGATCGGCCGATTCTGGTGAGGAAGCCCGACGGCTCCTATGATCCCGACGTGCAACTTCCCAACCTGACCCGCGCTCAGGGGGTCGGCCCGGCCGGATGGAACCGAGCCGTGCTTGATTTCCTGAGTTGTACCTAACCACCGTGCCATGCGCAACGGCAAGGCCATCCCATCAGAGTATAGTTCGCCCACCTTATGCGGTTCGTGTTCAAATCCTGACGATCAGGGCGAGCTGCCCTCTCTTCAAATGCATATCAGTGCCTCTTGCCCTGGCTCTTGAAGAACAGGGCGGAAAGAGGCGGGAGCGTGAGGGCGAGGGAATGTGTGCGACCGTGCAAGGGCATGGGAGCTGCTTCCACCCCGCCCAGGTTCCCCAGGCCACTCCCGCCGTATTGTGCTGCGTCGCTGTTGAGCAGCTCTCTCCAGAATCCGCCGCGGGGGGCGCCGACGAGGTAGTTCAAGCGAGGCACCGGGGTGAAGTTGCAGACCGCGAGCACGAGATCGCCCGTTGACTTGCCTTTGCGGAGGAGGCTGATGATGCTGCTCTCCGCGTCGAGGCAGTCGATCCATTCGAAGCCTGCCGGGTCGCAGTCGAGTTGGTGCAAGGCCGGTTCACTCCGGTAGAGTTGGTTCAGATCCGCGACCCATCTCTTCAGGCCGGCGTGCGGGACAAATTGCAGGAGGTGCCATTCCAAGCTCTCCTCGTGCTTCCACTCCTGCCACTGGCCGAACTCGCCGCCCATAAAGAGCAGCTTCTTCGCCGGCTGGGCATACATGTAGCCGAACAGGAGCCGGAGGTTAGCGAACTTCTGCCAGTCGTCTCCCGGCATCTTCCCCAAGAGCGACCCCTTGCCATGGACGACCTCGTCATGGGACAGAGGCAGGACAAAGCTCTCGTGAAAGGCGTAGAGCATGCGGAAGGTCAGGTCGTTGTGATGGTATTTTCTATGAATCGCATCCTTAGACATGTACTCCAGCGTGTCGTGCATCCAGCCCATGTCCCACTTGAGCCCAAAGCCCAAGCCCCCCACATAGGTGGGCCGGGAGACCATCGGCCAGGCGGTGGACTCTTCCGCGATGGTCTGGACATCAGGATAGTTGGCATAGATTTGCTCGTTGAAGTGGCGCAGAAAGGCGATGGCTTCCAGGTTCTCTCTCCCGCCGTATTGGTTGGGAATCCATTCCCCTTCTTTTCGGGAGTAGTCCAGGTACAACATGGAGGCGACGGCGTCCACCCGCAGTCCGTCGATGTGGTACTTGTCAAACCAGAAGAGGGCACTGCTGAGCAGGAAGCTCCTGACTTCGTTCCGCCCGTAGTTGAAGATGAAGCTGCTCCAGTCCGGGTGGAACCCCTTCTGAGGATCGGCGTGTTCGTAGAGGTGCGTCCCATCGAAAAAGCCTGGTCCGTGCTCGTCGGTTGGAAAGTGGGAGGGGACCCAGTCCAGGATCACGCCAATGCCATGCTGATGCAGGTAGTCAATCAGGTACATGAAGTCCTGCGGAGTGCCGTACCGGCTGGTCGGCGCAAAGTAGCCTGTGGTCTGGTAGCCCCAGGAGCCGTAGAAGGGGTGCTCCATAATGGGTAAAATTTCGACATGGGTAAATCCCATCTGTGTGACGTACTCGGCGAGTTGGGGAGCCAATTCTCGATAGGTCAGGGAGCGCTGTCCTTCTTCAGGCACACGTCTCCAGGAACCCAGATGAACCTCGTAGATGGCGATGGGGCCGTTGAGGCTGTTGCGGCTGTGCCTCGTTCCCATCCAGCCCTGGTCTTTCCATTCGTACTCGAGGTTCCAGACGATGGAGGCCGTCTTGGGTGGCGTTTCGTGGTGAAACGCCAGAGGATCTGCCTTGTCGACTTGGTAGCCGTGGTATCGAGAAACAACGCGGTACTTGTAGATGGCTCCTTTCTTGAGACCGGGAACAAAGGATTCCCAGATTCCTGAATGGCCTCTCGGACGCAAGGAATGGCCGGTCTTGCTCCATCCATTGAAATCCCCTATCACGCAGATCTGCTCGGCATCTGGCGCCCACAAGGCGAGATATGTTCCCTCTGTTTCATCCACGGTCATGGGATGGGCTCCCAGCTTCTCATAGAGGCGGACATGGGTGCCTTCGTTGAAGAGATAGAGATCCTGATCGGTCAGGAGGGTCACGTCAGGGAGGACCGGATGCTTGGGGGCCATTGCCATGAGATCCTCTTTGTCAATTGATGTGGGGACTCCGTCAGGGCTGGTACGAAGCGTCCGTTGATAGAGTAACCTTGCGACGGCCCACCGTCAACCAGGAACTGTGTGGTCGTTGCCGTGGGTGCGCGCAAGGCAGATGGTAGGAGGAGCATCATGCCACCAACGATGAGACCCAGCATGACAGATGTCAGGGTCCTCCCGGTCCCAACCGTTCGCAGCCCGATCCTCACAAGACATCTCTTTCGAAACGGCTCACCCTTGCCGTGAGCCAGCAGAGCAAGGATGCCAACCTGTTGGGGCCCGATACCCAGGCATCCTCGCCGGCTATTCCGCGTCTCCCGCCAACTCGCACCGCGAGTCCCAGGTCCTGCACCGCGCGGAACGCATCAAAGTCCGTCCGGTCATCGCCGAAATAGACTGGAACACGACCGCGGGCCCAGGGTTGGCGGAGAAGTCTGGCCACGGCTGTTCCCTTGTTCCAGGCCCCGACCGGTCTCGCTTCAAGAACCCGTTTGCCGCTCATCACTGCCACCTTCCCCTTTGCGAGCCATGGGGCCAATGCGCGAAGCGCCAGCCGGCGCAGCCTGGGACGATCGGCCGGTCGCACCAGCCGGTCATGCAGGGCAACGGTGGCTCCCTTATCCTCGACGAGGGCGCCAGCAATTCCTTCGGCAGCGCGCTCTAACGCTCTGGTCCATTCCCGGACCTCTCTTCTGAGAGGCCGCTGCCCCAACCAACGCATTGCAGAGCCTGGTTCCTTGTACAGGAGTCCATGGTGAGCCACGTAGCGGATGCCCGGTACTCCCACGCGTCGCCGCAGGTCATCGAGGGCGCGTCCGCTGACAATGACCACCGGGACCGAGTGTGCCAGTTGGCTGAGTGTTCCTCTGACGGAAGCCGTGAGTCTGGCTTCCTCCGGACGCTGGACGATCGGGGTCAAGGTACCGTCATAGTCGAGAAAGACAATGAGGCGATGGGGAGGAATTACTGTCAGCTTTGCGCGAAGTGGTGGTCTCCTGTTCATCCACTTGAGTCCTACCTCTGATCCGACCACACGCCGGCATCGTGAAGGCAGCGATCCACCCAGGCATGGATATCGTACATTTGCAGATGTCTTCGCATCGCGCTCATTCGGCGCTGCCGCTCTTCCTCAGGCATCTCCAGGGCTTGCTTGAGGGCGTCAGCAAGGCCTTCCGGGTCATACGGATTAATGATCAACGCATCGGTCAATTCGTCGGCTGCGCCGGCCATCTGACTGACCAGCAGCACACCCTGCTCATCCACCTGGGACGAGGCATATTCCTTCGCCACCAGATTCATTCCGTCATACACGGAACTGACCAACGCGAGGTCCGCCATTCGGTAGTACGCGACCAGCGTGGAGAATCCGATCCGGCCCTCGAGATACTCGATCGGGTGCCAGCCCCCGCGGCAATGGCGCGCATTGATCTCCGAGGCAGTTTCCCTGATCACTTCCCGATAGCGACGGTAGGCCTCCACCTCGCTCCTGGTCGGCACCGCGATCTGGACAAAGGTGAACTTGCCACGGTAGTGGGGGTAACGAGTGAAGAACGTGTCCAGGGCCCAGAGGCGTTTGAGCAGGCCTTTGGTGTAATCCAACCGGTCCACACCGAGTCCCATGCGGATGCCCTGACCAAGGCCAAGCCGCCGGCGCGCAAGGGTCATGAGACTTTCCACCTCGGCCGTCTTGGCCATATCAGAAATAGAACGAAAGTCCACGCTGATGGCCTGTGCCGTGAGCTTGGTCATGTGGCCACGGTACTGGACCCCGTCGGGGGCCCTGCCCACCTCCGCTCCTAGGAACTGATGGGCGCACTCCGCAAACTCCCGGACATACCCGGCGGTTTGAAAGGTCAGGCAGTCAGCCGCCAACAGACTCTCGAGCAGCTCACGGCGTTCCGGCAGGATACGGAATACATCCGGCCCGGGCCAAGGGATGTGCCAGAACAGTGCCACCCTCGTATCCGGGGCCGTCTGCTTGAGCAATCCAGGGAGTAAAGCCAGCTGAAAGTCGTGGACCCACACGGGCCCAGGTCGTTCGCGCAACTCCTCCAGGACTGCGTCGGCGAACTGATGGTTCAGGGCGCGATAGCCGTTCCAGAAGGCCTTCAGATAGGCCACGCGGTCCAGTGTCACGTGACAAAGCGGCCAGAGCACCTCGCTCGCGTAGCCGACGTACCCACCCTTCACCTCATCTCGGCTCAGCCAGACCCGTCGGAGCCTATAGGTGTGAGAATGAGACTCTGGTGGAACCTCGACGACGGCTCCAGGCCCAACGGCACCTCGATCTGCCTCACCGCTCCCCCATGCCACCCAAGTCCCCCCGAGGCGGCGCAGCGCCGGGTCCAGCGCCGAGGTGAGCCCCCCGTCAGTCCGCCGACAAACCAGGCGGTCCTTGAGCCGTCGGTGCTCATAGGGTTCCCGGTTTGACACGATGATCAGATTGGATCCGGATAACCTTTCCACTTTGCTTTCCTTGGAAAACTAGGCAGCAGCGTCCGGCTCAACTCTTCGCATCAGCGGATTATTCCCAACGCCGATCATTTTCGAGGTTTCAGGACCTCCACGTCAACCCCAATATCTTGGGTCCTGTGAATGACGTCCTCGGCAAGATGCTGGGTCTGTGCAACTGGTATCGGATGGCAGGCTCAAGCGGGCAATCGCTGCAGTCCTACTTGACAGGGTTCTTCTATGCCTCCTTTGCGCGGATCTTGCGAGCGCGGACCTCCAGCTCTTTTGCTGCTTCGTCCCGATGCGTGGTCCGTAAGAGGGCGACGAAACCTTCCAAACTTGCGGCCACCTCCACATGTTCTGGCCCAAGGACTTTCTCCTGGATTCCTAGAGATTTCCTGACGAGGTGTTCCGTCTTCGGATGGTTCCCCTGCGAGGCGGAGAACCCGGCCAAGATCCTCAAGTTAACGGCGACTTCAGGGTGATCCGGCTCAAGGGATGCAGGATTGATTGCGAAGGTTTGGCGGGGAAAAGGGTTCAGACTCTGCACAAACTTCCCTGGCGTGGGGTAGAGAATCCCAAGGTTCCTCGGAGGGCTCGCCCTGTTCGGCTGTCTTGGTCCCATGGTCCCTTGAATGATCTCTAGGGACCGAGGGAAGAGGGGCTCCACCTCGACCTTCTTGCCCTGCGGGGTGGAATCCATGCCTAAATCGTTGAGTGCTTGCGCAAGACGGATGTCTTGTTTTCAGAATTGTTCGGCCCGTGCGATGGCTGCCAGAACAAGTCTTTCTGCTTCAAGGTTGCGGCCCTCCGGTAACACCTTGACTCCGGCGGACTGATTCGCTTCGCAGCGGGTGTCCTGCCCCCTGGTCTCAGCGGAGACCAAGAACCAAGGCACAAGACGCGCGAGCGCCGCCCGCATGCCTTGGGAGGCATCACCGCCTCTCTTCTGAAGAGGCTGGTCTCAGGTTCTCAAAGCGGCAGCCGAGGCCTTGACTGAACGCCGAGCTTCGTTTTGCAGGATGACAGAATCCAGGAGATCTCCGCAGTTGACACAGCGCCATCCTCGGCAGTGCTCCTGACCAGTCTCGTCCAACAGTTCCATGAACCAGTAACGAACCATCAAGCCACGACAACGTAGGCATGTCATGGGGTCCCTCCTCATCCAGTCATTCCCCGTCATCGGGTCAGACATCTCCCATGTTCGAACATCTCGTTGACCGCCTCCGACGCCTCTTCAGCGATACGGCTGGCATGCTCGCCGATGTCATCAGCCAAACTACGAAGCTGCCGACGAGTGTGGCTTCCCGAGTTCGGAGCTAGCAAAAGGCCGGTTGCTGCCCCTGCCAGCAGGCCCATGGCGAAGATGAGTCCGGTGACCAGCACGTCTTGTGTTGGATTGCTCATTGGTTCCTCCTTTGTTGAGTTGCTGTCTCTTGCCTCATTCATATGGAGCCCCAGGTCCAGCTACATGACCCCGGTCAGACGCGGGCCGCCGCAGTGACGGCTGATCAGGGCTGCGACGGTCGCGGTTCCAAGCAGGATCAGACCGATGCCGATGAGGCTGGCGGCAGCCCCGACCCTGTCGGCCGCCCAACCGAAGCCAGCCATGCCGGCCATGGCGGAAGACATACTCCCGGTGCTGAACGTCGTGAACACGCGGCCCAGCAGGTGCGCTGGGGTCATTTCCTGTAGCAAGGCCCAGACGATCGGCGTGAAGAGAGCCGTGCTGCCTCCTATGATGATCATCAGGACACTCGCCAAGAGGGGTGTCTCAAGCAGGCTGAGCCAGCAGACCGCCAGCCCGCCGATGGCCATCGAGCCGGAGATCATGCGCAACCGATTACGGAGACCGTCCTGCTTGACACAGGCCAGCCAGGCGGAGGTCACCAACATCCCAACGCCGAGCGCTGACCAGAGCACCCCGAGCTCGACTGGTCCGACGCGCAGCGCCTGCTTCGCGAAGACGGGCAGGAGAAAGACGAAGGCGCTGGCTCCCAGACTGTAGAAGGTGGCCGTCATCATGAGGAGGAAGACCGGCCGGTGTTGGAGAAACACGAACCGAAATCCGACGAGCAACTCGTGCGCGAACGTCTGCGGGACCGCTGACTGACCGGTCGCGGCGCCAGAGGCCCGGACCCGAATCGGCATCAGGCAGAGAGCCGAGATGAAGAAGGTTGCAGCATCAATGTACAGCACGTTCTGTGCCCCAATCAGGGCGATGCCCAGTCCGCTAGCCGCCGGGCCTACTAGTATTCCGATGTAAGTCGTGCTTTGGATCAGGGCATTGGCCGAGGTGAGCTGTGACCGATTGACGAGGTCGGGGACTGCCGAAGCCAGGGCGGGCCCGAAGACGGTCGACACGATCGCGATCAGGAACACGAACAGGTACAGCCGCGCCAGGGTCAGTGCATTCATCGCATAGAGCACAGGAATGCACAGAATCATCAGGGTCCGAACCAGATCGACCCAGATCATGACCGCCTTCTTGGGGAGACGATCCAGGTACACGCCGATCACGGGTCCAAACAAGAGGGGAGGGATCGTCTGCAGCAGTCCGATCACCGTCATCTTGATCGCCGAACCGGTGAGCTCATAGACGAACCAGAGCAGCGCCACCTTGTTCAGACTGTCCCCGATCTGGGAGATGACTTGGCCGGAAAAGAGCAGACCAAAATCCCGTGTGTTGACCAGTCGCCATCCCAAAGGAGGAAGCCTCGGGGGCGCCACCGGGATTTCGCCCCGGGCGGCCTTGTTCCCCATCTCGTTTGCGTTCGTCGGGATCACGACAGACCTTGAACGGTGACTGAGGGTCTTTGAATGAATCGGCTTCTGTCGGGAACGGTGAAGGCTCCAACCTGGCCCACCATATCCTCATAGACTGCGAGGTAATCTTGTACCATCCGCTCCACCGTAAATCGGTCCTCAAAGGCTTGCCGGCATCGGTGCCGGTCGATCAAGGACACCTGCTCGACGGCCGCGGCCATCTTGCTTGGGCCTTCGCAGACGAAGCCGGTGATGCCGTCGTCGATAAGTTCCGGGATCGAACCCCGGCGATAGGCCAGAACCGGCGTCCCACAGGCCAGCGATTCGATGAACACGAGCCCGAACGGCTCGGGCCAGTCAAAGGGCGCCATGAGTGCGTAAGCCTCCCCGAGAAAATCATCTTTCTCGGCGTCGGTCAGCTCGCCGACGTACTCGACCAGGGGATGGTCGAGCAGCGGCTCGATTTCGGTGTGAAAGTAGTTGCGATCAACCGGGTCCACTTTGGCCGCAATGCGCAGCGGAAGCCCCACTCGTTTTGCGATTTCAATCGCGTGATCAGGCCGCTTTTCTGGCGCGATGCGCCCGAGGAACGCAAGGTACTTTCCCGGTTCGGGATGGAACCGGTAGAGGTCGCGTGGCAGGCCGTGATGCACCGTGGCTTGCCAGTTTGCCCATTGGAGCGGTCGGCGCTGGGCGTTGGAGATCGAGACCAGCGGCATGTCGGCAAACTCATGGTACACAGGGATGAGATTGGGCAGATCCAACCGTCCGTGTAGCGTGCTGATGACCGGAACTTTGCACCGGCGCCAGAGTGGGAACCCCAACAGGTCCAGGTGCGAATGGATGAGGTCGAACTCCCCTGAGAGACGGAAGACTCGTTCCAACATGAGGATGAACGGTGCATCGCGATGGAATATACCGGAGTTCAGGCGAAGCGCTTGAGGGCAGACCGGATCGAGCCGAGCAGCTGTCCTGGAGTCACCACTGGCAAACAGCGTCACATCGTGGCCCAGTCGAACCAATTCTTCGGTCAGATAAGACACAATCCGCTCCGTCCCTCCATAACACTTGGGCGGGACGCTTTCCCACAGGGGTGCGATCTGAGCAATTCTCATTGTTGCTCCTTTCTGGTTGATCGTTGGAGGCACGCTACTGAGCCGGCCTCAGCGAGAGCGCACGGCCGTCCTGGGACACTTGTGCCTCGATCTTCTCTCCGGCAACAAGGGGGCGAACCTTCTTCGTGTCCTAGTCAACCCGCACTCTCACGAATCTTCCGGCAGCGTCCCTCAACACATAGACCTCTCCCTGTATGGCAAACAGTTGCCCCTTCAGAGTTTGTATTTGTAAAGGAGGCGCCGTCTGCGCCAGCACGACATCATCGGCTACCATCCGCGTCATGCCTCCGACCGTCAGGCTCACCGCGATTAGCACATGAAAGAATTGCTTCATGCTCTCCCCTCCTGTGAGGCTTGGGGGGTGGGTGGGTTGCTGACTTTCTCAGTCGGCCTGATCATCACCATACCGGTAGGGTAACAGGAGCACTAGCCACTGCCCAATGGATAAAAAAGCTGATCTCTTGTGGAGAATGTCGAATCGGAACCGATAGGGTGTCGGCAGGCGAGCACCGCAAAATCTAGCGCTCAGCGGCACTCACTGCCTGCTCAGGGGACGAGCAGGATCTATCCACTGTGGTGGAGGGTTCGGCTGAACGTCGGCTTTATCCAAGATGGATCATTAGACCGAGGTAGTCTTGGAGATGTCGGGTGATGAGAAATCGATGGCGGGCATACTCCTTTCCCTGCCGGCCCATGGCAGCCATCCGGTCCGGTTCGTTGAGGAGGCGTTTCGCGTAGAACGCGGCCCCTTCCGGAGAGTTCACCGTGTATCCTGTCGCACCAGGAATGATCTGAACCGTGATGCCACCGGTTTCGCCTCCGATGACCGGCTTGCCCTTCCAGAGCGCTTCCGCGACCGTCAGCCCGAATCCCTCTCGCGTGGACTTCTGGAACACGATCGTCGCAGCCTGCTGTAATGCGTTGATCTCGAGGTTGGCCGTAGGGGGCAAGAGCAGGAGATGCACGTTTGAGTCAGCACCTGCTGCTTCCTGCACCTCCGCAAGGACCTCTGCTCCTTCGGGATCATCCGTGGCGGTCCCACCGGCCAGCACCAGACGGCAGTCGTGACTCTTTTTTACCAGCCGGTAGGCCTCAACGACCCCAACTGGATCCTTAAACCGGTCGAACCGCGACACTTGAAGCAGAATCGGTTTATCTCGCGGCACGCCCAGCCTTGCGAGGATCTGGTCAACCTCCTCTGGCGTCAGATCGCGATTCTTGTCGCTCAGCGGGTCAATAGAAGGATAGACCAAGAACTGGGGGATTGGCAGCCGCTGGGCAAACTTAGGCAGCGAGACGATGGCCGCATCGTACCGGACCAGGTAAGGGCGGAGGAAGTGCCAGACCGACCGCTGGGGTGTCGAGACGTCAATGTGGCATCGCCAGATCCACGTCGAGCCCTCAGGACGAGCCTCGATCAGGGCCGCGGGCTGAGGATCGTGGATCATGGCGACATCCGCTTCCAAGTCCAACCGCTTTGCATTCTCGCGGTTGCACTCAAGGTAGGCCTCGTACATCTCCGCCGTGATCCGCTGCTTGGTTCCCTGAAGCGCGTTATGGAAACTTTTGGTCGTCCGATAGAACAGGTCGGATCCTGTCATCACCTCCCACCTGGTCTTGACCCCGAGTTCCTCAAGCAGGGGCACTAACCGCTGAAGGATTTCGGCCACCCCACCGCCCTGACGGGTGGAATTGACGTGCAACATGCGTTTGCCCTCGACTCGCTGGCCGAGCTGCCGCAGGAACTCCACGGTCCCCCGTGGGGCCACCTCTCGATACTGTTCGAGCATCGCTCTCATCGGGCGGCAAGCTCCCGGTCGCACAACCGAACGATCTGTTCCCGTATTCCCTCCAAGCTCACCCCCAGGCAGCCTACCTTCGCAACCCGCGCAGCCAATTCTTGCAGGCCTAGCCCATCTTCCGCGGACAGCCAATCGGCGAAATCGCCGGACAGCCGTCCCTTTCGCAACCGCGCTTCACAGACGTGGTTGTAGATTGCCCCGACCTCCACGTGAGCGAGGGCATCGCGAAATTCCCGAAGCGTCCAGGTCTCCAGGCCCAGATCAGCCTCGATCACGTGCGAACGCATGAACTCGAATGGCTCGCCGGTTGTCGCGCGCGGGAGGGTTTTGATGTGGCTCAGATGCTCGCTCATAATCGCCAGGATCTCGCCGCGGAGCTGCTCGATGCCGTCGAACTCGAAGGGGTCGAGAATGCCTAGCTGTTCTCCCAGCACTCTATCATGTGCGTGCAGCGTCACCCAGGTCGCGAAATCGTTCGGGAACAGCCCCTGAGCATAGGCGTGTCTCAGATAATAGCTGTGGGTATGGTAGTAAATGCTGTCCGCCGGGATCTCCTCGATGAGCTCGAGCAACCGTTGCTCGTCCATGGCTCGCTGGCCCATGACTTCCCGCAACTCCATGCAACTCACGAAGCGAAAAGGGCTCCCAGCACGCCGGGCGCCCATGGGTGAATGTCCTCGAACCATTCTGCTCTACCGTCTGTGATTGGTCAGGATGCTTACGCCGGTCCCGACTGCGATCCCGACCAGAAAGGCCAAGGCCAAGCCGGCCATACCTTTTCGATGGCTTTGAAACAGGTCGCGCCAACTCCGCCCTCGCTGAAAACGCACATGCGCCTCGCCTCCCAACCACTCTTCAGAGCGATGTGGATCGGGAGGGCGACTCCGCATGTGATCGGTCGGGTGCTTTCTCCTTGCAGCCATGTTATCCACCTCTCACTTCAGAGATGCCGCAGATCATCGGGAGCGCGATCTCGAGATTTATTGCTGAGCCGTTGCTCGAGGAACTCCTTGGCCAGATCCTTCGCGCCCAGCCCGAACGCGATCGCCGCAGCCATGACGATACCGCCGAACATGATTCCAAACCCCACCACCACAATGTTCTGCGCGATACTGAGTTGCTCCAGGGCCATGGCCACTGCGACAAGTTGAACGCCCCATCGTGAGCAGGCTGCCACAAGCCGTGCGGGCGGAATGCCCGCATTGACCGCGGCAATCAGGACGGCCTGCGAGACGAAGTTCGAGAGCAGGTAGCCGGCCACCAGAATCAGCGTGGCGGTGAACAGGCGCGGAAGGTAGGCCAGAAAGGACTGGGCAAACTGGTTGAGCGGTTGGAGATTCAGTGCCCCCAACCCAGCCAGGACCGCAAATGCCACCACCAGCCAATAGACCGTTCGGCCGACCAGATGGGAGGGATCGGCCTTGACTCCGCCACGCGTCAAGGCAGCATTCACTCCGAGCCGGTTGGTGAGATGGTCTAATCCGATCACGCGCAGCAGCCGCTCCACCACGAGACCGATCGACCAGGCAGCCGCGAGCCCAACCAACAAGATAATAGACATGGCGAGCACATTCGGCAGTACCGAGAGCACACTCCTGCTCAACGTCTCCAGCGGTCCCAACAGGGCTTTCTCCCAGAATTCTTTCATGATGTCCTCCTCGAGAGCTGATAGCGAAGAGCCAGCAGGGCCTGCACAACTTCGGGTTCAGAGCTGTTCGCTATTGGCTATACGCTACTCGCGTCCTGCGCCCCATCGTTCTACCAGATACGGCTTGCGGTCCTCGAAGGCTTGACAGAGTGACTCAATCCGCCCTTCAGCTTCGGAAGATGTGAGTCCTTGTGTCTCCAGCACAAACGTCGCTGTGCGCCCCAGATAGAGCGGTGTGAACGCTTTGAGCAGGTGCTCGCGTGGCATGACACGATGGTGATAGGACACAGCGACATCATAAACGAGTCGAGCCCAGAGCCCGTCGGGAATGCGAAAGGCCTGGAGTGGACAGTCCTTTAAGGGAAGGAGCCCTTCGACCGTACCCGGCGCCAGCATCTCCCTCCAGATTGGCTCTAGATCAGCGAGGCCCTGCCGGAAACTGCTGATCATGCGATCCACGTTGACGTTGACCGGCTCGACGCCGACATCGTACTGGAACCCAAACAGCTTGACGGGATTCGAACCCTTCACTCCCCCCCAGACTGGTTGATGCTCTTCCATCAAAGCGAAGACAGCTCCCATGACCTGAACCAGCATAGCCGAGAGATCGGCAGTTGGATCCTTGGGGTTATGGATTTTCGCCCCTAAAAAGCTCTGACAGACCCTCGCTCCGTTGGCGATCGCCTCTGTCGTCATCCAGATATCAATGCCGAAGCGGGCCACATCAGATTCCCAGACATGTTTCTCCAGATAATGTTCCGCCAGCCTCCCGGAGAAGCCAAAATCACCGCCAATCGGCTGGCGAATGCGCTGGCCGTAGAGGGCGCGGGTCAGGGGATAGACGATGCTGTTGGTAATGGTTCCGTCGTATTTGTGACGGAGATAGTAGGGTGCGACATAGTCGTAGCCTTCCTCCAACACTGGCCGGGCCAACAACTCGATCCACTCCGGCGTGATGCTTCGGAGATCTGAGTCCACGACCGCGCAGGCCTTTGCCTTCAGCCGCCTCGCGATCTCGAAGATGGTCCGAAACGCGCTGCCCTTCCCGGGGATTCCATGGTAGGGCGTGATGATCTTGTGCAGCGGACTCTGCTGCTCACTGATCAGCAGGGTTCCGAGGTCCACTACCGCTCGGGAGACAGCTTCGGGCGTGCCATCAGACGAGCCACCGTCTGAATTGACCAAGACCACTCGCGATCGGGCAAAGTATTTGGCCAGTCCGGCGCTGACTGCGCGGACGACATGGCCGATCGTGTCGGTGTTGTTATAACTGGGAATGCCGACCAGAACGTCCGTTTCGCCGATCTCCTGGACTTTGGCCTCGGTCTCTGGCGTGAGGGGAGTCGCTGCGGCGGTCATGCACGAGCCTGTTCAGCCTCCGCCGCGGGATTCCACTCATGGTCCTCTTCAACCGCCTCGATGAGGAGGCCGAAAATGTCGGGCACCGCGGCCGCCACACGACTCCAGTTCGAGATCATCGGCACCCCGAGCGGGTCCTCCAGAAATCCGTCCGTGGCCAGCTTGAGGCCTTTGAGAAAGGCCTCGACCGCGGTCCGTTCTTGGTGCCGATCGAACTTCAGGCTGTTGATGGCGGCGTCATTCTCGTACCGGCTAATGGCCTCCTGGGCAGCTTGCAGATAGGTGGCCTGCAGTGTCTTGAGGAGCCCCTCTGACAGGACCACCCCCTCGCTGGCCAGATTCCGGAACAACGACTTGGTGATGTCCATGCACATCTTGAGCAACCCTGCGTTCGGATTATCAGCCGACAGAGCCTGGTGTTTGTGCTCGTAGGCGTCCGCAATATCGGCTTGGCAGATCCGACGCAAGGCACAATTTCGGTAGACCTCCGCCAACACGCCCACCTCGAGTCCCCAGTCGCCTGGGATCCGGTTGATCCACGCCAGATCCCGGACCATTGCAAATTCACCGGCCAGCGGATATCTGAAGCTGTCTAGAAAGGTCAGCAGCGGGTGAGGCCCCACCAGTTGCTGGAGGCTTCTGATCAGAGGCGTGATGAAGAGGCGAGTGACCCGGCCGTGGAGGCGGTCTGTCACGCGACTGTAATAGCCCTTGCAGAACTCGTAGCCGAGGTTCGGGTTGGCAATCGGGTAACATAACCGCGCCAGATATTCACGGTTGTAACTCAGTACGTCACAATCGTGCAAAGCGATGGCTTTGCTCTGCCGGCGAGCGAGCACGTATCCGAAGGCGGTCCAGCAGCCTCGACCTTTCCCTGGCAGACCGACGTCAATCTCGTGTGAAACCAGCAGCTTCAGGATGTCTTGAATGCGGGCGCCGTCGTTCCAGATGAGCCGCACCCGCTGCGGGAGCGCTGAAAAGTACTCCTTTGCCAGGCGGAATTCCAAGGCGGAGGCACGGTCCAGCGAGATGACGATTTCGTTGAGATAGCGGACCTCTTTCAAGGTCTCGACGATTGTCTTGAGTGCAGGCCGTTGGAGTTCGGCGTAGAGGGAAGGCAACACCAAGGCAATTGGATTCACCGTGGCGTGACGTTGGAGCTCCTCCTCGAGTTGGTCAACGTTCGGCGGACCCAAGCGGTGCAGCACGGTTACCACGCCATTCTGATGAAAATCCGACATGCTTAGCTCCCGAGAGAACGTTGGCTGTCATCAGGATCCAGAGCTGTGGAGGTCTCCCCTCCAGTCCAGTAGGGAAACTCATACAAGCTCGGCCTACCCTAAATCAACAAGGATTATTACGGGTGGCGAATTTCCCGGAAGGATTTTATTACCGTCAGTCCCTCTACACCATAGGGTTGGTAGATTTTCAAAAGCCATTGAATAATCATGTATCAAGTCTACGGGGGTGCGTTCAGGACATTCGGTGCTTCCCTTGTTTGCTCTCAGAGTGGGACCTACCCAATGCCCCACCATATGCGGGACGATCTCGATCGCCCGATGCATACTCGTAGAAGACTCTTCCCAATTTTACCATCCATTCGCATCAGGAGGACATGAAATGAAAAAGTCGATCAGGTTGATCGCGCTGGCGGTTATGCTGAGCTTTGGGATCGGAATCGTGACATTCGCGGCGGCCCCAGAGCTTGTTCCAACCGAAGGCTAGGCCAAGGACAAGAAATAGATAGTCCGAAGGCCGAGCCCGACTCAATGGATGAAAAGAAGGATGATAAAGGCGGGACGTAGCCTATCTATTCAAGGGTACGCCAAACAGCCGTCCCCGCTCTTTTGACCGGATAAACCTCGCGGTTATTGACCGGGTGGGATATTCCTGCTCGTCGTGACAGCCTTCACGATCTTCGCCTTTCTCAGCGATTCCATAAACCCGTCAGGCGGCTGTGGCTGAGGCAGTGTCACCTCCACATTGTACCAGCCGGCGCTGACTTGGCCTTTGCGCCCGTGGATTTCCTGGATCAACTGCTCGATGCTGGCCTCAGAGGTGCCGTCTTGGAAGGAGACCCAAAAGGTGAAGGGCTGTGACAAGTTAGCCCGGGGAGCTTCTGCCACTTGCGCCGGTGCGGTGGGGGATGGAGGCGCACCCTCGGTCGCTTTTGCCACGGCAGGTTTCTCCGGGTCCGGTCCGGAGGCGAGCTTCGGCCCGGCCGACTGTTGCGGCGGACGGTTCTGTTCCAGCACGCGGTTACGAGTCTCGAGGGCAACCAGCGCGCTGCTGAGTGCTTCCTTGCCGGCTGTCAATTCTTGAATCTGTTGGTGCATCTGTTTGCGCTCAGCCGCCGCATTGCGTAGTTCAGCCAGCAACAGGTTGTTGAGCTTACTTGGCGTCACTCCTTTGGAGTCAGCTCCCCGTTGCTGCACGGTCAAGAGGTTGGAGCGAAGTTGCTGCTGAGCCTTAGCCACAGCCTCCACGGTTCGGCTGACCTGTACGATTTCCTCTTGCTGCGTCTGCAGAGTCTTCAACGCCGCTTCCTGGGCTTGCATAAGCCGGACGAGTTTCTGCTCCTGGAGAGCCAAGGCTTCCGATGAGATGGCCTGACTGGTGTTGGAAGGGATAGAAATAGGCGACACCTGCACGACGGTCGCCTGAGACTTCGCGAGGTCCGCCACGCGATCCGCCACTAGGAACAGCACCGCCAGGGCTAGAACCACCTGGGTTACGGCCAGGGCTCTCGTCCAGGCATGCTCTCGCTGGTCCAGCCCTGGAAGACCTCCCATGAAGCTCGCCACCGCACTGTGGAGACGGTGCCGCCAGCCCTTCGCCGCCTGGTACTTCATCCTGATGATCCCGCCGTCCAGCCGCGTGTGCACGCTCATTTCGATCGCGTGCCGTCCGACAGGAAACCGGACCGCCTTCGCACCGACATCTTGTGCACAGAAGCTGCCGACCAGCAACCCTGCCTCAGTGCGGATCTCAATAGTTTGAATCGGCCGTTCGTGGCTGGCAAAGACCAACGTGGGATCCGCGTGGCTGCAGTCCAGCGTACCGATGCACTCATGGTTCACAAACACCTGCAGCAACCCAGGGTCCTCCCTGGCTTGACGAGACGGATGGCGAAGCGCCTCAAGCAGACGTTCGCGATAGGCGCTGAGCTGACTGTCCTCCTGGATGTCCATTGCCGCCTCCTTGCTGAGTCCAGAACAAGCTCACGATGCCGCCCTTCTGCAGCGGACGAAGCCGCAGGTCAATTTGCGGTGACTGTATATCTATGAGTTCGTCCTGCCGGAGCTCATACACATCGACTAGGCAGTCTCGGCACATGGCCAAATGCCACACCCGATAGTCGAAGTCGTAATCTTGTTCAAAGAGGTCAGCCCATTTCTGATGGGTAAGGCAGGGGAAATGTTCTGGTTCGCTCCTCCGATAATGGGTCTGGACGAGCCGGATCAGACGATCCGCCTCTGCCTTGAGTCGTTCTGGCTGACGGTGTTTATCCTCCTCAATCTGGCGCAATTCCATTTCACTTACACCGCTCTCCGACACAGCCCGTTGCCATCCGGTTTGCCGCCAACGTTCGAAGTTCTTATAAACGCGCTGGCTTTCTACGGTCCCCAGACCCAGGATTCTCACCACCTGCCCCTGGCTGAATCCGTATAAGTGGTAGAAGAGCGCCATCAACGCATCGCGGCTGACCACTGCCCGCGAGGTCATCCCCTCGAGAAAACGACCCAACGGCGAGAGGAGGTCTTTGTGATAGCAGAGCGGCTCAGGTTGGCTAAAGTATTTCGCAATAATGCTGTCCAGGAGAAAGAAGGGCCGGCACGGCACTTCGGTCCGCCCACTGACCAGGAACCGCTCCAGGAGTTCATAACCCCACCGAAGCGCAAGCTTCTCATGGCTGATGTCGTCCGCCCATTGCCCCGTTTCGCGCAGGAACCGCCGGGCATGGCCTGTCGCGCGGTCTAGTAGTTCCGGCAAGACCTCTGCCGCTAAGCGATCAAACTCTTCGACGGTTGATACCAGCGTACTGAGTCTGGTGGACAAGAGCTGGCGTTCCCCCACTCCGTCACCTCGTCTCCGGTCTGGTCGAGTATGCCATAACCCCGTGCCCTTGAGCCACAGGTGCCACCGTACAATTTTCGGTCCTGACCGGCATTTTTGTCAATTGGTCGAAATCTTGTGGTTGTGTTACGGATCTAAGTTGTAAATGGGATGTTAAGCTAGCGGCATCTCTAGAGATGCCGCATAACCCTATAACAAGCATGGAGGTTCGCTATGAAGAGGCTAGCTGGATTCATGGCGCTTGCGGTGCTGCTGAGTTTCGGCACGGTCACCACCTTGACCTACGCGGCTGATCCTCCGGCTCCGACGGATGAACAGGACAAGGACAAGAAAACCGGCGGTCCGAAGTTGTTCGCTGGTGACGAGAAGAAAGACGAGAAGAAGGACGACAAGGGCGGGAAGTAATCAAGTCGAGGGGGCTGTTCCGTGCCCGCTATCCCGGCTCCCCGAAATCAACCTCAACGATAGCTCTCGACCTATGCATCGTACCAGACAGTACAGACCTGACCAGCGGCCCGGAGAAACTCCCCCACCAAAGGATAGCCGGTTCAATCAACCAGATGATTGCGCCATGCTTCGAGGGATCCGGACACGGGAGGTGCCTGCATGAACTTCCAGTTTCTGAAAATTGCACAGGTCGCGTTTGTCGTGTTGACCGCCATCAGCGCAATGGAAGGCCTTGGCTCCGCGGCCGAGGAGGCACAGGCTCCTTCGGCCACTGCTTCCCAGACCGTGAAGGGGGAAGTGATTATGGCCACAGAAGAGTTAATTGTGGTCAAGGAGGGTAACGGTAAGGGAACCCTTGTGAAGGTAGACAAGGACACCAAACGGAACGGCGCCATCAAGGTTGGCGACAAGGTGATGGCGACCATATCGCAGGACGGTTATGCCAGATCCGTCACTACCTCTAACGGCGCACAGTGAACAGATAAAGATAGGAGGAGCCAGCGTAGCGATTCAGGAAGACGGGACGCTGGTCATCGACAAAGCGAAATAGGGTTTTGAGCCTCGCGGGATAACTACTCCTGCACGCCTCTTCAACGGATCGGGCCAGCCTGAATCAAGGATCTGGCCCGATCCATTTTTTACAGCTTGCGGACCGACTCGCACACTTAGTACGAGCAGGTTCTGACCGTGTTGGAGTCTGAGGACCCAAGTGACCACAACGAGAACGTCTGCCACTGTCGCTATTGTCAGGTACACGACCTCTGAGGGAGATCGCTTTAACGGCCAGGCCTCCAGGATCGGACCTGACGGTCTTTTCATCGAAAGCAGCAACCCACTTCCAATTGGGACCAAAATCGTAGTAGAGTTTGCCCTACCCGAGTCGCCGTTGGAATGGCTTGAGGCCAAAGGTATTGTGGCGTGGATCTGCCCGAAGGCCGACCAGTACGAATTCTCCCAGGGAATGGGTGTGAAGTTCGTCGCGCTCTCGCCTACCGTGCGAAGGCGGATCTTGCAGAGACTTCGCACGGAGGGTTATAGTGACCCTCCATAGCCCTGGGGATTCCCCTGTCCAAGAATTCGGAGATGTGGAGCCGCCTCGTTCGTGTGAAGCCCTCACCGAGACTCAGCTTTGCACGAGAGCCAATGCAAGCCGCTCCCAGCCCAAACAGGACCAGGAGCTTCTATCCGCGATCGCCGACGGAGGGGGACAAGCATAGCTGTGGCGTGGACTCGTGAGTGATCAGGAGCGCCAAGGTAGGCTGGCCTACGTCCGTTCCCTGGGCGGAGTACACGTTGCTCGGATCGTTTCGGCATTTATCTCTGGCTAAGACCGGCAAAACAAAATTGGAGGGAAGCATGAGATACTTCACTGGAGCAGTGGCGCTCACGTTCTGTATGGCCACAGTCATCGGCTGCGTGAGCCAAGGAACCCATACGCAAACGCTGACGGATTTGGAGCAGGCGCGCAAGGCGACCGCTCAGACTGCCGCAGCCCTGGAAGCGCTGAAGCAACAAACCGCCGCTGAAATTGAGGCGCTGCAGCATGAGAAGGCCCGCCTCTCGAACGAATTGGCAGCTGCGCAGAGTGCCACCAAGGAATTGGAACGGCAGGTGGCCACGTTGCAAGAGGACAAGCAGAACCTTATGAGCGGGACCACGACGGCGCAGGAGGAAATCGCACGGCTCCAGAAACGCGCCGGCGGATTGGAGACAGAGATGGCGCGGGCGGCCGATCTCACCAAGCGCCTTGAGGCGCGGGATCAGGAGATCGGCAAGCTACAGGACTCCATTGCGCAAGAAAAGGAGCGGCTCAAAGCGGAGGAGGCGGAGAAGGCCCGCTTGGAGCAGGAGCGGGCTGCCAAAGAAGCTGAGATCGAGCGGTTGACGAAAACCCACGAAGACCTGACCAAGTCGCTGCAGGCGGAAATTGCCAAGGGAGACATTAAGATCAAACAGGTGCGGGACCGTCTGACCATCAACATGGTGGACCGCGTCCTCTTCGACTCGGGGCAGGCGCAGGTGAAGCCAACCGGGCTCAAGGTCCTAAAGCAAGTCAGTGACATTCTGAAAAAAGTGAACGATAAGCAAATCCGGATTGAAGGCCATACTGACAACGTGCCAATTCGGGGGAAGCTGAAGGAACGGTATCCGACCAACTGGGAATTATCCACGGCTCGCGCCACCAACGTGGTGCGCTACCTGATCGAGGACGGCGGCGTGGACCGGGCCAACCTCTTGGCGGTCGGGTACGCGGAGAACCGGCCGGTGGCCAGCAACGACGCCGAAGAAGGTCGTACGGCGAACCGCCGGATCGAGATCGTGCTCTACCCGAAAGACCTGTCCGAAATCGCCAGCCAGATAAAACAGTAATTCTGCCGGTAAGGTCGGTGAAGGGCTCGTAGTGAGAAACAAGGGGAGAGGCCCGCTCGCCGGGCGTCCCTTGCCGATTGATGGTGTTCGGCCAGCGTGGCAGATAGGTATGGTGCCGAAGGCGGGACTTGAACCCGCACGGGTTACCCCACACGCCCCTCAAACGTGCGCGTCTGCCAATTCCGCCACTTCGGCGCAGGCGCGCATTATAGAAGTGCCTTAAAACGCTTGTCAATCAACCGCCCCTTCGATAGAATCGCACCAGAAACACGTGTCGGAAACTTGGCCAGCGCGCAGCGTACCCCCTTGAGGTTGAATGCCTCCCACCATCCAATCAGAGGGCATGTCCACCCATAACGGCGTTTCTGTCGGAGCCTTCTTTGACGTGGACAATACTTTAGTCCCTGGCTTGGCCGTTGAGCTCCACTTCTTACGCTATCTCTGGAAAGAGGGGCTGGTGGGGGTCAACGATGCCGTCCACAGCTTGTGGTTCCTGCTTCGGCACATCCCTCCGGTCTCCTTTCACCCGCTGCGTGAACGGAAACTCTACCTTGTCGGAAAGCAGCGGGCGACGATTGAACCCTTGGCAGAAAAATTCATTCATGCGGAGATCTGCCCGAAGCTGTCCAAGGATGGTGTGACGGCGTTAGAGGGGCACCGGCGTGCCGGGCACTGTTGTGTGCTAGTCACCGCCTCGCTGGATTTTCTGGTCGCGCCTCTCGCAGCCTTCCTGGACGTCAAGACTGTTCTGTCGGCGAGGACCGGACTGGCGGGTGATGAATATACCGGGCACGTTCTCCCACCCCTTCCTTACGGAGAAGGCAAACGTCGGTTGGCCGAATCAGTGGCCTCGCAGCAGGGGCTGGATCTGGGTCGCAGTTATGCCTATGGCGATAGTCCGGGAGACGTGGGCTTGCTCGGGGCAGTCGGCCATCCATTGGTTGTGAACCCGATCAGGGGTATGGCGAGCGTTGCCCGCCGTCGGGGGTGGCCGGTCGTTCAATGGAAGTGATGCGTGCTGAGTGACGATTGCTGAATGGAGGGCACGGATGACTGGACTCAGCTTTGGAATTCTTCCCTCCACCTTCACCATTCATCACGCAACACTCAGCACCAGTGTGTAACTTGCGTATTACCGAAATCTTTCACAGTATCCAGGGCGAGTCCAGCTATGTGGGACAGCCCTGTGTCTTTGTCCGGCTTGCGGGGTGCCCGCTTCGTTGTACGTGGTGTGACAGCAAGTACACCTTCTCCGGCGGAACCGAGTTAACGCTGGACGAGGTCTTGGCCAGAGTGCGGACATACCGCTGCCGCTTGGTGGAAATCACGGGTGGCGAGCCTCTTCACCAGCAAGAAGCCTTTCTCCTGATCGAGCGGCTCTGCTCTGAAGGCTACGAGGTTCTCGTTGAGACCAGCGGGGCGATTGATGTTGCTCCGGTGGACAAACGGGCACACGTGATCCTGGATGTGAAATGTCCTGGCAGTGGCATGGTCGAGCGCATGCACTGGGACAACCTGAGCCAGCTGACGGAAAAAGACGAGGTCAAGTTCGTCATCAAGGACCGAGCGGATTACGAGTGGGCCGGCTCGATCGTCGCCCAATACCGTCTGGAGGCGCGTTGCGCGGTCCTGTTCGGACCGGTCTTCGGCGAGCTGGAGCCGAGTCGGATGGCTGAGTGGATCCTGGCGGATCGGCTGCCGGTCCGCCTCCAGGTTCAGCTCCACAAATATATTTGGGACCCAGAGGCGCGAGGAGTGTGAGAGGACCGTCGTTCGTGAAGCGTATCTCGTGAAGCGGCAGAAGTCGAGCCATATCCGCGTTTTCGAACGACGCTTCACGATTAACGTGATCGAGGGGACCTGAATGGACGTGAAGGTGAAGCAAGGTCGAATTGAGACGGAGCCGGCCGAGGTGTTGGTGCTCACTCATTACGAAGGAGATGCTTCGTTACAGGAAGAGGCTGCTCTGGTGGATAAAGCGCTTCATGGAGCTCTCCGCGATCTCCTGAAGAGCGGCGAGTTCGAGGGGAAGAGCCAGCAAACAGTCCTGTTCCACACACAGGGGAAGGTCCAAGCCAAACGAGTGCTTCTGGTGGGGCTTGGGAAGAAGCAGGACGCACGCCTGGATTCGGTGCGCCAAGCGATGGGCATCGCAGCGAAACGGGTGCGTCAGGCCGGGGGTCGATCTTTTATCACGCCCTTGCAGGGCCTCACCCTTCCCCGCGCGTCCCGCGTTGACCTGGCCCAGGCGATGGTGGAAGGTACCATCCTTGGGTGCTATCAATTCAACCTGTATCGCAGCGAGAAAAACAGCGAGCCGAAAGACCTCACCAGCGTGACTGTGGTGGAGGCAGGCGCCCAGCACCTGTCTGAGATCAAGGAAGGAATCCGCCGTGGACTCGCCAGCGCAGAAGCCACGGTGTTCGTGCGCGATCTTTGCAATCATCCGTCCAACATCATGACGCCTGCCCGGATCGCGGCTGAGGCCAAGGCAATCGGTAAAGAACGTGGCATTCGGGTCAAGATCCTGGAACAACGTGAGGTAGAAAGACTCGGTATGGGAGCATTCCTCGGAGTGGCGCGCGGCAGCCACGAGCCGCCCAAGTTCATCATCCTAGAATACCGGGGCAAGGGCGGCACACGGCGAAACGGTCGGAACCCGAAGCCCATCGTGCTGGTGGGCAAGACCATCACCTTCGACACAGGCGGCATCTCGCTGAAGCCGGCTGAGAACATGGAACAGATGAAGGCGGACATGACCGGCGGCGCTGAAGTCCTGGCCACTGTGCGGGCTGCCTCCCGCTTGCGCCTGCCGCTGCATGTCATCGGCATCCTCCCCGCGACCGAGAATATGCCCGGCGGACGGGCCATCAAACCGGGCGACATTCTCACCACGCTTTCAGGGAAAACGGTTGAGGTGCAGAACACCGACGCCGAAGGACGGCTCATCCTGGCCGACGGGCTGGCCTATGCGACGCGGCTGAAGCCGGCCGCGATCATTGACATCGCGACGTTGACGGGAGCCTGCATGGTGGCGCTGGGCCAGTTCGCCGTCGGCATGTTCAGCAATAACGACGCGCTCAAGAAGCGTATTCAGCAGGCCGGCGACAAGGCGGGCGAGCGGGTCTGGGAAATGCCGCTCTGGGACGAATATTTCGAGCAGCTCCGTAGCGATGTGGCTGACATGCGCAACATCGGAGGCCGGGGGGGCGGGATGATCACCGCAGCGATTTTCCTCAGCAAGTTCGTGGGTGACTGGCCGTGGGTCCATCTGGACATTGCCAGCACCGACTGGAGCGAGCGGGAGCGGGCCTACATCCCTAAGGGGCCCACCGGCATCGGCACCAGGCTGCTCATCCAATATCTCATCGACGAGGCGACAGCCTCACGGTCAGCGGGCTTGCCATGACGTTGCGCGAGAAGGTCGGCCAGCTTTTCATGATTGGATTTTCGGGACCGTCGGTCTCCAAAGACCTGGTCTCGCTGATGGGCGAGTACCGGCCCGGCGGTGTGATTCTCTTTGCCCGCAACCTGGAATCGCCCGCTCAGACTCTCGGTCTCACGAATGACCTTCAGAAGCTCGCCCACCATGAACCGCTCTTCATCTCAATAGACCAGGAGGGTGGCCGCGTCTCGAGACTTCCCGCCGGCTTTACGATTTTTCCACCTTGCGCGGTGCTCGGGCAGTGTGACTCCACTGAACTGACCTATGCAGCTGCGGCGGCGACGGCCACCGAGCTGCGGGCGGTTGGGATCAACATGAATCTAGCTCCCGTCTTGGACCTCAACACGAACTCGGAGAACCCCATCATCGGCGACCGCGCGTTCGGCGCCACGCCCACGCAGGTGTCCACCTTGGGACTCGCCACAATCGCGGGCTTGCAGGACAACAAAGTGATCGCTTGCGGCAAGCATTTCCCTGGCCACGGCGATACGACAACCGACTCCCACAAGGAACTGCCGGTGGTCACCGCATCCCTCGGGCGATTGCGCGAGATGGAGTTACGCCCCTTCAGCCACGCCATCGAAAACGGGCTGGCGACGGTCATGACCGCGCACGTCCTGTATCCCTCCTTGGATGAACGCTATCCGGCCACGCTGTCTTTCGCTATCCTGACTGGGCTGCTTAGAGACCAACTCTCCTTTGAGGGCCTGATCCTCACGGACGATCTCGAGATGCATGCCATCAGCGACCACCATGGGATCGAAGAGGCCGCTATCAAAGCGTTTCTCGCCGGCGCCGACGTCCTGTTGATCTGCAAAGATCGTGACCGCCAGGTGGCCGCGATGGAGGCTATCCATGATGCAGTCAAAGACGGCACGATCCCGCAGGCTCGGCTTGAGGCATCGCTGCAGCGCATTGCGAAGACCAAAGAACGGTTCCTTCACCCCTACGACCCGCCCGCTCCGGGCGCGGTCAAAGAGCTGGTGGGGAGTCAGGAGCACATCGCTCTGTTGGACACGATCCGTCGTACCAGCGAGCGGCGCCTGAAGGCCCAGGTGTGAGGGCGTGAGCGGAAGGAACCTGCTGGAGAAGCCCTTCGTCACGAGGCGAATAAGACGTGGCCAAATGCCAGGCCGCAGGCTTGAAACAACTGGAGGCGTATTCTCCGAAATACGTTGAGGATTGTTTCGAGCCGAGAACGACGCAGATGACCATGGATCATTCGCCGCAGTAGAATGGGCATTCTCCGACAGGCTCCTGGGCCGGTTGGTTCCA